>NZ_JBFTJD010000014.1:0-103954 GCF_056395245.1 Arthrobacter sp. 10L430 | reverse complement strand
GGGGAAGGAACACCGTATTCTGCGCCATGGCGAGGATCTTGCCGGTTCCCGGCTGGACGGAGACCAGGGACGAGCCCCATTTGGCCGGATTGGCCCCGGCCGTCGAGTCCACCTGTGCCTGCGCGGCCGCCTGCAGCCTGCTGTCCAGCGTGGTGGTGATGGTCAGCCCGCCACGGTACAGCTTTTGCTCGCGTGCCTGGGTGTCCGGGCCAAACGCCGGGTTGTTCAGGATCAGATGGGTGACGTAGTCGCAGAAGTACGGGGCTATCGCGGCGGCGGCACAACCCTGCCGGGACGGCCTGACCTTCAGGCCCACGCCGGAGGCTTTGGCGGCGTCATGCTGTTTCTTGGTGATCTTGCCCTGTTCCAGCATCGCGTCCAGGACCTGGTTGCGCCGCTTGACGGAGTTCTTCGGATTGGTCACCGGATCATAGAAGCTGGGGCTGTTGACCAGCCCGGCCAGCAGGGCCGCCTGGGGCAGGGTGAGTTTGCTGGCCGGAACGCTGAAGAAGTACTGGGCGGCCGCCTCGATGCCATACGCGTTGCGGTTGAAGAAGACGATGTTGAGGTAACCCTCGAGGATCTGGTCCTTCGTGTACTTCTTTTCCAGCGCCATGGCGAGCCGCATCTCGCGCAGCTTGTCCCCCATGCTCTTCTGGCCGCTGAGGACCACCTGGTCCTCGCGTCCTGCGGATATCAGGGACTCGTTGGCCACGTTGGTGACGTACTGCTGGGTGAGGGTGGACGCCCCCTGCCGCTCTCCGCGGGTGATGTTGCTGGTCAGCGCCCGGAGAACACCCTGGGTGTCCACTCCGCTGTGCTCGTAGAAACGGCTGTCCTCGATGGCCACGAGCGCGTTCCTGATGAACGGAGACATGTTTTTGAGCGGGACCCGCACCCGGTTTTCGTCATAGAAACTGGCGATCAGCTTTCCGTCCGCGGTCACCATCCTGGTGGTTTGCGCCGGCGTTTGCACCGCCAGGTCGGTTGGAAGGCTGTTGAAGTAGGAGATCGACCGGCTCACCCCGGTGCCGGCCAAGGCGGCCGCCGGCACGATGAAGCTTGCCACCAGGACCCCGCAGATACCGCTCACGACCACGAACCCGAGCATCCCCGCCAGGGCCCGGGCTGCCCGGGACAAAAACCTCTTCAGTGCCATGCTTCCAGCTCACCACGCATCCCGCTTGATTTCAGGATACGCGCCGCCCGTTACCCGATCCACATCCGGCCGCCCCGCCCGGCGGGCGCTCCAAATCCGGCCGTGAGTCCCGCCGTAACGGGACGGGCCAAAAGGACAAGACAATGCCGGTCAAGGCGGCTGTCAAATGCCAGTCATCTTACGTCTGACCCGACGGGCGGGTAGAATAGTCTCCGGCATCGGCACGAATCACAGAAAGTTTGGCACATGAGCACAGCAACAATGGAGCGCCCAACCGCTTCGTCTCCCGCGTTAGGCTCGTCGGCTTCCCGGTCCATCCACCTGGCCTTCACCAGCGCGGACCAGGTCCACGAGGGCTTGGAAAATGCGGTTGAAGCCCTGATCGAAGCAGCTGCCCAAGAAGGCACCTGCGGCATCCGCGTGACCCGGCTTGAACCCGGCCGGTACACCGTCGCCCTCGACGATTCCGTCCCCTTTGGCGAAACCCACGAGGACATCGCAGCTTAACACGCAAAGAGCCCCCGCCCCTGGTCTCGCCCCGCTGAAAAGCGGGCGGTCCCAGGGCCGGGGGCTGTCTTGTGCCTAAACCCTTTTACTGACAGGTCCTGCCACGTGCGTTAGGTTCGGACCACATGCGTTAGGCCCGGCGGACCTGCACGCCGTCGGACTTCATGTAGGGCTGCGTCTCCGAATGCCCGCTGCCTACGAGCCAGAGAACGTTGCCGCTCCGCGAAATCTCCTCAACCTCGCCTGCCGCAATGACATGCGCATGCTTGAGGATTTCGACCCGCTCGCCCGGCCGCAATGATCCCCAGTTGGAAACCGTTGCAGCGTGTGCGATGCGCCTGGACAGGACTGCCCCGCGTGCTTTCATTTGAACTTCTACCCCTTTGTGGATGTTCTTCCGCCACAGCATCGTCGATGTGACTTTCACTACACCTTCAGTTCTACTACACTCGGCGGGCTCGTTCCCGGAGCGTTGCAGAGTATTTCGGCGGCGCCGGGAAATGTTTCCCGGCGCCGCATATTGTTCTGCCTCAGGCAAGGATTCCGACGGCGGATTCGGCTGCCGCCCGCACCTCGCCGGACGCCACCAGCAGGTCCGCCGCTTCCAGTTCCGGCGACAGGAACCTGTCCGTCCCCGGACCGTCGACGACGTTGCGCAGCGCGGAGACGACGGCGGTACCGGCCGGACCCGGAGTCAGTTCACCGCCGGAAAGCTGCGTGCGCATGTCGATGGCCCGGGCAGACGTCACGAGTTCGATCGCCAGGACACGGCGCAGGTTCTCCACTGCCTTCCGGAGCTTGCGTGCGGCATGCCAGCCCATGGACACGTGGTCCTCCTGCATGGCGGAGCTCGGAATGGAGTCCACCGAGGCCGGAACCGCAAGCCGCTTGTTGTCAGAGACCAGCCCCGCCTGCGTGTACTGCGCAATCATCAGCCCCGAGTCCACGCCCGGATCACCGGCGAGGAATGCGGGCAGGCCGTGGGAGCGTGCGGGATCCAGCATGCGGTCCGTGCGCCGTTCGGCAATGGAGCTCAGGTCGGCCACAGCGATGGCCAGGAAGTCCAGCACGTACGCCACCGGAGCGCCGTGGAAGTTGCCGTTGGAGGAGACGCGGCCGTCCGGAAGCACCACCGGGTTGTCGATGGCGGCTGCCAGTTCGCGCGAGGCCACGAGGGCGGCGTGGTCCACGGTGTCCCGGACCGCCCCGGCCACCTGGGGTGCGCAACGCAGCGAGTACGCGTCCTGCACCTTGGAGTCCCCCACCCGGTGGGAGGCCACAATCGGGGAATGGGACAGCACCCGCAGCATGTTGTCCGCGCTGGCAGCCTGGCCCGGGTGCGGCCGCAGGGCCGCGTGGAGTTCCGGCAGGAACACCTGATCGGTGCCGAGCAGCGCCTCGACGCTGAGGGCGGCGGTGATATCCGCCGTCGTCAGCAGTTGCCGGATGTCCGCGATGGCCATGAGGAGCATTCCGAGCATGCCCTCGGTGCCGTTGACGAGTGCCAGGCCCTCCTTCTCCGCGAGCGTGACGGGTGCGATCCCGTGTGCGGCGAGGAGGTCGGCGACCGGGCGGCTGCCTTTGGCTCCGTAGAGCTCGCCGTCTGGTCCCGTCGCCTCGCCCTCGCCCATCAGCACGAGCGCGCAGTGCGAAAGAGGCGCGAGGTCGCCCGAGCAGCCCAGCGAACCGAACTCGCGGACGACGGGGGTGATGCCTGCGTTGAGCACGTCCACCATCGTCTGCAGCACCACCGGACGGACACCGGTGCGGCCGGACGCGAGGGTCTTGGCCCGCAGGAACATGATGCCGCGGACCACTTCGCGCTCCACGGCCGGGCCCATGCCGGCGGCGTGGCTGCGGATGAGCGATTTCTGCAACTGGGTGCGCAGCTCATTGGGGATGTGCCGGTTGGCCAGAGCCCCAAAGCCCGTTGAGATTCCGTATGCGGGGACGTCGCTGGAGGCGAGGTCGTCGATGTGGGCCCGGACCTTGGCCACCGTCTCCAGCGCTTCGGTGGAGATGGTCACCTTCGCGTCGTGGCGCGCGACGGCGACGACGTCCTCGGGGGTCACTCCGCTGGAGCCGAGGGTGACTGTCAGGGGTGCTTGCGTTGTGATGGTCATTGATATCTACCTAGGTCTAATTGTTAGCCGGTCCTCCGATCGATTGCTCCGTAACGGCCCTTTTCAAGGCTCAAAACGGCACCTACGGAGCAATCGACGAGGTTTTCGCGAGCTGGGGTTAGCGGGTTTCTGACATGGGGATGCGGACGCCGCGTTCGTTGGCGACTTCGAGGGCGCGGTCGTAGCCGGCGTCGGCGTGGCGGATGACGCCCATGCCGGGGTCGTTGGTGAGGAGCCGTTCGAGTTTCTGCGCGGCGAGGTCGGTGCCGTCGGCGACGGAGACCTGGCCGGCGTGGATGGAGCGGCCGATGCCGACGCCGCCGCCGTGGTGGATCGAGACCCAGGTGGCGCCGGAGGCGGTGTTGAGCAGGGCGTTGAGCAGCGGCCAGTCGGCGATCGCGTCGGAGCCGTCGGCCATGGCCTCGGTCTCGCGGTACGGGGAGGCCACGGAGCCGGAGTCGAGGTGGTCGCGGCCGATCACGATGGGGGCCTTGACCTTGCCTTCCTTGACGAGCTGGTTGAACAGCAGGCCGGCTTTGGCGCGTTCGCCGTAGCCCAGCCAGCAGATGCGGGCCGGCAGGCCCTCGAACTCGACGCGCTCGGCGGCGGCGTCGATCCAGCGGTGCAGGTGCTTGTTCTCGGGGAAGAGTTCCTTGATGGCCTTGTCCGTGACGGCGATGTCCTCCGGGTCCCCGGAGAGCGCCACCCAGCGGAACGGGCCCAGGCCCTCGCAGAACAGCGGACGGATGTAGGCCGGGACGAAGCCGGGGAACTCGAACGCGCGGTCGTAGCCGCCCTTGCGGGCCTCGTCACGGATCGAATTGCCGTAGTCGAAGACCTCGGCGCCGGCATCCTGGAATTCGACCATGGCCTGGACGTGCCTGGCCATCGAGGCCTGGGCCTTCTTGGTGAACCCTTCCGGGTCCGCGGCAGCCTCGGCCTGCCATTCGGCCACGGTGATGCCTTCGGGCAGGTAGGACAGGGGGTCGTGGGCGGAGGTCTGGTCGGTGACAATGTCCACGGTGAGTTCGCCGGCGTGGTGGCGGCGCAGGATCTCCGGGAAGACCTCGGCGGCGTTGCCGACGTAGCCGACGGACCAGCCGCGGCGTTCTTCCTTGGCCGCCAGGACCTTGGCGATCGCGGCGTCGAGGTCGGTTTCTACTTCGTCGAGGTAGCGCTTGCCGGCACGGCGGCGCAGGCGGGTCTCGTCGACGTCGACAATCAGGCAGGCGCCGTCGTTCAGCGTGACGGCGAGGGGCTGGGCGCCGCCCATGCCGCCGCAGCCGCCGGTGAGCGTCAGGGTGCCGGCGAGCGTGCCGTTCTCATCGCCGGTGAGCTTGCGGGCGATGGCCGCGAAGGTTTCGAAGGTGCCCTGCAGGATGCCCTGGGTGCCGATGTAGATCCATGAGCCGGCGGTCATCTGACCGTACATCATCAGGCCCTCGGCCTCGAGCCGGCGGAACTCGGGCCAGTTCGCCCAGTCGCCCACGAGGTTGGAGTTGGCCAGGAGCACGCGCGGCGCCCACTCGTTGGTGCGGAAGACCCCGACCGGCTTGCCGGACTGGACCAGCAGGGTCTCGTCCTTCTCCATGGTCTCCAGGGTGCGGGTGATGGCATCGAACGCGGCCCAGGACCGGACCGCCCGGCCGGTGCCGCCGTAGACCACCAGGTCATCCGGGCGCTCGGCGACTTCCGGATCCAGGTTGTTCATGAGCATGCGCAGGGGGGCTTCCGTCTGCCAGGACTTGGCGGTGAGCTCGGTGCCGCGGGCTGCTTTGACCGGGCGGGCACCGGTGGTGAAATCGGCGGGTGCCATGATGGCTCCTTCGTGTTGCTGTTTTGGGAGAGCGGAGTGCTTCTGTATCTACTAAAGCCCCTCCCCGGCGGCGTAAACAGGGGTTTCAGAGCGCACCTGTCCGGTATTCCAGACAAGGCCGCTCATCAAAAACCATGGCAGGTATCCGTCGCGGTCAATTGCCGCAAGGGGCCCCTTTGAACGTGCTGCCAGCAGACGCCACGGGCTACCGCTGAGCCAGGCCTGCCAGCTACCACCGAACCGGCAGATGGGCAGGCGTAGAACGCCGGGCAAATAACACTGAGGCCCCTACGTTCAGGCTGCACGTTTAGGCTGCTGCGCGGACATCCCCGTCGTCGGGCGGTTCGGGCAGGGCGGGGTTTTCGGGCACGCCGGCGCAAAGACCATTGAGTGTGGCCGGGTCGTTGAGCACGGCCAGGATTTGCGGTGGCCAGAGTGGTGGTTCCCAGTCGGGTTGTCCGCTGGCGCAGTGGCGTCCGGTGGGTGAGGTCCAGCGCGGCGGGTCGTTGGCGCTAGCGGCGGTAGGTGTCCATGCCGAAGCATGTTTAAGCCGGTGGTGTTTCGGGCAGGGTTGGCCCAGGTTGCTGATTCCGGTGGTCCCGCCGTCGGACCAGGCGAGGAGGTGGTCCGCTTCGTTGTCCAGGGACTGGCTGCTGCAGCCGGGAAACGAGCATTTCCCGTCCCTTAGCCGTAGCCATCGTCGCAGCGCCGTGGGAACGCGGTAGCTGGTCCGTCCGATCTCCAGCGGTGCACCATCACGAGGGTCGGTCAGCACCCTCAGGAACGACGACGCCCCCTCGGCGACGAGCCGACGAGCCATGGACGGCGGCACCGGCCCGTACCCATCCAGCATGGCCGGCTCCTCGGTCAGGCCCAGCAGCGAGAACACCGGAACCGTGATCAGGACCTGTGCTGCCGGCGACGGCACACCACCGGCCGGCACGCAGCCACCGAACGCGCCCTCAACAGTACTGGCGCCGGTGGGGCCGCTCCGGGGGCCAATCACCGGGCCGCCCGCAGCGCCGCCGCTCCCGGCACGCCCCGGTGCGCCGTCGACGGCCTCGTCGGCCGTGCCGGCCAGTGTTTCTTCGAGGCCTGCCGTGAGGAGCCAGGTCGCGGCGATATCGGCGCGGAGCTGGGTGAGGGTCCTCGCCTCGCCCTGCCCCTGCAGAGCCCGTGCGGCGGCGGTGGTGCGGGTCCCAGATCCCGGCGGCCTGGTCAGCGGGCAGGTAGGCCGAGAGCCAGGCCATGCCGTCCCGGTCCGGGGTGTACTCCACTCGCCGGTCCGCAGCACTGCGGATGTGGCGTTTTTCGATGCTGACCGGGTGGTGCCGCTCCCGCCAAGAACGGACCTTCGCGCGGAACCGGGAAGGGACCAGCTCGCCGGCCGGGCAGCCCCGCGCCGGATTCGGTGCACCAGGGTCCAGGAAATGCGCCTCCAGCGCCACCGCTCCGGCCGTGCCGAGGTTCGTGGTTTCGTCCGCCACGATCCGGGCATGCTGCCATGAAATGCTGCCCGCCTGCAGCGCGGATAATGTCATCTGCAGGCCGGCCGTCAAGACGGATGCCTCGTACAGCAGGGCACCCGCGGCGCTTTCACTGACCGTCAGGACACAGGCGACCTCAGCAGTCACAGCCATGTCCCGGGCGGTACTTTCCTGCCGGGACACCGGCGGCGGCGCCATGGCCTTGGCCGTAGCCGCGTAACCGGCGGCAAGATGCACTTTCAGAGCTGCCAGGCGGGCTTCAATCCTGGCCACCTCAGCCAGGCCGTCCAGGCACCCGTCCGCCTGCTCCTGCAGCGGATCGCCCCCGGCCGAGACCACGATTCCCGCCCCGCGTCGGACAAGAACAGCCAGCGCAGCGACAGAAGCATCGATGGCCTCCACTGTCTCCACAACCGCACTGCTTTCCATACCCGAAGCATTTCACGAGGCACAGACAATATAGCGGCGTGGGCCGAGCCCGGTCTCTTAGTGGCCCGGCCGGGTCCCGACGCCTGGTGCTCCGCACTGCCGACGATCCCGATAGTTCGCAGGGCAGTCTGAAATCGAAGACACGAACTGCCCGTGAGCCTCATCACAGCTTCGCCAAACATGGTCTGCTGGATAGCGATCCCCCTCCCAATGACGAGAAGGTATTCGCATGCAACAAGCCCCAACAGCAACCAAGCCGGCACTGGACGGAACCGACGGAAAACCCGCCGGGACCGCTGGCACAGCAGTCAGCGCCGCCGTCGAAACCGTTCTGCACCGTGGTCTCAACGTCCGCCACATCCGTTTTATGGCCCTGGGATCGGCAATTGGCACGGGACTGTTCTACGGCTCCGCTTCCGCCATCCAAAAGGCCGGGCCGGCCGTGCTGCTGGCCTACATGATCGGCGGCGCGGCGGTCTTCATGGTGATGCGCGCCCTCGGAGAAATGGCCGTGCGGCATCCCGTTTCCGGCTCCTTCGGCCAGTACGCCAGCCGGTATCTGGGCCCGTTCGCCGGTTTCGTGACCGGCTGGACCTACGTCTTCGAGATGGCGATCGTGGCCATTGCTGATGTCACGGCATTCAGCATCTACATGGGCTTCTGGTTCCCGGAGGTTGAACGCTGGATCTGGGTCCTGGCCATCATCTTCTTCCTGGCCGCACTTAACCTGCTGAGCGTCAAGGTTTTCGGCGAGTTGGAGTTCTGGTTCTCCCTGATCAAAGTCGCGGCCATCATCGGCATGATCGCCGGCGGCGCCGCCATCATTGTCTTCGGCTTCCACACCGGAGGGTCCACGGTGGCTCCCGGGCTGGGCAACCTCGTCGAACACGGCGGCCTTTTCCCCAACGGCTTCGAAGGGCTCCTGGCCTCGTTCGCCGTCGTGATGTTCGCCTTCGGCGGGATCGAAACGATCGGCATCACCGCCGGTGAAGCGGCCGACCCCAAAAAGGTGATCCCGAAGGCCGTCAACACCGTACCCGTCCGCGTGCTCCTGTTTTATGTGCTGACCCTGGGTGTGCTGATGAGCCTGTCTCCGTGGAACGAAATCGGCAGCGGCGGCAGCCCGTTTGTACAGATCTTCAGCGGGCTGGGCATTCCGGCCGCACCGCACATTCTTAACGCAGTGGTGATCACGGCGGCGCTGTCCGCGATCAACAGTGACATCTTCGGGGCCGGGCGCATCCTGTTCGGCCTGGCGCGCCAGGGCCACGCCCCACAGAGCTTCGCGAAGGTGTCCCGCCACGGGGTGCCGTGGATGACGGTGGTGATGATGACCGGCATTCTGCTGGTGGGCGTGGTCCTGAACGCCGTCATTCCGGAGGACGTCTTCGTGCTGATCGCCTCGATCGCCACCTTCGCCACAGTGTGGGTCTGGGTGATGATCCTCGCCTCCCATGTCGCGATGAAGCGCGAGATCGCCCGCAGCGGCCTGCCGGCGTCGGAATTCCCTTCCCCCTGGTGGCCCGCGGCGTCGGTCCTGACCATCGGCTTCATGGCCGTGGTGATCGCCGTCCTGGGAGTTTTCGAAGACACCCGGGTGGCGCTTTACGTGGGCGCCGTCTGGCTGGGCCTGCTGTTGCTGGCCTACCGCTTGTGGGTCCGCGGCCATGGCCTGGCCCGCGCGGAGCTCGTGGATGAGACCGCGTCCCTCCCGGTTGTGGACGCGGCCAGCGCATCCTCCACACACGCCCGGCGGTAAAACGTTCCGCCGGGCAACGCACAGGCGCCCGGCCGCGGGCTGCACAGCTGCCGGCCATCGCCCGCCCGGCGCAGTACTACTGCGCCGGGCGGCCGTGGATCCGGACCGACAGCTCGTTGGCCACCCTCTGCACCCGGGCGGCGAGCGCCGGCCACTGGTCCGCCGGCAGTTTGTCCTCGAGGAACGTGACGGCGACTGCCGCCGTCGGCCATCCCAGGTGATCCGTGACGGCGGCGGCGATGGAGCCGAAGCCCGGCGTGACTTCACCATGTTCCGTGGCATAGCCGCGCTGGCGGACCTGGTCAAGATGCGAGGACAGCGCCGAGTACTTCATAATGGCGCCCTCCACCTCGTGCCTGGCGCTGAACGCGGCAGCGTTCGGATAGAGCGCCCGCACCTGGGACTTCGGCAGCGCGGCAAGGATGGCACGGCCGCTGGCGGTGAGATGGCTCGGAAGCCGGACGCCGACGTCGGTCACCAGCGACGGCCGGTTCTTGGCCCGCTCCTCCACGATGTACAGGACGTCGCGCCCGTGCAGGACCGCGAGGTGCGCGCTTTCGCCGATCGCGTCCACGAGCGAGGCCAGCACCGGCCGCCCCAGCCGGGACAGCGGTTCCTGCCGCGAATACGCGGAGCTGAGCTCGAAGGCGCTGATGCCGAGGCCGTAGCGCTGCTCCTCGTGGAGGTGCAGGACGAAGCCGTTCGCCTCCATCACGCCCAGGAGGTGATAGACGCTGGAACGCGGCAGTCCCAGGGCGGTGGCAATGTTCGACGCCGCCATCGGCCCGCGTTTGGAGGCCAGCAGTTTGAGAATGCGAAGCGTATTTTCTGCCGCCGGGACTTTCGTCGCCGCCTTCGCCGCCTTTGCCGGAGCCGCTGCTTCCCTTTGCAGGGGTACGACCGCTGTCATTTTTCCTCCGTCGTTCAGGTTCCGGAATGAAGTCGAGTCCGGGATACCGTACTTAATCGTGCACCTTCCGCCGGGTCTAAGTACTAGGCTGTGGCGCCGAGGTGTCTGGAATACCAGACGGCGCTCAGCGGAGCATCCGCCGCCGTTCGGCCGCGACGGTCTCCAGAGGCAGGTAGTACCCAGGAGAGCAAGTGTTGCCGCTGGGAAAATTGGGGTAGTTGCTACTCGTGTGCCTCTTGGGTGCGCTGTCTAGTGTTGTTCCCACGGTGCACCCCGGCTTGGAGAACTCTCCGACAATCGCTACCGGATCCGCACCGCCAGTGAATCGACGAATGGTCACACTGCGAAGGAGTGGTTCCGATGACCCAGTTCACCGCCGAAGCCCCGGCTGCCTCCATCCGAGCCGGACGGCTGTCCGGTTTCCTGAGTAAAACCCTGAGCCGCGCACGGACGGCGGCCATCCCCTACAAGATCGGCGACGCAGTGGTGGCCGATGACCCATTCAACGGCCGGCGGGAAGGCATCGTGGAGCTGAGGAACGGCAATTCCGTGGGGTTGAGGTCCTCCGGACGCGTGTACTTCTACGATTACCGGCAGCTGAGGCGGCCGGAGTAGCCGAGAGCGTCCCGTCCCGGCCCCACAAAGGAGTGCGTTTTCCATGTCCATTGCAAACTTACCCACCGCCTATCTGACCATCGCAGAAGTCGCGGCGGCGATGCGGGTGTCGAAGATGACCGTCTACCGGCTGGTCAAGTCCCGGACGCTGGCCTCCGTCCGCTTCGGGAAGTCCTACCGCATCCCGGAATCGATCGTGGAGGACTACATCCGGCAGTCCGGCGCACCGGCAGATTAGCAGACCTGCTGATTAGCGCACCGGCTGATCAGCGGCTCAGGCTGTTCAGCGGTTCAGGCAGCCTTCGGAAAGACCCCCGCGCCCGCTAGCCCGGAGCGTGGCGCCGTCCCCACTTTGGCGCAGATCCAGCGGCCGAGTTCCGTGGCGCGCACCGGATCAATGGACGTTTCGAACCCGGCACGCCCCAGCATCCACGCCAAGTCCTCGGTGGAGACGTTGCCGGCGGCACCGGGGGCAAAGGGGCAGCCGCCCAGGCCTCCTACCGCGCTGTCGAACACCCCGACGCCGGCCGCCATCGCCGCGTACGTATTGGCCAGGGCGGTGTGGCGTGTCTCGTGCAGATGCGCCCGCAGCCGCACGTCGGTTTCCGAGCGCAGCCCGGCAAACACTTCGCCGACCTGCCACGGGACGGCGCAGCCAATGGTGTCTGCGAGCGCGACCTCAGCCAGCATCGCGCGCTGCAGTGCGCTGCGGACCACCGAGAGGGTCTGCTCCTGGGACACGTCGCCCTGGTAGGGGCAGCCAAATGCGACGGCGGCCGTCACTGTGAGCGGAATCGAAGCCGCGGCGGCGATCGAGGATACTTCCTCCAGGGAGTCGAGGGCTGCGACCACGGTGGTGTTCTGGTTTGCGGCGGCGAAGGCGTCCGTCACCGGCAGTACGTAGTTCATCTCGTCCACGCCCGCGTCAACGGCACGGACGGCACCCCTGGTGTTCAGGACCAGCCCGATGAAGCTTGCACCGGTATCGCGGGGCACGCCCGCCATGACCGCATCCGCGTCCGCCATCTGCGGGACTTTCCTTGGGTTTACGAAGCTGACGGCCTCAATCCGGCGGGCACCCAGGGAGATGAGCTCGTTGATGAGCCGCAGCTTGTCCTCGGTGCTGACGGGCACCTTCTCGTTCTGAAGTCCGTCCCGGGGACTGACATCCACAATGGAAACGGACCGTGCGGCCTGTACATCGTTCATCAGATGGCACCTTCGTCTTTGGCGTCCTGCAGTTCCTTGTCGGAGAGCCCGAGCAGCCCCTCGTAAATGTCCCGGTTGTGGGAGCCCGGCGTCAGCGGGCCGCTCCAGCCGATCTGCCCCGTGCTCCGCGTCAGCCTGGGAATGATTCCGGGCTGGACCACGGTACCCAGCTGTTCGTCCGGTACGTCCACCAGCATTCCCCTCGCGCGAAGCTGGGGATCCTCGAAGATGTCCTCGATGCTGCTGACCGGGCTGTTCGGTACGGAGTGCCGGTCCAGGAGCGAGGTCAGCCCGTCATGGCTATAGCCGGCCGCCCATTCGGCAATCAGCGATTCCAGTTCTTCCTGGTGCGCGCCCCGCGCCGCGTGGTTGCTGTAGCGCGGGTCCGACGTCAATTCGGGGCGTCCCATGGCGGCAGCCAGCCGCACGAAGACCGAGTCCTGGTTTGCGGCAATCACCACCCACTTGCCGTCACTGGAACGGAAGATGTTCGACGGCGCGATCCCCTTCAGTCCCGAGCCGCTGGGTCCCGGGACGACGCCGGTCGCCGCGTAATCGGGCACGGCGCTTTCCAGAAGTGAAAAGCATGCTTCCACGAGGGACACGTCCACCACCTGGCCCGTTCCTCCCCGCGCGTCCCGCCAGTACAGGGCCAGCAGAATGCCCTGCAGGGCATAGAGCGACGCCAGGCTGTCCCCGAGCGAGATGCCAGTGCGCGGAGGTGCCTGGTCGGGATAGCCGTTGAGGTAACGCAGCCCTCCCCGGGCCTCGGCCACCGAAGCGTATCCTGGCTTTTGCGCATCCGGTCCCGTCTGGCCATAGCCGGACACCCTGGCAATGATGAGCCCGGGATTAACCTTCCAGAGTTCCTCGGGGGCAAGGCCAAGCTTCTCAAGCGTGCCGGGACGGAAGTTCTCCAGGATCACGTCAGCTTCCTGGCAGAGTTCCAGGAAAAGCTCGCGTCCGCGCGGCGATTTCAAATCGAGCGTCACGCACTTCTTCCCGCGGGACTGCACGGACCACCAGAGCGTGTGCCCATGAACCCGGGCCCTGCCCCATTCCCGCATCGGGTCCGGCCTGTCGGGCGATTCGATCTTGATGACTTCCGCACCGAAGTCGGCAAGTTGACGGCCCGCGAAGGGACCCGCAATCAGGGACCCGAGTTCAAGGACACGCACGCCGGCCAAGGGCCCGGGGGCATGCCGCATGGCGGGCTCGGTGGCAGTGCGGGGCTCGTCGCCTCGCGTGCCGGTCTCGGAAGCGTTCACCATTGGGGACTCCTGTTCTGCCGGCGCCGGCAAAAATCCGTGGCAGGCGTCACAGATTGGGTTAGCAGGGAGCCTATTGAGCAGTTCTCCTCGGGCGCCAGACTATTTCATATTGTGGACCTAAATCCACGATGTGGATAGCCCCTCCTGCGGAATTGTTCCCCCGATAACCCGCGTAGACTCTTCCGCCGCGGCAAGAACGGGCTCAACCCAGGAGGCGCAGACGTCGTACGGCATTCTCATGGCGGGACCCATGACAGTGAGCGCCCCATACAGTTCGGCCTGTGGCCCAAAGATCGGGGCCGAGATTCCGCTCGCGCCAGAGACGCGCTCGCCGGTGGTGATGGCGAACCCGTCAGCCTTGGTCCTGGCGACTGCTGCCTCGAGGTTTGCGGCGTCAGTGATGGTCTGGTCCGTCAGCGAGCGGAGCCCGGAGCGGTAGACCTGATCGGCCACGTCCGGGTTCCACGCCAGGAGGACGCGCCCTGCGGCACCCACGTGCAGCGGCATGATTTCGCCCACCTGCACCACCCTCCTGAGCATTCGCCGCGTCTCCGCCAGCGCTATGCATACCCGCTTTCCCTGCGACTCCCGGAAAACGCAGGCAGTCTCACCGAGGTCATCACGCAATCTCCGCAGCACGGGCGTCAGCAGTTCAAGGAAGTCCAGACCCTGGGTGGCCGGGGCGGCCCAGTGGGCCATCCGGACCCCCACGCGGAATCTGTCCCCGTGCCGGTCCAGGATGCCCTCCTGGACCATGTTCGCCACGAGGCGCTGGACGGTTGAGTGGGGCACGCCGGTCGCGGCCCGGATCTCGGCCAAGGACAGCTCTGGCTGGGCGAGGGAAAAAGCGTCCAGGATGGACGTGATCTTCCGGAGTACCAGCAAAGGCGTCGCCGATGATTCGTTGGGGCTCATGGACAAAGTGTATGAGCCCGCGGTTCAGGCGCCGGCCCATTGGTCCGCTTGGCCATCAAACTCCCGCCGGCCGTTGAGTGTGACCCGGGTTACTGCTAGCATCAGGTCCACATCATGATGGTGAACCCACGATGTGGCAATCCAGGCCCAGCTCGTCAAAGCCGACGCGGCGGGGCTGGAGTCGACGCACAAAATGTCCGACCGAGTAAGAATCAGCAGCGATAACAATCGGCCACCCCCGGCCGGAAAGAGTGCAATGATGCCAGCTGCACAGGCAGACACGTCAACGTACGCGGTGGAACTCACCGGGTGCACCAAACAGTTCCCCACGCCCGGGGGTGAGACCTACTTCGCCGTCCGCGACATCAACCTCAAAGTCGAGCCCGGCAGGTTTGTCTCGATTGTCGGTCCCACCGGTTCCGGCAAGTCCACCATCCTCAACATGGCGGCGGGGCTGCTGAACCCGAGCACAGGCGACGTGAAGAGCTTTGGGGAACCCGTGAGCGGGGTCAACCGACGGGCCTCGTACATGTTCCAGCAGGACCCCCTCCTGCCGTGGAAGACGGTGCTCGACAACGTGAGCCTCGGTCTGACGATGGCCGGCGTGCCGAAGGCGGAAGCCCATTCGGAGGCACGGCGCTGGCTCGAGAAGGTTGGCCTCAAGAATTTCGCAGATCGCTATCCGCACCAGCTCAGCGGCGGCATGCGCAAGCGCACAGCCATCGCGCAGGCCTGGATCGTCAACCCGGATGTCCTGCTTATGGACGAACCATTTTCAGCACTCGACGTGCAGACCCGCCAGATCATGGAGAACGAACTCCTTCAGCTGTGGCAGGAATCTGGCAAGGCCGTCGTCTTCATCACACACGACCTGGACGAAGCCATCGCCCTTTCCGATGAAGTGGTGATCCTCGGGGCGGGTCCCGGAAGCACCGTGGTGGGAAGCTACGAAATCGACATCCCGCGCCCCCGCGACCTGCTCGACATCCGTGATGACCCGCAGTTCGTTGCCCTGCACCGCGAGATCTGGGGCAGGTTGAAGATCGAAGTCTCAAAGACGTACGAAACGGCAATGGCGGAAGAGGGCGAAGTCGCGTGACTCTCGTGGGATCAAAGAAAAACGGGCTTTCGGCGGCGCTGGACGGCGGCACACGCCGGCGTGCCCGCAGGACCGAGATGTCCCCGCTGGCGATGCGAAGCACGCAACTCCTCCTCACCCTCGCGGTCCTCGGCGCCTGGGAGCTGTCCGTGCGGGCCGGGATCGTGGACGAGTTCTTCTTCCCGCTTCCGTCGGATATCTTCCAGACCGTCTGGGTCTGGGTGTCCTCAGGATTCGTCTTCCCGCATCTGTGGATCACCATGCAGGAGGCCATCCTCGCCTTCCTGGTGGGGGCTGCCGCCGGGCTTCTCCTCGGCTTCGTCCTGGCCCGTGTGCGTTTCCTCGAGCGTCTGCTGGACCCGTTCCTGCAGATGTTCAATGCCCTCCCCCGCGTGGTGCTGGCCCCGATCTTCCTGCTCTGGTTCGGCCTGGGAATCTGGTCCAAGGTCGCGTTCGGCTTCACGCTCGTGTTCTTCATCGTCTTCTTCAACACCCTTGAGGGCGTCAAGAGCGTTGACCGGGTACTGGTGGACAATGCACGGATGCTGGGGGCATCCGAGAAGCAGCTCCTCCGCCACGTTTTCATCCCCAGCGCCCTGACCTGGATTTTCTCCAGCCTGCACATCAGCGTGGGCTTTGCCATCACGGGCGCCGTGGTGGGCGAATACCTCGGAGCGTCTGCCGGTGTTGGCTACGCGATCGCCCAGGCACAGGGCGTCTTCGACACCAAGGGCGTCTTTGCCGGGATGTTCATCCTGATGATCGTGGTCCTCATTATCGACCTTCTCGTCAACCGACTTGAGCGGCATCTGCTCCGCTGGCGCCCCGTGCAGTCTTCGTAGACAGTGCAGTCTTCCTAGACAGTGCAGTCTTCCTAGACAGCCCAGCCGTCCTGGACCGTCCAATCGTCCTCAACCGCTAAGAGGCGTCCGGAGTCTCGGCGCCGAAACCAATCCACTATCACTGCCTTGAAGGGACCCCCGATGACACAGAACGAAAACCGGCAAAGGCGCCGCGGCCTCATCCGGCCGCTCACCCTCATCGCCTCCGTTGCCCTGGCCCTGTCTGCCTGCGGCGCTCCGGCCGCGGCGCCTCCCGGTCAGTCTGGCAGCGCGGCGGCCGGTGGTGCCGGCAGTTCCAAGGTGACCATCGGTATCGGTGGCCAGACGCTCCTGACGTACCTCCCCACGACGCTCGCGCAGGAGCTCGGCTACTACCAGGAGGAAGGCGTGAACGTCGAGCTCCAGGACCTGCAGGGCGGCTCGAAGGCGCTGACGGCCATGATCGGCGGCAGCACCAACGTGACCAGCGGATACTACGAGCACACCATCCAGATGCAGGCCAAGAACCAGAAGATCAAGGCGTTCGTGGACATGGGCAGGTCCTCCGGGCTGGCACTGCTGGTCGCACCGAAGAACGAAGGCAAGATCAAGACCCTTGCCGATCTCAAGGGCAAGAACGTAGGTGTGACGTCCCCGGGGTCGTCCACGGACATGTTCATCAAGTACCTCCTCGCCAAGAACGGGTTGCAGAAGACGGATGCGGCGGTGTCCGCCATCGGCGCCGGTTCATCGGCGGTCGCGGCCGTGGAGCAGGGCCAGGTCGATGCGGCCGTCATGCTCGAGCCGGACGTGTCCGTGCTGACCAAGCGGATCGGCCACGACCCCGTGATCCTGGAGGACGTCCGCACGGCCGACGGACTCAAGGAAGTCTTTGAGACTGATGCCTGGCCGTCCTCCAGCCTCTACGCCAAGACCGACTGGCTGGACGCGAACAAGGAGACGGCCGGCAAGCTCGCCAAGGCCATCAAACGGACCCTGGAATTCATCGACGGGCATTCCGGCGAGGAGATCGCCGCAAAGATGCCCGAGAAATTCGCCGGCGGCGACAAGGCCCTTTATGCCAAGGTGATCGAGGACCTGAAGAAGACGCTCAGCAAGGACGGCGCCTTCACCGAGAATGGCGTCCAGGCCGTGCTGAAGACCCAGCAGGTGGCAAATCCGGAAGTCGGAAACAAGGACATCAAGCTGGAGGAAACCTACACGAACGAGTTCGTGAAGTAGGACCGCCCTGCAGAGGCACCGAGTGGGCCCGTCATTCGGAATCGGATGACGGGCCCACTCGCTTTGAAAGCCCGACGGCGGCCCGCACGGCAGGCGTGCGTCAGGCGTCCAGTTCGTCCCGGCGTCGCAAGTTCAGGCGTCCGGTTCATCCAGGCGTCGCAAGTCCCGGTGTTAAGAGTCCCGGCGTTGAAAGTCCCCAGGCCAGTCAGACCTGCGGATCCGGCCCAGCTCCTGGACCGGCCCGAGGTGCCCCCATTCATCGCGCCCGAGCCGCGCAAGCGGTCCGAGGAGATCGATCCGGGGATGGTCGCCCTCCAGGACGTCCGCGGAGATGGCGGCATGGGTGACCTCGCCGAACACCAGGACGCAGTCGCCCATCGCGAGCGTCGAATGCAGCCGGCACTCGAGGGCCACGGGGGACTCCGCCACCCGCGACACACCGACCGTCAGGCCAGGCTCCCGGGTCACGCCGGCGGCGTCGAACTCGCTGACTTCCGGCGGGAAGTTGGTGCCGGTCGCGTTGACCTCGGCCATGAAATCAGCCGGCGCAAGGTTCACCACGAACTCACCCCGCGCCGAGATGTTCCGCAGTGAGTCCTTCCTGCCCACCGAGGTGAACTGGATGATCGGCGGGGTCACCGACGCGACGGTGAAAAAGGAATGGGGAGCAAGATTGTCCACCCCCTCGGCGGACGTGCTGGATACCCAGGCGATGGGGCGGGGAACAACAACGGCCGTCAGGAGCCGGTAGAACTCGGCGGACGGCATCCCGGCGGGACTGAAATCCTTGCGCATGGTCCCAGCCTAACGGCCGGGTTTTTACCGTGCCGACCAGCCGCCGTCCATGGTGTAGCTTGCGCCGGTGACCATGCCGGCGTCGTCGGAGGCCAGCCAGGCCACGAGCGAGGCGACTTCCTCGGGCTCCACGAGCCGCTTTACCGCCGACTCGGTCAGCATGACCTTGGCGAGGACTTCCGACTCCGGGATGCCGTGGACCTTGGCCTGGTCCGCGATCTGCTTTTCGACGAGGGGGGTACGGACATACCCGGGATTGATGCAGTTGGACGTGACCCCGTGCTCGCCGCCCTCCAGCGCCGTCACTTTGCTCAGCCCTTCCAGGCCGTGCTTGGCGGAAACGTAGGCGCTCTTGAAGGGTGAGGCCCGGATCCCGTGCACGGATGACACGTTGATGATGCGGCCAAAGCCGTTGGCGTACATGTGCGGCAGGGACGCCCTGACGAGCAGGAACGGTGCTTCAAGCATGAGCCTGAGGATCCGGCGGAAGGCTTCGGGCTCGAAGTCCTCGATGGGGCTGATTTGCTGGATGCCGGCGTTGTTCACCAGGATGTCGCAGTCGAGGCTCAGCGCCGCGAGGGCGTCCACATCCAGGAGGTCCACAGCCCATGCCGTGCCGCCCAGCTGGTCGGCGAGGGCCGCGGCGCCCGCTTCATCCACGTCAGCCACCACTACCTTGGCTCCCCTCGCGGCAAGCTCCCGCGCACACGCTGCACCGATGCCGCTGGCACCGCCGGTCACCACGGCCTTCCGGCCGCTAAGGTTCTTTGCGTTCATGGTCTGCTCCTCACAGTGTCAACGCTGACACGTGCCATGAATCACGGCACTTTCGGTCCACCTGAGTATTGCTGCAGAAAGTTCCGGGTTCAATGGCCAATCCAGCACGCGTTTCGTGCAAAATTGCAGATATGGAAGCCAATCCGGATGATCTGCTGGTGCTGCTCGCGGTGTCCCGCTCGGCGAAATTCACGACGGCGGCACAGGCCTTGGGACTGAACCACACCACCGTTTCGCGCAGGATTGCGGCCTTGGAGAAAGCGCTCGGCGGGCGCGTCCTCTCACGGGCGGCAGGCGGCTGGGAGCTGACCGAACTCGGCGCGCAGGCTGTCATGGTTGCGGAACAGGTCGAAACCGCGGTGCGTGCGCTGGGACCTTCGGGCCGCCCGCCCGACCCGGTGACCGGCGTCGTGCGCATGACCGCGACGGACGGCTTCAGCGCCTACATCGCCGCCCCGGCTGTGGCCAGACTGCGGCGGGACCACCCCGGCCTCAGCGTCGAGATCGTCACCGTCACGAGGCGGGCGCTGCAGCAGCGCTCCGGGCTCGACATCGAGGTGGTGGTGGGCGAACCGCAGGTGCACCGGGCCGAAGCGTTCCGTCTGGGTGAATACGTGCTGGGCATGTACGCCTCCCGCTCATACCTGGAGCAGAACGGAACTCCGGACTCCGTGGAAGCCCTGACCACGCATCCGCTGGTGTACTTCGTGGACTCCATGCTGCAGGTGGACGATCTCGACGCTCCGCGGCGTCTGGTGCCGGCGATGCGGGACGGGGTCAGCTCCACCAACGTGTTTGTACACGTTGAGGCAACCCGGGCAGGAGCGGGCATCGGCTTCCTGCCCTGCTTCATGGGCGACAGGCATGCCGATCTCGTGCGCCTGCTCCCCCAGCACTTCGCCGAACGGCTCCCCTACTGGATGGTGCTGCGGCCGGACTCCATGCGGCGACCGGCTGTCGCGGCCGTGGTCCAGGCATTGCGCGAAGAGGTGACGGACCACCGGGAGTCGCTGCTGGGACGCGGCGGAACTCGCTGATCGCTCCGTAACGGCACTTTCAGGCAAAAACGGCAGTTACG
Source organism: Arthrobacter sp. 10L430 (assembly GCF_056395245.1). NCBI lineage: Bacteria > Bacillati > Actinomycetota > Actinomycetes > Micrococcales > Micrococcaceae > Arthrobacter > Arthrobacter sp. 10L430. The sequence goes on along the minus strand of NZ_JBFTJD010000014.1, from coordinate 83,942 downwards.
GAGCAACCGTTGGGGCTGCTGGGTCGTGCCGGACCGGCGCCCCCGCGGCGAAGGCGCGCACCTTGTCGTCGTTCCAGATGTGGGCGGGCACCGCGCCGCCCAGGAGCCGGCGTGCCAGCCGGGGGTCATCGTCGAACGGCAGGTCGCTGCCGGCCATCACCATGTTTCCGTAGCGGCGGCCCTTCAGCATGGCGGGATCAGCAATGATCACGGTGTGCTCAAAGGCAGCCGCGATGGTGGCGGCGTCTTGGCGTGCATTCTTCAGGTCAGGGGCATCGCCCGAATTCACCACGTAGATGCCGCCCTGTGCCAGCACGCGCCTGGCATGGCCGTTGAACTCGCTCGTAGTCAGCGGACGCGGCGTCAGCGCACCGGCGAAGACGTCCCGGATGATGAAGTCGCGGGTCTGCGGGGTGAGCGTTTCGGTCACGGCGCGTGCCTCGCCCACACGCAGCCTCAGCAGCGGAGCCTTGGGGAGGTCAAACCAGCCGCGGACGTAGTCGGCCAGCTTCCCGTCCAGCTCCACTACAACCTGGCGGGCGTCGGGGTAGGCGGCGTGGAAGTAGCGGGCCAGGGAACACGCTCCGCCGCCGAGGTGGAGACCTCGCAATTTGGGCCGGGATTCCGGGGGCCAGCGGGATTCGATGAGGGCGGCCATCCAGCGCATATATTCGAAGTCCAGAAACAACGGATCGGCGAGGTCGATATGCGAACTCATGACGCCGTTGATCCGCAGTAGCCAGCCCGTGGAATTGTCCTGGTCCGCAATCAGCTCGCAGTCCCCGGTGTCGATGTAGTAGACGCCCTCGACGGGACCGTCCGGTCGGGCGCCCTTGGCCAGCTCCACCACTCCACGCACCGCTGTGTCAGCCGTTCTGCCGCCGGATTTGCCGCCTGATTTGCCGCGCCGTGCCATTAGTTGTCCGCCGCTTCCGTCATGATGCAAGCCTAGTTGACCTCCGTGCCGCCGGTTGAGCCAGTCGAAACCTCGATCTCGTCAGGCTCGATCAGCGGAGGCTAGGCTTCTGAAACCGCAGCACCCTCGCCGTTGCGGATGCGCTGGACCATGGCCGTGGTTGAACGCTCTGCCACATAGTCCAGAATGGAGACCCGCCCGCCGTAGGCCTCCACGGCCTCGGTCTCGGCCAGCATTTCGGGTGTGTAGTCGCCGCCCTTGGCGTAGATCTCGGGACGCAGCTGCTCGATCAGCGGAATGGGCGTGGGGGTATCGAAGACCGTGACATAGTCCACGCAGCTCAGAGCCGCAATAACGGCCGCCCGGTCCGCCACGCTGTTGATGGGACGGCCTGGGCCCTTGAGCTTGCGCACGGAGTCATCGCTGTTGAGCGCCACTATCAGGATGTCCCCCAGCTGCTTGGCCTGGTTCAGGTACCGGGTGTGCCCGCTGTGCAGGACGTCGAAGCAGCCGTTGGTCAGGACCACCCGCTGGCCGTCGCTGCGGTGGGCACGGATGTGCCGTTCCAGCTCATCTGCCGTCAGGGCGGTGTCCGCGAAGCTCTCGAGGTAGCGCCCCAGCTCGTGCGTGCCGCACACGGACGTCCCCGGGTGATGAACCACAACGTCGGCGGCCGCCTGCGCCAGATCCAGGCTGGCCGTCAGCGGGAGTGAGGCAGCCCGCGCCAGCGTCAGCGCCGCCACGAACGTGTCGCCCGCCCCGGACGCCTGCTTCTCGGTGGCGGGCCGTGCCCAGGTCCGGTGGGGATTGCCGGCGGACGGGATCAGGACGGTGCCGTCGCGGTCGAGCGTCACCACCACTGCCCGCGCCCCCGTGGCCTGCAGCAGCTGCTGCCCGTGCTCCGTGACGACGGCAGCGCGCTCCGGCCCGCCGGTGAGTCGGCGGTCCAGCAACCTTCCGGCCTCCTGGGCGTTGGGCGTGGCGAGGTCCGGTTCCAGCGCCGCCCACGGACGGGGGTCGTGCGCGTCCACCACCACCAGCGGGTCCGGTTCCCGCCGCGAGAGGCATTCTATGAGCCGGGCGCGGACAGGCCCTGCCAGAACGCCTGTGCCGTAATCGCAGATCACCACGGCGTCCTGGCGTTCGACGGCGGCCGGCACCGCCGCGGCGAGCGCCGCCAAAGCGCCGTCCGGAATGCTGGCGGCAGCGTCGTCGAACCGCAGCAGGACCTGGCCGCCGCTGCTGATGCGGATTTTCGTGGTGGTGACGATGCCCGGATGTTCGGTCAGGTGGCTCGTGTCGACGCCCGCGCCAAGCAGCTGGCGTTTCAGTTCCGCCCCGGCGTCGTCCGTTCCGATGATCCCGGCCACGCTGACGCGGGCGCCCAGGGCCGCCAGGTTCATGGCGGTGTTCGCGGCGCCGCCCGGGGAAAATTCGCGGCGGTCGATGTCCACCACGGGGGCCGGCGCCTCCCGGCACATCCGGTCGCTGGGTCCGCTCCACCAGCCGTCGAGTATGAGGTCACCCACCACCAGGACTGCGGGGCTCTCCTCTGCCAGACGCTGCGGAAGCCACGCCGCCAGGCCACGCTGTTCGGAGAGGTCCGGCCAGCTCTCGCGGGGCAGGCCGCCTCCGGCTATGCCCTGCCCCCCGGCTCCCCCTCCCGTCATTGTGCTGCGCCTTCCTCGGCCGCGCCGGGCTCGGCAGCGGACGGCCCGGCGGACGGGCCGGAGCTGGCAGAGACCTCGGCCGAGCGCGGGGCCAGAGGCGGCGGCGCAGCGATGTGCACCACCTTGACCCGGGTAAATTCGTCCAGGAGTTCGGGGCCGTAACCGAAGCCGTGACCGCTTTCGCCGCGTGGCTGGGCGGAACCGCCGGGAGCCCCGCCGAACACTTCATTGACTTTGACTGTCCCCACCGGAAGGACGGCGATTGCCCGCTGGGCGTGGGCGATGCTTCCCGTCAGGACCGTCGCAGCCAGGCCGTAGCGGCCCGCCGCGGCCAGCTCGAGGCCCTCGTCGAAGCTATCCACCACGCGCACCGGAGCCACCGGACCGAAGGTTTCTTCCGCCATGACGTCCATGGTGTCGGTGCAGTTCAGCAGAACGGTGGCGGGATAAAAGGCGCCGGGGCCGTCCGGAACTGCTCCGCCCTCAGCCGCCCGGGCGCCCAGCCGCAGTGCTTCGGCAACATGGCGGTGGACGGCCTCACGCAGGCGCGTATCCACGAGCGGTGCGATCCCGCCGGCACGGTTGCGGTTCCGGGCCTGCTCCGCGAGCGCCTCGCAGAACTTTTCCGCCACGGCCCGGTGGACATAAATCCGCTCCACCGAGGTGCAGATCTGCCCGCTGTTGCTGAAGGCGCCGATGGCGGCCTGCTCCGCCGCCCAGCCCGGATCCACCCCTTCGTCCACGAGCAGCGGATCGTTGCCGCCGTTTTCCCGGATCACGTGGGCCCCGGAGGCGACGGCGGCGCGCACAATGCGTGCGCCCGTGTCGCTGGACCCTACGTGCGCAAAAACGTCAACGGACGCCTGCTGCGTGAGGAGGGCGCCGACGTCGGATCCTCCGGTCAGGGTCAGCAGCACACCAGGCGGGAAGACGGATGCCAGCACCTCCCCGAGCCGTTCCCCCACTCCGGGGCAGCGCTCACTGGGCTTATGGACCGCGGTGTTGCCGGTGACCAGCGCCGCGCCGATCAGTCCGCACGCCACTGCCACAGGATCGTTCCACGGCGTCAGCAGCACGACCACGCCGCGGGGTTCGGCCACCGTGTAGTCGGCCGCGAGCAGGTTGCCCCGCAGGCTGAGGCCGCGGTGCACGGGGCCAAGCTCTGCGTACTGCTCCAGGGTTGAAACTCCGGCAGCAACCCCGGCGAGAGCCTCTTCCGCGGGGCGCCCCGTCTCCCGCGCGTTGATATCCGCCAACTCCGCGGCAGCCCTGCCGAGGGCAGCGGCGGCCGCCCGCAGCAGCTTGCCCCGCTCCGCCGGTGGCGTGGCGGACCAGGCGGGCCCGGCGGCACGGGCCTTATCCACAGCCCGTGCCACATCTTCGGGCCGGGCGGCCGGGAACCTTCCCACGACGTCGCCCGTGCGGGGGTCCCGGATGGTCAGCACGTCGTGGGCAGTGGCCAGGAAACTCTCGGTGGTCGTTTGCATGTGGCTCCTCGCTGGGTTCGCTTGGTACGTGCCTCTATGGAGCAGGTGATCGCCCGACTCGTGATCCCGCCGTCTCCTGACCTCATCCGTACCCTGCCCTTGTCGGTTTACACGCCTGTGCCGTCAGGAGTTTTCGGCGCTGGCGGCCCGGGCAGGCGGGGACTTATGGTGGCCCCACGGGAACCCGCACACCTGACCTGATCCGTCCGTAGCCGAAGGGGCTGACGCCATGGAACACCTCAACCCCGACTTCGGCGGTGCACGCGCCACCGGCTATGGGGTGGGCCCGGTCCTGGAGAGATTCAGCGACGTATCGCGGATCGCCGTGCTGCGCGGTGGCGGCCTGGGCGACCTGATCTACGCACTGCCGGCCGTCTCGGCGCTGAAGGCCGCCTATCCGGAGGCCTCCGTCACGCTGCTGGGCACCCCCATCCACGCAGAGCTGCTGTCCCAGATTGAAGGGCCGCTGGACGAAACGCTGATTCTGCCGTTTGCCGAGGGCGTCCGGCCGGGAGCCGAGGATCATGGCGAGCTGGACCGGTTCTTCGGCGAAATGCGCGCCAGGAAATTCGACCTCGCCGTCCAGCTGCACGGCGGAGGGCGCTACTCAAATCCGTTCCTGCTCCGCCTCGGGGCACGCCACACCGTGGGCACCAGGACCCCTGACGCGGCCCGGCTGGAGCGAACCGTGCCGTACGTGTACTACCAGCACGAGCCGCAGCGGGCGCTGGAAGTGGCCGGGTTCGCCGGGGCTCCGCCCCCTGGGCTGGAGGCGCGCGTCCGTGCCTTGCCGGAGTTCGCACAGCAGCTGGCCCCGAGACTGGACGCGCTGTTCCCGTCCACTGAGGCGCGAGGCACTGTGGTGATCCATCCGGGCGCCACTGATCCGCGGCGCCGCTGGCCGGTGGACCGCTTCGCCGCCGTGGCCAGAAAAGCGGCCGACGACGGCTTCCGGGTCGTGGTGGTCGGTGACCACACCGAAAAGGAACTGGCGGAAACAGTGGTGGAGGCCGCCGTCGGCCACGCCAAGGCGGACTCCAAAGGGGCCCGCAACAGGGCACCGCGGGTGGCTTCCTTGGCGGGCCAACTTGGACTGGGCGAGCTCGCGGCGCTGCTCGCGGCCTGCTGCGCCGTGGTGGCAAATGACAGCGGACCGCGTCACCTGGCCCAGGCACTCGGCACCCCCACCGTGGGCGTCTTCTGGGCCGGCAATGCCATCAACGCGGCACCGCTGGGACGGACCCTGCACCGGATCCATCTCGGCTGGGCGACGCACTGCCCGGTCTGCGGAATCGACATCACCCAGGTGGGCTGGACGGCGCCGCGGTGCCGCCATGACGAATCCACCGTGGAGGCGGTCGCCCCCGACGCGGTCTATGAGGACGTCCGCCAGCTCACGGCCATGAACCTTCCTCCTCGTGGCAGATGAGCATCTCGCGGATCTCGCAGCCCGCGGGCTGTGACAGCACGAACAGGATGGCCTGGGCAACGTTGGCGGGATCGTTGAGGCGGGAATCGTCCTGAGGCTTGTACTGCTCCTCACGGTCGTCGAAAAAGCGTGTCTTCATGCCGCCCGGGATCATGATGGTCACCCCGATCTCGCCACCCGTTTCGGCAGCAAGGGAGTGGCTGAAGCCCACCACCGCGAACTTGGAGGCGCAATAGGCCGTGGCCTCAGGGAGCGCCCGCTTGCCCAGCGTGGAGGCGATGGTCACCACTCTTCCGCGGGAACGCTTCAGATACGGCAGAGCCGCCCGGACCACCGATACCGTCCCCAGAAGGTTGACGCCGATGACGCGTTCCCATTCATCCGCGTCCACATCCTCGAGCTTTCCGCAGCGGTCAATCCCGGCTGCTGTGACCACTGCGTCCAGGCCGTCCAGCGTTTCTGCCGCCTGGCGAACAGCCTCGCTCACCGCCGCACGGTCCGAGACGTCAACTTCGAAAGCCTTCGCCGCCGAGACGTTTCGGATATCCCGGTCCAGCACTACCGGGGTCCCGCCCGCCCGCAGCACCGCATCTACGACGGCGGCCCCCAGTCCGGAGGCTCCGCCTGTGACCAAAACACGGCCGGGCCGAAAAGTCGATTCATTCATGGTGTTCCTTTCGTCGAGACTGTTTCAGGGTTTGTCGTGTTCCTCAGCTGACCTTGGCCAGCGCGTCCGCCAGGACAGACGTGGACCGGGCCTGATGGAACGGCACCGTCACGCACCGCCCGCCCCAGCTTTCGACGAGACCCGCTTCGGGCAGCTGCGATGCCTGGTAGTCCCCTCCCTTCACCCAGATGGCCGGGCGCAGGAGATCCAGGCACGCCTGCGGGGTGTCCTCCTCGAAGACCATCACGGCGTCCACGCATTCGAGGGCAAGGAGAAGCTCGGCCCTGTCTTCCTGGCTCACGATGGGCCGCTGCTCACCCTTGATTCTGTGGACGGACTCGTCCGAGTTCAGGCACACAATCAGGCAGTCCCCCAGGTCCCGCGCCGCCGCCAGGGTTCGGACGTGGCCGGCGTGCAGCAGGTCGAAGCAGCCTCCGGTCGCCACCACGGTTCCGCCGTTCGCGCGCACCCTCCGGGCCAGGGCATGGGCATCCCCGTCCCGCCGGTGCCGCCAGACCGGCCGGTGGCGGTCCGGAAGGGAGGCGACTCCCCCTGCACCCAGGAAATGTGCGGCCTCGTGGATGGCAAGTTCAACGGCGTCGTCGAGGCTGCGGCCTTCTGCCAAGTGCACCGCCAGACTGGCAGCAAGCCTGTCCCCGGCACCGCACGGATCGCTGACGTCGGTCGGCGGCGCCGGGACGATCCGCGGCGAGCGATTCCGCGTTTCCACCAGCAGTCCGCCCCGCTCCCCGATGGTGACGAGCACGGCCCTGACCTGCCAGCGGTCCAGCAGGACACCCCCCGCTTCGGCAATTTCCGCCGGCGTGGCCGCCGAACTGCCGGCTGCCTTGGCCGCCTCGGCCAGGTTCGGCGTAACCACCGCCACGCCCGGCACCGGAGCCGCACCCAAGGGGTGCGGGTCCCACACGATCGGAACGCTGACTGCCAGGGCCGCGAGGAGGGACCGGATTTCCGGATTCGCGGCCAGGCCGCGGCCATAGTCCGCAACGATAATGACTTCCGCCTGTTCAATGGCCGTCAGCATGCCCGCCGTCGCCCCCGGAACGGCCGGGCGACCGCAGTCCTCGTCCACGCGGACCACAGGGTGGCGGCTGGCCCGTACCCGCGTTTTCACAGGCGTCCGGGCACCCGAGGGTCCGGCCACCACCCGTACACCGGCGAGCGCGCCTTCCAGCTCCAGGGACGCGCCGTCGTCGGAAAGCACGGTCACCAGGGTGACGCGGTGCCCGTCATGGGCGAGCATTCGGGCCACGAGCCCGGCGCCGCCCGCCCGCCGCCGGACTTCAGCGATGTCCACCACCGGCACCGGCGCGTCCGGGCACAGCCGGGTCGCCTCGCCCTCCAGGTCCACGTCCAGCAAAACGTCGCCTACCACTGTGATCCTCATCCGCGGTCAGCCTCCAGACCGGGGACGCCGCGGCTCTTCCGGGTGACCTCGGCCTCGAACGCCCGGCACATGGCATGCAGCGCAATCAGATGCCCTTCCTGCGCGTTGGCTGATACGGCGTCTATGGCCACAGCGTCGTCGCAGCAGGCGGCCAGCGGATTTGGCGCCGGCCCGGTAAGCGCCCAGGTGGTCACGTTGAGCCGAGCAGCCGCCTCGGCTGCGCGAAGCAGGTTGGGGCTCTTGCCGCTCGTGGACAGCAGCATGAGGACATCCCCGGACCGCCCGTGCGCCCGCACCTGGCGGGCAAAAAGTTCTGCGTAGCCATAGTCGTTTGCGATGGCCGTCACGGCAGAACTTTCGGCGTGCAGCGAGATCGCCGAGAAAGGCACCCGTTCGCCGTCGAACCTGCCCACCAGTTCGGCTGTCAGATGCTGGGCCTCGGCAGCCGAGCCGCCGTTCCCGGCCGCGAGCAGCCGCTGCCCGCTGAGCAGCCGCTGGGCCAGCTCAACACCCCAGGCCGCCAGCCGGTCGGCCTGGCTTTCAAGCGACCGCAGCGCCGGCAGGACACTTTCCAGATGGATTCTGACAGCCTCCCGGGAGGCCGCTGGGACGGTGATGTCCGGATCCAGTCTCTTCCCTGTGTGCGGGAAACCCGCAGGCCCCGAATCCACCGGTGGCAGGGACGGAAGCTCAGCTTCCTGCAGGGACCATTCCGTTGTCACAGTGCCGCTCCTTCCATCGGTTCCAGGCTGCTGGACTGCGCGGTTCCGGCTATGGCCAGCTGGTACGCCGTTTCAGTTTCCGCCGCGACCCGGCTCCAGGAGTAGCGCGCCTTGGCCCGACGTTCGCCGTTCTGTCCCAGTTTCCCGCGGAGCGCGGGGCTGGACAGTAGGGCTGCCACGGCCCCGGCAATGGCCTCCGGGTCCTTCGGCGGCACGTGCAGGCCAGTTGCGTGGTCCACCACGCTGTCCGTCAGGCCGCCCACAGCTGCCGCCACCACCGGGATTCCGCAGGCCATGGCTTCCAGCGGGACAATGCCGAAGGGCTCGTACCAGGGCGTGCAGGCTACGGCATCCGCGCTCCGGAAGATCCCCGGCATGGCTTCCCGCGGCACCTGGCCACGGAGCTCCACCTGGTCCGCCACACCCAGGTCCCGGGCAAGGTCGAGCAGGCGGCGTGCCTCGGGATCCGGGCCGTCCGCCCCTGCGCCGCCCCCGACGATGAGGAGCTCGACGTCGTCGAAGCCGGCTTCCCGAAGGTACGGCAGGGAGCGGATCACCAGGTCCACCCCTTTCCGCGGGACGAGCCGGCCCACCGACAGAATGCGGTGGGCGCGGGTCCGGGCATCGGCCGGACCCTCGCTGGAGAACAGCTCCAGGTCCACCCCGCACGGCGCAATCGAGACCTTGCCGGTAGCGATCCCCATCGACTTCAGTTCGAAAACCTCGTCGGAGCAGGTGGCAATGATGCGGTCCGCCGACCGCCCCACGGACGGCTCGAGGAAACTGCGCTCCGCCGGGCTCGTGTCATCCGCGCCCTGATACCGGCGTTTGACTGTCCCGAGGGCATGGAACGTCTGCACCACGGGGACCCGGAAACCGGCCGGCCCGCGGCGCGCGGCGTCCAGCGCGGCGATTCCGGACATCCAGAAGTGGCCGTGGACCACGTCCGGCGGCTCGCCGCCCCAGTGAAGGACCACACCGTCGGCGAGCGCGCCCATGAAAGGCAGCAGTTCGTCCTTGGGCACATGGGTGGCGGGACCGGCGTCCACGTGGACCACCTCAAGCCTGGGCTGCACCCGCACCGTTGCGGGCAAATCCGGCGAATCGCGCCTCGTGTAAACCGTTACCCGGTGGCCGCGCCGGGCCAGGGCGATGGAAAGCGCAGCCACGTGGACGTTCTGGCCTCCCGCGTCCACTCCGCCAAGCGCCGCCAAGGGACTCGCGTGTTCCGAAATCATTGAGATCTTCAATGGGTAGTCCTTTCTCGCGCCGGGGTTAAAGCTCAGGTCCTGAGTTCGGCCAACACGGTGTCCCAGTCCGCCAGGAAACGGTCAAGACCGTAGCGTTCCAAGGCGGCCTCCCGCGCTGCCTTGCCCCGCCTGCGCGCCTCTTCGGGATCGTTGATGAGCAGTTCGGCGCACCGGCGAAGCTCCTGAACGTTGGTTGAGATGCCCCCAGCCTCGGGCGGAACGGCCCGCGCCGCCTCGGTGGTGGCCAGGGCCAGGACCGGCATACCGAGGTGCATCGCTTCCAGCAGCGCAAGTCCCAGCGACGTCCACCGGAGCGGGTGCACGTAGGCCCGGCAGCGGGCTAGCTCCCCGTGGAGTTCAGCGGTTTTCAGATCGCCGCGGATCCTGAGCCTCGAGGGCGGGATGCCGGTGCTGGCGTGAAGGCGGTCGCCGCCCATCCCGAAGACCTGGAGCGGGGCGGCCGCCGCGAAGCCGGGCAGCAGGTCCGTTCCGGTCACGCGACCCCGCCGGACCGGCTCGTTCACTACGACGCCCAGTTCCGGAACTTCGCCGGTGTAGAGGTAGCCGGGATCGGGGATGCCATGCTCGATGACCATGGTCGGCGCCCTGCCGCTGTCCCAGAAGAGCTCGTTGAAATGGGTCACGTGGACCACGGGAATCTCACGCTGGCCGGCGAGGGGATGCAGCGTAAAGGGGACATCGCCCTTGGGCGTGTTGTGCTCAACGTAGACGGCGGGCAGCCCGACGCCGGGGCGCCGTCCCAGCACGCGAGCCACCTCGGCGGCTTCCTCGGGACGCTGGAGGACGACGGCGTCAAGACCGTCCGCGTCGAGCCCCGCCAGGGAGACCTCCCGGACTGATGCCGGCCAGTCCCGGCCAGCGCGGCCCAGACCCCAGGGGCCGCCGTCGGGCAGAACCGGCAGGAGGTAGTCGTGCCGTCCACGGACGAAGGCATCCGTCCAGGAGCCATGAACATGCCAGAGGAGAATTCTCATTGGCTACGGACCTTTCTCCGGGTACTGAGGGAGGAGACACCGCGCATCAGCCGTTCAACCGCCTCCACCACCTGTTCCGGCGACACCGACCCCAGGCACGGGTGCCCCGGTACCGGGCAGATCCTTGCGCGGCTCAGCCGGCATGGCGCATTTTGATCGCCGAGCAGTTCCAGCGGAACGCCGTACGGCGCCCAACGGACCGCCGGCACCACGGGTGAGAACAGGCTCACCACAGGTGTCCCGACGGCGGCCGCCAGGTGGGCGGGACCGGTGTTGCCAGTGACCACCACCGCCGCGTTCGCCAGTACGCCCGCGAGAGTGTCCAGGTCCGTCTCCCCGCCCAGGTCAAGGCCGGAGGGGCCGGCCACCGTTGCCGTGAGCTCCCGCTCTCCGTGTCCCCCGGTCACCACCACCCGGTGGCCGGCACCCACCAGCAGTTCCACGGCGGCGGCATGGTGCAGCGGAGGCCACGCCCGCGCCGGGACCGCTGCGCCAGGATGCACCACCACGTACGGGCCCTCCCCCACGAGGTTCCGGACGTCCGGCGGCTCCTTGACCATGAGTTTTCCGTCGTCGCCTGCCGTGAGCTGAAAACCTGCCGCCCGGGCGATGCCCAGCGCCCGCACAGCTTCCGGCTGGTCCTCGGGAAAGTCCTCACCCGGCTTCAGCCGGACATCCAGGAGCGATCCGGCGTAGTCCGTCGAGGCCCCGGTGATGCGTCCCACCCCCGCAAGCCGCAGGAGCAGCGCCAGCGGGAGCGGGGACTGGTGAAACGACGTGAGGATGACAGCCTCGGTGATCCGGGAATTGCGGACAAAGTTCACCAGCGTGTCCGTGTGTGGACCGGTCACGGTCGGGGCGGGATTGGTGATCCATGGGCTGTCCCACGTGAAGACGTCCGCAACATCAGGCAGCAGCGCGGCTGCGGGCAGGCCCTGCGGCCCGCAGAGCACGACGACGTCGTTGCGGCTGCCGCCGTCGGCTCTCCTGCCGTTTGCCACGGCCCTGACGGCGGGGCCAGCCAGCAGAACATCGCCCGCGCTGTCCAGCCGGGCCACCAGAACCCTGCTCATGCCGGTCCCAAAAGCAGCAGGGCAACAGCCTGCTCGAGATCCGCTGCGACATCAGGGGCCGCAGCAACCTCCTCGTCCCGTGTCAGCGGTGTGGGAACAAGCACGCCCCTCGCTCCGGCGGCCCGGGCTGCCTCGACGTCGCTGCCGATATCGCCGATGAACGCCGCTTCCGATGCATTGATGCCGAGCCGGCTGCACGCACTGTGGAGCATGCCGGGGGCAGGCTTGCGGCAGCGGCAACCGTCCTCATCAGCGTGCGGGCAGACTTCCCACACATCAAAGGGCCCCAGAAGGTCCTCCACCCTTGCGTTGACGCTCTCCACCTGCCCCCGGGTCAGGATGCCACGTGCGATGCCGGACTGGTTGCTCAGGACCCCCGTTGCCAGGCCGCGGCTGCGCAGTTCGTCCAGGACCCGCCGCGCACCGGGGAACGGCCTGACCTCGGCCGGATCGCCGTTGTAGGGCACGTCCACAACGAGTGTGCCGTCCCTGTCGAACAGCACAGCCTTGAGCGGGGAAACGTTGCTCGCCATACCCCCTCCGTTCCCCTCCCGGGGAGACCTAAACAACCGGCAGTCCACTTCTTCGGACTAGACTCCTCGTCAGGCGGCCGGCCCGGGCGGCCTTCAGCCGAGGAGGCCAGCAGTGGAAGCAATGCACGCCAATCCTGGACAGCCGATCCTGTTGGTCCTGCGGGCGCTGAAACTGGGCGATCTGCTGGTAGCTGTGCCGGCGCTCCGTGCGCTGCGCCGCGCCTTCCCGGACCACCGTCTGCTCTACGCGGCCCAGGGCTGGCTGGCCGAAGCCGTGGACCTGGTCGGCGGGTACGAACTGCTCCCCACGCACGGCTTGGATGTTCCCATTCCGTTGGAAACCGGCCGGGTGGACGTTGCGGTGAACTTCCACGGCAGCGGCCCGGAAAGCGACGATCGGCTGGCTGAAATGAGGCCCGGAACCATTCTTGGCCACCGCACCCCCTCTAGGCCCGGACCGCGCTGGATCGAGGACATCCATGAACGTGAACGGTGGACCCGCCTGGTGCGGTGGCACGGCATCGAGGCAGACCCCGCTGACTACCGGCTGCTTCAGCCGGCGGTCCCCAGCCCCTGCCCGGGCGCCACGGTGCTGCACGTGGGCGCGGCATACGGCAGCCGTCTCTGGCCCGTGGAGAGGTTCGCCGAGGTCGCCCGGAAGCTGGCGTCCGACGGGCACCGGATAGCGTTCACGGGCAGCTCGGCCGAGCGGTCCCGGGCCTTGGATGTTGCGCGTTTGTCCGGGCTCGGAGAGAACCACGTCCTGGCCGGTACGCTGGGGCTGTCCGAGTTCGTGGCAGCCATTGCCGCGGCCGGACTCGTGGTCTCGGCCGATACCGGAGCGGCACATCTTGCCTCAGCCTATTCGCGGCCCTCGGTTGTGCTGTTCGGACCCGCACCGGTGGAAGTGTGGGGACCGCCGCCGGGACCGCACGTTGTGCTTACGGATGCTCAAGCCCGCCGGGGGGACACCTTCGCGGCGACGCCGGACCCGGCTCTCCTCGCTGTTTCAGTGGAGGACGTGCTCGGGGCCGTTCGTGGGCTGCTGCTCTCCTGATCCTCATCGGCCAGCAGCCGGCGCTGCAGGCGCACAAGAATGCGGGACAGGCGCCGCGACACCTGCATCTGGGAGACCCCGAACCGCCTGCCCAGTTCCGTTTGTGTCTCTTCGAGGAAGTAACGCCGGTAGAGCATTTCCCGGTCGTCAGGGTCCAGCTCCTGGATCGCATCATTCAGGCAGACCAGTTCTTCCAAATGCTCGATGGGCGTGTCTTCTGCGACCAGCATTTCTGCCATGGGCGGCCCGCCCCACGGATCCACAGTGTCGAGTGAATCGGGATGCATGCTGCTCGCCGCGGCCTGGGCTTCCCTGACGTCCTCATCCGAAACGCCCAGTTCACCCGCCAGCTCGTGAACGGTGGGAATATGGCCCAGGGATTGGGCCAGGTCCGGGGCCGTGCGCAGCAATTGAGTCCGGACGTCCTGCACCCGGCGTGGCGGCCGCACGGTCCAGCAACGGTCCCTCAGAAAGCGCTTGAGCTCCCCGCTAATGGTGGGGGCGGCATAGGCGGGAAAGCTTTCGCCCTTGTTCTCATCGAACCCCCTGGCGGCCTTGACCAGTCCCAGGTACGCCACCTGGACCAGGTCTGCGCGGTCCCTGCCCCGGGTGGCATAGCGCGAAGCAAGGGACTCGGCCAGGTCGAGGTAGTTCAGCACCAGATGGTTCCGGAAGGCATCGTGGAGGCGGCCTGCCTGAGGGGCCGGCCCCTTGGAAGCGTGCCCGGCAGACCCCTGACGAGTTCCTTCGATCTGGAAGTCATCGCTGGGCACGGCTGACATGTCCACAGTGGTGAGGGGAGGATTCTCTGGCATTGTCGGGGATTCCTTCGACCTGGATCTCGAGAAAGCCTTCGGCAAGACTTAGAAGAAGGAAATCATAAGCGTGCTTATTACACAATGGCTTTGCGGACGCCGTGGTGCATGTCGCCTGGCAGATCCAGCCCAGCCGCGACCGCCATCAAGGAAGTAATCGAGGGCATGGCTAAGGGTGCCCGGCGTCGTCCCGTCCCCGCCACTCAAACCGCGTCGCGCGCTGCGGAGCGCCTCGCGGGCATTTTCGGCCAGGGGGCGGCGGGGACGGGACTATCCGGACCGTATTGCGTTCGGTCCGTCACTCCCGCGGAGTGTTCCGGCGCGGATCGGCCGGGTTTGCCCCTGCGTCGGTCCGCGGATCTCGTCCGGCGTCTGCGTCGGCGCGGGGATCACGGTTACGGTCAGGCCTCATGTCACGGTCAGCATCAGTCCGCTGATCGGGGTCAACAACGGCCCCGGAACGGCGGCCACCTTCATCGTCCACATCCGGGTCAAGGGCGTCAGCCTTGGTCAGGTGCTTCTCCGCATCGCTTCGAAGGCCCTGCGCCTCGGACTGCCGCTTCTCGGCCTCCTGGCGGAGGCGGGCAGCCTCGACCTGCGCCTTCTCTGCGTCCGACTTGGCACGGAGCGCGTGGGCCTCATTTTCACGGGCCTCAAGTTCCGCATTCTCCCCCTCCCTGCGGATTTCCGCAGCGTGCTGACGGTTGGTTTCATCGCGCTTTTGCCTAAAGGCCTCCTTGCGCTTGCGGCTCGTCATGAGGAGCAAAACGATCAGGGCAACGACGACGATTCCAACAACGATCCAAATCCAGGCATCCACCGTGGATCCACCTCTTTCCATTTCCAGCACGGGCCGGCCACTGCGCCGAAGGCCGTCTTGCAGGCCTCAGATCGCGGCCGATTGAACTAGCGGCAATCGGGGTACTTACTATCTGATAGTAATCATGCTTACTATTTTACCGCCAGTAAAGCCGGTTGTGATCAGCAGCCCACCTTCTTTGAAAGAGAGCGATGATGACAGAAAGCCAATGGCCTCAGGACGGGAGCGATCCTGAAACCGCGGCCGCGCAGCACGCGGCCCCGCAACACCTCGCCGGCCAGCCCCGTGGGGGCGAACAGGGCACGGCATCCTCGAAAAAGGAACCAGCCAAGGAGGAGGCGGCGGGCGTCGCCCGGATGGCTGCGGATTCTGCCCGGACCGTATCCGAGTCGGCGAAGACCGAGGCTGCCCATGTCGCAGCCGAAGCACAGTCCAACGCCCGGGATTTGCTTCACCAGGCCAAATCCGAGCTGACCGGCCAGGCCGTCAGCCAGCAGCAAAAAGCAGCATCAGGCCTTCGAACCCTTTCGGAGGAGCTGCAGGCGATGGCGATGGCATCCGATCAGCCGGGGGTTGCCTCTGATCTGGTGAGGGAAGCCGCTGAACGCTCCTCGGCAGTAGCATCCTGGCTGGACGGCAGGGACCCGGGGTCAGTTCTCGATGAAGCAAAGTCGTTCGCCCGGAAGCGTCCAGGCACCTTTCTCCTGCTGGCAGCCGGTGCGGGTGTGGTCGCGGGAAGGCTCGCGCGTGGCCTAAGCGCCGGGGCACCTGAGGCTCCCGAAGGCTTCGTTCCCGCGGCCGGCACCGCCATACCGCCACCCGCGGTGGACCTGCCTGGAGCCGAGGCCGCGTCCGGAAGCTTCGTTCCCGCAGCCGGTACCGCTGTACCGCCACCCGCTGTGAATCTTCCGGGTCCCGACGCCGCCACCGCCGGGCTCTCCGGAATGGCCCAGTCCCCGGCCGTAACCCACATGCCCAGCCCATTGAATTCACCCCAACTGGCCGAGGATCCGCGGTCCAGTACACAGATTGCGGTCGATCCTCTGGCCGGCAAAGACCTTGCCGACGAGCCACTGGGGAGCGACCCGCTAACGCGCGATCGATCCAATCCCACGTAGGCGGCCGATGGTGAGTGGTCTACCACGGAACGCAGAAGCCAAGGCCAACGTCCACCAAGCCTGACCCAGTTGACTGCAGGCGGCAAATACTCCAATACCGGATCTTGCCGGCCGCAAAGTGCCCGAAAGGATGGTCCCATGGCCACGAACGAAGCCCCGGAAACCAGTACAGCCAAGGCGTCCACGGCGCCCGCCCCTGATGACGCCCGCAAGCCGGACAGCCCAACCGATGTCACCAAGCCCTCCTGGAAGTACATCGCCAAGAAGACGCTCCGGGAGTTCAGCAAGGACCAGTGCCCGGACCTCGCCGCGGGACTCACGTACTACGCCGTTCTGTCGCTTTTCCCGGCGCTGCTGGCGCTGGTTTCGCTGCTCGGCATCTTCGGCCAGGCGGAAAAAACAACAGCGGCCCTCCTGGACATTGTGCAGGGCATCGCGCCCGGCTCCACCGTGGACATGATCCGTGAGCCCATTCAGGAACTGACCAGCTCGCCGGCCGCCGGCTTCACCCTGATCATCGGCCTCGCAACAGCGCTGTGGTCCGCTTCGGGCTACGTGGGCGCTTTCGGAAGAGCCATGAACCGGATTTACGAAATCGATGAAGGCCGCGGCTTCGTCAAGCTCCGCGGAACCATGCTAGGCGTGACCTTCCTTTCGGTGGTCATTGTTGCACTGCTCGCGGCGATGCTGGTGATCAGCGGCCCGGTCGCGGAAGCTGTGGGCGGTGTCCTAGGGCTCGGCGGCGTATTCCTTGCCGTCTGGAACATTGCCAAATGGCCGGTCATCATCCTGCTCGTCATCGTTGTCATCGCCATCCTCTACTACGCCACCCCGAACGTCAGGCAGCCGAAGATCCGCTGGATGAGCATCGGCTCCCTCATCGCCCTGATCGCGTTCGTGCTGGCCTCGGTGGGATTTGCGTTCTACGTGGCCAACTTCTCCAATTACAACAAGACGTACGGCGCAATCGGCGGCGTGATCGTCATGCTGCTGTGGCTCTGGATCCTTAACATGTCGCTGCTGTTCGGCGCCGAGTTCGACGCCGAGATGGAACGCGGCCGGCAGCTACAGGCCGGCATCGAGGCGGAGGAAACCATCCAACTGCCGCCCCGTGACACAAAGAAGAGCGACAAGCTCCAGGAGCAGGAGGAGGAAGACATCCGGCACGGGCGGGAGCTTCGCGAGAAGCACGCCGACCAGCAGAACGGGCAGGACCGCGCCGACACCAAGTGACGCACCCGCCTTCAGCGGAAGAACTTCAGGGGAAGCGGGGGGCGGCGGCAGCCGCTCCCGGGCCTGTTGGCTAGCCGCTGCGCAGGGCGGCGGCGGTCTCCACCCCGAGCGCCCGCAGGTAGGCACCAAATCCGTGCGGCGCACGGGCGGAGGTCCGCCCCGAGGTGAGCACGCGTGTGCTGTCCGTTGCCACGACGGCACACCCACGGCGCCGCAGCCGGTCCACGAGTACCTTGTCTTCCGCGGAGCGCAGTTCCGGAAATCCACCGGCCAGCAGGTAGGACGAAGCCCGGACACCCAGATTTGCACCGTAAATGTGAGGGTGGTCTTCCTCAAACGGGTGCCTGACCCGCCACCGCCGGAGGACCTCCGGGTCCACGTCCCCGGGGTCAGGTTCCACGGAGCCCAGCACCACGTCCCAGCCGGCGTCGGCGAATTCGAGCTGGCGCCACAGCCAGCTCTCGGGGACGCACGAGTCAGCATCGGTGCTGGCGAGCCAGGTGCCCGCCAGTTCTGACTGGCAGCCGCGCAGCGCCGCCGAAATTCCGGCGGACCTGCTTGCGCCTGCGTTGTGGAACCGCTGATGCATCATCGTGATCCGGTGGTCCAGGCTGGCAAAACGGGCCACGATCTCGGCCGACCCATCGGTGCAGTGGTCCAGCACAACGGTAATCCCGACGACGGTGGCCGGCTTCCGCTGCATGACGGCCTCCACCGCCGCCCGGAGTGCGTCAAGTGCCTGCTTCAAGTGGCGCTCCTCGTCGTGCGCCGGCATGACCACCTCAACCCGGCGGATCAGGGGACGGGCCTGCGAACGGATTGACTCAGGTGCCATGCGCCGGCTCCGGGTCCTGCTGAATCACCGGCGCGAGGAACGCCTCCAGCACGAAATCGCGCTCCCGGTAGAGTCCTGCGGTTGGCCAGCGCAAGCGGTCCCTGGCCAGTGCGTGGACGGCGTCGCCGTCGAGCTCCCAGCCGGAAACCGGGTGCCGCCAGTGGCAAAGCAGCAGCGTTCCGCCGGGCGCCAGCGCCACAGCGATGCGCCCGAAAAGCTCCCCGAGTTCGGCGGTTGTTAGGTAGTAGCCCACCTCCGAGACCACAATCAGGTCGAAGTTGCCGTCCGGCCATTGCTGCGGAAGCGTCAGGTGCCGCGCCTCCGCGCCGGCGAAGGGTGCCAGCCGCCGTGCCGCCCGCACCAGCGCTGCGCTGCTGGCGTCGACGGCCAGGAACCGCCCGCACCGCTGTACCAGTTCGGCACTCAGGGTGCCGATCGAGCAGCCGATTTCCAGCCCGGCGTCGTACTTTGGCTCCGGCAGCGCCGCAAGCGTCAAGGCGCGCTTGCGCTGCTCATACCAGCTGTCCTCGTACCCCCATGGGTCCGCCGTCCCGAGGTGCACGGCATCAAAGATGCCCTCAGCGTCCGCGGCGCCCCGCCTTCCGGAGACCGGGGGCTGCCAGGCAAATATCTCGAAGGCCCGCTCAAAGTGGCCAAGGAACTGGTCCGTGAGGAGCACTTCGTCGCCGCGGCGCTCCGACAGTGGCTGGACCTGCGAGGAGTGGGACCGCATGGCGTCACGCTTTGCCCGCTGCTCGCCGTCGCTCAGCGGAAGTCGCAGCCAGTTCTGCCAGGCCTGGTGCTCCGGCGCCGCCCAGAGCCAGTACCAGATGGGGTATTCCAGCAGCCCGTGGCCGCCGGCCGCCGCGACCTCCGCTGCAACAGCCCCCAACGTGTCGTGGTCGATGTGCCCGTCGCCGCGGTAAGGGGCAACCAGCGCCAGCCGCTCCGGAGGTCCGGGGTGACGGCCAACGGCCTCCGCCAGGTGCCGCGCGATCACCGCGCGGTCCTGGGCGAGTTTGCCGTCCCCCAGCTCCAGGAACTGCCAGCGCCCGGCCAAGCCGAGCCCGGACATGGCAGCCGCAAACTCGGCCAGCCGGACGGCCGCAAGCTGCTCCGGCGTTGTGGTCGGAGAGCCCGGGTGGGAGGCCTCCCCCGCCGAGCACAGCAGCACCTCCACGTCGGCACCGGCCCCGGCCAGCCGGGAAAGGAGGCCGCCCGCACCGAGCGATTCGTCATCGGGATGGGCAGCGAGCAGGATGAACGTCATATCAGCCAGCTCGCCGGAATCCAGCGGAAGTTCGCCCAGGCACGCGAGCCCGCTTGCCGCCCAGTCAGCCTCATCCGTGCCGCTGTCCGTGTGGGCAAAGGTCACCACTCGTGATCCCCCTTCAGGGTCAGCGCACCGAGCTGGGCGTCATCCCGCATCGCGTGATGCTGGCGGACGTACAGCGACAGGTCCGCCATGCACTTGCCGTACCGTTCGTCGAAGGCCAGCGGCCCCGGCCCCAGGTTTTGGCTCACCAGGAGCTGGACGCGTTCGACGGCGGCAGCAACAGTTCCGCGGACGCGGAGCGCCTCGCTCCACGCACCGGGCTCCTGACCGGCCCCAAGCTCCTCCGGCGACGGTTCAGGAGACTCGCTGGCTCCACGCTTCCCCGCGCTGCCCAGCAGGCCGCGGTCGATCAGCTCAGCGGTCCTGGCGAGATCCCCGATCGCTGACGTGAGGATACGGTCCACCTCGCCAAGGCTGGCGAGGGCCACCTGATCGGGCTGACGTTGGGACTGGGTCCCCCCAATCAGGGCGGCCTTAAAGTACCTGCCCACCGCTACTGCACCCCCCAGCCAGCATGCCGCCACGCCCATGCCGCCCCAGGCGAAGCCCGGCCGCTGGAAGTACCACCCCTCGTCGCCAAGCGGCACTCCGGCCACTCGGTCGAAATGGACAGTGCCGCTGGGAATTTCCCTCAGGCCCAGGCTGGTCCATTCCGGGTCGGCGCAGGTCACGCCGGCATCCCTGAGGTCAACGGCAAAGGCACCGCGGCCGCCATCAGGAGTGTGCGCGGTGACCACGGCGTGGTCCACGAATTGTGCCAGCGAGCACCATGGCTTGGACCCGGTGAGGTTCATCTCTCCCCGCGTGTCTCCGGACTCCGCGTTCAGCCGCGTGCCGGCGCCTTCGGCAGCAAAGACACCCCAGGTTCCGGTGAAGGAACCGGCCTTTCCTGCCTGCGCAAGGATGGCGCCGGCGTCCAGGTGCGGTTCAAGGATTCGGCCTGCCGCCACGTCGATGGAGGCAACGGAAGCCAACAGTTCCCACAGCCTGGCTGTACCTCCGTCGCCCGGCTTCGGCGCGGTCCGGCCGGCCTCCTGGGCTGCAGCCAGGAGTGCGGGAACGTCCCCTACGGCGGCCGCAACTGACTCGAGGGCGGGAGCAAGTTCGCCGAGCTGCTCCGGCGTTGAGCTGATGCGGACGGCCTGCCAGCGGCGGTGCGGCGGGCTCATCAGGCTGCTCAGTCTCCCGCCGGTGAGGTCACCGACGCCGTGGGGGTCATGATTTCCGCGTTCACCATCCATGCCAGCTGCTCCAGCCGCGTGATGGCCGCGTGCAACAGGTCGGCGCTGGTGGGGTCTTCTTCGTCCACCTCGTCATGGACGTCCCGCATGGTCTTGACGGTCTGCTCCAGCCGCGCGGTGATGAGCTTGACCGTGTCCTTCGTGGAAGTCAGGCCGCCGGGGAACTGTTCCAGCCTGGTGTCCGCTGAAACTGTCGAGCTTCTGCCGTCCGGAAGGGCGTGCAGGGCACGCATGCGTTCCGCCGTCTGGTCCGCGAACAACCGTGCACTGGCGATGATTTCGTCCAGCTGCAGATGCAGGTCCCGGAAGTTGGTTCCCACCAGGTTCCAGTGCGCCTGCTTCCCCTGCACATGGAGTTCGATCAGGTCGGTGAGGACCTTCTGCAGGTTGCTGGCCAGGGTCTGGGACGCTTTCATTTCTTCCTCCGCTGCTGTTGCCCGGCACCGGCCCCGAGCGGCCGGCCAAGATGATTCCAAGCATACTTATCTTCCGGTGGGTGCGGGCACGGCGTCCTGCCTTCCAGGGGCCGGGGGGTGCCGCCGTTCTCGGACTCCCACCGATTCCAACGTTGCCAAAGGTTTTCACAACTCGGGCAACGTTTATTGGTTGCCATCAGCGCCATACCTGAGGAGATATACCAATGGCAACCAACCCACCCAATGGCTCAGTCCATCAGCTGAATCCGCGATTCTCTCCACCGTTTGCCGGCCCGATTGCCGGGCGGTTTGGCGGCCGGCGGACCATCGCGGCCGCGGCAACTGTCCTGCTGTCGGTGACAGGCGTCACCTCGGCCGTGGCCGCGACCCAGGTGACCGAACAAAATCTGGCCACCAACAAACTTGTTTCAGTCGGTCCGGTCAATGCCGAGAACGGCTTCCCCTCCTGGTACGAGGACCGGTCGGGAACACGCGTAGAGCTCTGCCTCGACGCGGAAAACCCGCTGTGCGGCTTCCTGCCTGGCGACATCCCCAATGACACAGCGCCCATTTCGTTCCCTGACAACTTCCCCCAAGAAGCGTTCTACATGCTCGCCAGCTCCGGCCTTGACCTTCCCGGCGGCGGAAAGGCCACCTTGGTGCTCGGCCTGGAGGCCGCGTTCGCCAACACGGTCACGGACGGCGACCAGATGGTCTTCGGCCGTCAGAGGATTGTGGTGAAGGGCGGTCCCGCAAATGCCACCCTGACCTTCCAGCATCCCTACGGGACCATCACAGTCGACACTGACGGCACGGGAGCCGGCAGGCTCGTGGAGGACATCTCCCCCGCCGTGGGCAACTTCACCACAGCACTTAAGAGCAACATCGGCCCCTTCCTCAAATGGGATCCGGCCACCGCCCCGGCTGCACCTGCCGGGTACCTTGGGGATCCGAACCAGGACCACACGGTGACAGGCGGCCTTCGTAACACGTTCTCCGTCAGCGGCGGCGGACTCAACCTGTCAACCAATCAGTTCACCCTCCAGGGAAAGATTGCAACCAACAGCGGCGTGAGCGCCGATTCTGCCGTGGTCAACGGGAACATGATCGATATCTTCGCCAGCAGCAAGCCCGCGGCCCAGCTGCAGGTCGAGGCACAGGCAGGGAAATTCGCTCTCACGCCGATGGCCACGGATGCGGACTCCGGCCGCTTCTACGCCCGGATCCCGTTCACCGGAACCGCACCAACATCGGTCAAGATCACCAACATCGCCGACAAGCCCGCCAGCAGCGGCACCATTTCCGTGACCAAGCCCAGTAGCATCACGGTCACGAGCGCCACCTTTGACGGGGCGAAGCTCAACGTAGCAGCCCTCTCCAGTTCAGGCGACCCACTGGAAGTCGTCGGAGTCGGACCTTTGGTCAACCCCGCAGCTGCCGGCGCGCCAGCCCAGGGCTCCTGGACCCTCAATGCGCCACCCGCCAAGGTAACGGTGAAGAACGCCGCCGGGGACACGGCATCCCTTGCGGTGAGCGTCTCAGGCGGCACTGCCACCCAGGCAGGACTTCCCCCGCTGAGCCCAACACCCGATCCCGGTCCCGTAGTTGACACAGGGACCGGCACCACGCCACCAGGCGGCGGCACCACCACACCACCGGGCGGCGGCACCACCCCGCCAGGCGGCGGCACTACCACGCCAACCACGCTGAAGGCAGCGGCGACGCCGGCATCAGCTACGGTAGCCCGCGGCGCAAGTGTCCAGCTTGACGGCAGCACATCAACCGGGGGCGTCAGCTACAAGTGGTCGCAGGTGGACGGACCGGCCGTGACGCTGGCCGGCGACACCACGGCCAAGCCGACCGTTGCGGTTCCGTTCTACGCCAAGACCACGGACACTGCTCCGGTGCCGGCAGCAGTCGCAGGACCTGCCCATATCAAGCTGGTCGTGACCGCCCTGGACGGCAGCACGAGCGAGACAACCGTTGCGCTGACCATCCAGACCGACGATGTGGCAATCGATGCAGGCTCCCGCCATCGCATTGGCACCGAGCTCCGGATCACCGGCACATCCGCCCTGGCGGGGAGCACCGGCGTTCTGACCCCGGCCACGTCGGTTGTGATCTACGACATGACCAGCGGTACCGCGGTGAAGATCGGCACCGCACAGGTCGACACCCTCGGCGCCTGGTCCTACAAGGCCAAGCCCGGACCGACCAGGCAGATCACCAGGGTCATGGTCCAGTCCACTCGGGGAGGCACGGCAACGTCAGCCATCGCCACCCGTTGATCCGCACCGGCTGACACGTCAGCGCACAATCCAGGGCCCCGTCCGCACCGCGGACGGGGCCCTGTTGCTGTGCCGGGACGGGCCTGGCAGTCGAACAACCCTTGGCAGACCAAGAACCCTGACTTAACGACAACCCTGACCCACCGACAACATAGGAAAGCGGCCCGGGCTCTGTGAACTGCTGCCCGGGACCGCCTCCTATATCTGTCGACCCTACGTCTGTCGACCCATTGTGCCTGTTGCCGCTTCCGCCGGCCCGGCAGGACGCCTAACGACCCGACGGCGGCCACAGCACGGGCGGCCACAGCACGGTCGCCTGCACGTTCTCCAGCGGGACGCTGCCGTAGATGCGTGAGTCGATGGAGCCGGACCTGTTGTCGCCGAGGACGAAGAGGTGGCCCGCAGGTACGGTGACCGGACCGAAATACGTGCCGTCAATCCGGCTGTGGTCGATTCCCGGCTCAGGCTGCGGCACGCCGTCCACGACGAGGACGGAGTCTTCGATGGCAACGGTCTGGCCTTGAAAAGCGATGGCACGCTTGAGCGCCGGATGTCCGTCCTCGGGGCTGGTGAAGACTACGAGAGAACCGGCTGTAAGACCGCCGAGGGCCGGTCCGGCTTTGTACAGCAGGATCGTGGAGCCCCGGGGCACCGCCGGTTCCATGCTTTCGGAGCTCACCGTCATGGGCTCAAGCACCCACAGCCGGGTGGCGAGCAAACCGGCGGCCAGCACGGCCGCCGTCGTGGTTTTCTTCCCCCGAAAGCCCTGCCGGGAAACTCCGGCAGGGCTTTCGGTTCTTGCTACTGGCAGGGGGGCTAGGCGTCCCATTGTGGAAGTGCCGCCGTCATGGGGTCGCAGGGATCGTAGTCGTCTTCCTTCAGCCCGACGCGGAACTGGACCATCATGTCGTGGTCCTCGTGCGGAAGGTTATGGCAGTGCACCATGTACCGGCCCTTGTGCGGACCGAACTTCATGAGGAGCCGGACCGTCTCGCCTTCGCCCACATAGACCACATCCTTGGGACCGAGTTCCTGCGGGAACGGGGCCTTGCCGTTGCGGCTCAGGATTTTGAAGTCAACAAGGTGGATATGGACCGGATGGAACCAGCCTCCCGACTTGTTCTCAAACTCCCAGATCTCGACGGCGTCAAGGTCCACTTCCGCGGAAACCTTCTTGTAGCCGCTCGCGATGACGTCCTGCCAACTGGTGTCATCGATGGTCCACATGTTGGTGGTGTCGTTCCGCTTGACCCTGAAGCGCCGGACCTTTTTTGCCTGCTTCTCGGTCAGGGCCATGACCTCATTGCCCGGAGCCAGCAGCGTGGGCATGGTGTTCCAGGTGGCGTCGGCGGTGTTGACGGGCTCGTCGGTGACGTCGAAGGCCATGACCTTGTTCGTGAAGTCGTAATCCACGTTGTTCTTGTTGGACAGGTTCCGCAGTTCAATCCGCTGGCCGGTCTTGTATTTGCGGAAGTCAATCAGGACCTCATACCGTTCCGCGCCCGCGTGCCGGTAGTTGGCCACGCTCTGCGGCTTGGGCATCAGGCCGCCGTCGGTGGCCACGACCACCAGGGGATCTCCCGTGCTGAGCGTGAGCTTGAGCGAACGGGAGATGCTGCAGTTCAGGATGCGGAAGCGGTAGATCCGCTTTTGGACCTTCATGACCGGCCACGGCTTGCCGTTGACCAGGATGACGTCCCCCCACAAGCCCGAGTGCGTGTTGTCGTCATAGCCCAGGGCGCCGTTGGCCGCGAACATCGCGTCGGAAATTACCAGCGGCACATCGTATTTGCCCTGCGGCAGGAGCTTTCGCTCAACCGGATCGTGCATGTGGTACTGGGCCGCCAGCCCCGAGTAGGCGTTCTGGGCCGTGAAGTGGACACCGTGGTCGTGGTACCAGAGAGTCCGGGCAGGCTGGAAGTTGGGGTAGTTGTAGTCCTTGAAAAATCCGGGGTGGGTAATGTCGCTGGCGTACCCGTCATACTGCGGCAGCGAAGCCGATCCGTGCAGGTGGACCGACGTTGCCAGCACGTGGCCATCGTTGGGGTGCGTTGCCGGCAGCTGGTTGCGGACACGCAGCACGGCCTTGGTGCCCTGGTCGAGGCTGATGGTGGGTCCGGGAAAGATGCCGTTGTACCCCAGGATCGGAGTCTTAAGCCGCGGCAAAATCGAGGCCATGGCCGCTTTTTGAGTCAGGGTGTAGTAGTTCACAGGCCCGCCGTCGGCGGGGTCCACTCCCACCCGGTCCGGCTGGAGGACCGGGGGCTGGACAAAGGCTGACTGGAACGGCTTGGGCATTTCTGCACTGCTGAGGCGACTGGCCGACTTGGCTTCCACTTCGCGGGACGGAAACGAAAGCGCGCCAGCCCCCAGGGCACCTAATCCACCCAGCAGCAGGACTTGTCGTCTTGACACGGTCATTGCCAGGGCTCCTTTCGAATGATTGCTCCGAGCATGCCGGGCGATTCTTGGGAAAAGGTCCGAACAAGTGACTCCCGGGTAACAAACAAGGTCCGCCCACCCCTATTTGGGCCCCCTCAAATCGATGGTCTAACCCCTCACGCCGGGCGCGGGCCCCTTGCGGGGGCGGCGGGTGGGCCCATCCGGGGCGCGGCCCAGCGGGAAATTCCCAAGTCCCGGCAGGCAGGCTGAAGCAGGTCCAAAACCGGAGCTTGACCTGCGCGGACAGGGACCAGGGCTGCCGGACCGGGCACCGTATCCCCTGCGGCGCCCGAGCCGGCCGCCCTTCCCCTCGGTGCTGGAGCCGCCCATTTTCACCATCGGTTTTGTCCGACGTTAATCCAAGGTGGGTGCGCCATTCTGGCGGTGGTTGGGAATGCACCTCCCGATCTGGCCTTGTTGGTACTGGGGGCCATAAATCGAGTGTCCATAAGGAGTCACCATGTTCTCGCACGCCGTAATGAGGCCCAAGATGCCCGACGGAGCACACCGTTCAGGGCCAGCCCACCGCCGGTCCGCCACCACCGCAACTGCCCGCATTGCCCCCGTTGCCGCCGGCGCCTTGCTGGCCGCGGCCCTCGCGCCGCTGGGCGCCCTTCCGGCCAGCGCCGAGACCGCCGGCATGGGGCCGGTGGATCCCGCCAACGGCTTTCCCACCTGGTATTCGGACGGATCGGTCAAGCTGCAGCTCTGCTACGAGGCCGGCAAGGGCTGCCTCTCCGAGCCGCCCGACCCGAACTCACCGGCATCCTATCCGGACAACTTCCCGGAAGAAGCCTTCTGGTTCCAAGCCTCCGCGACGGGCGGCAATCTCAGCACTTATGAGGCGGCACTTGAAGGAGCCCACACCAACGGTCCCGTGCAACCGGGAGAGCAGATGGGCTTCGGCCGGCTGCGGTTCATAGTCGATAACCTCACTCCCGGCGCAAGCTACACGATTACACACCCGTACGGCATCAACACATTCGTTGCCGAACCGGACCCAAAGGTAGGCGGCCGGATCAAGCAAACCATCGACGCCGGCGTCTGCGCTCCCTCGGCCACAGTGCCCTGCGACTGGGCCGGAGTAGGCGCGGCCTTCCTCGGTAACTACGCCACCGGCACCACCGCAACCTTCCTCCGCCAGGTCGGAGCAGCTCCGGGAACTCTCGGCGACATCAACACAGCAAGGCCAGTAACCGGCGCCCCGTCAGGGACCAATGCTGTCACCATCACGGGTCCCAACGCCGGCGGCCCCGGGGTCAACACCCTCACGGTGAACACTTTCACCGTCCAGGGGCTTGTCGCCGACGGGTCCGACGGCGGTCCCTCCACGCCTGACCTGGCAACGGCCAGCGACAGCGGCCGTTCCACGACCGACAACATCACGCGGATCACCACACCGACCATCACCGGCACCCTTCCGGCAGGCGCTGCGGGACCCGTGCAGCTGATTGTCGACACCGGTGCCCCCCGGGCCACAACGCTCACCGGCTCCAGCTACTCCGCCACGCTGACCGCACTGACCCAGGGCGTTCACAGTGTGCAGGCCCGCATCACCAATCCGGCCTTCGCCGCCGATCCCACGCAGCCACAGTTCCTGACCTCGGCGAAGCTCACCTTCACCGTGGACACCGCGGCGCCCGCCGTCTCGGTGACCGCACCGTTCCCGTCCTCGCCCAGCCTGGACAGCACGCCCACGTTGAGCTTCACGGGTGAGGCCGGGGCCCGGTTCGAATGCCAACTGCTGCCCAGCAACGCAACCTGGGATCCCACCTGCGCCTCACCAAAGACATGGGATGCGCAGGTCAACGGAACGTACGTCTTCAACGTCCGGGCCACCGACGCTGCCGGCAACGTCAGCGCAATGGCCAACCGCACCGTGCAGATCGGCACGACTGTCACCGCACCAACGACCAAGCTGCAGGACTTCAACAGCGACGGCAAGGCGGACGTCGTGTCCCGCGATTCCGCCGGTGTCCTCTGGCTCTACCGCGGCAACGGAACCGGCGGTTTCCTGGCGAAGACCAAGATCGGCGCCGGCTGGAATTCGATGACGGCCATCGTCAGCACCGGCGACTTCAACGGTGACCGTAAAGCCGACATCGTAGCCAGGACCTCCACCGGCCTGCTGTATCTCTACAAGGGCAACGGTGCCGGAGGCTTCTCCACCAAGGTCCAGATCGGAACCGGCTGGAACTCTTTCAACAGCCTCACCGCTCCCGGTGACTTCAACGGAGACCGGAAGCCGGACCTGACCGTCCGCGACGCCAGTGGCAACCTGTTCGCCTACCTCGGCAACGGAACCGGCGGCTTCACCGGGCGGATGCAGATCGGCGCCGGCTGGAACGGGATGAACGCCATCGTGGCTCCCGGCGACTTCAACAGTGACGCCAAGGCGGACCTGGTAGCCCGCGACGGCGCCGGAAACCTCTGGCTCTACCGTGGCGACGGTTCCGGCGGGTTCCTCGCAAGGGTCCTGATCGGTGCCGGCTGGAACGGCCTCAGCATCGTAGCTCCCGGTGACTTCAACGGAGACCGCAAGGCCGACCTGACGGCCCGCGACTCCCGCGGAAACATGCTCCTCTATCGTGGCAACGGATCAACCGGTTTCCTCGGAAAGTCCCTGATCGGCACTGGCTGGAGCTCCATGAACGCCATCGTGTAGTTCCCTACTTCAACCAAGGCACCGCCCGCGTACACCCAGTACGCGGGCGGTGCCTTTGGTTTTGCTCAATGCTTGCATTTGGTTCTAGCGGACTACCGCCAGCGCGAATCCGTCCCAGCCTTTGGAGCCCACCGTCTGGATAACTGTGGCATCCAGCCGGCTGTCCTCGCCCATCATTTTCAGCGCACCGAGGATGCCGGGGGCGTTGATCTCGTCCATGGAGGGATCCAGCACTGCGCCCTCCCAGACCACGTTGTCCATCACGATGGTGGTTCCCGGCCGGCCAAGGCGGATGGCCCAGTCGAGGTAGTGCGGATTGTTCTCCTTGTCCGCATCGATGAAGACGAAGTCGAAAGGGCCTCCTCCTTCTGCCTCCAGGACAGCAAGCGTCTCGAGGGCGGCGCCCGTGCGGATGTCCACCTTGTGGCCGACGCCCGCGGCGTCCACGTTCGCGCGGGCAACCTCAGCATGTCTGGGGAGGTATTCACACGTCACCAGCCGCCCGTCGTCGGGAAGCCCCTGGGCCATCCAGATGGTGCTGAAACCTGCCAGGGTGCCGATCTCCAGGACGCGGCGGGCGCCGCAACTCATGACCAGCAGCTTCAGCAGCTTCCCGGCGTTCGAGGTCACCTCGATCGGCGGCATCCCGGCCTCGACGGCGGACTGCACCGCGCGCTTCAGCGCTCCGTCGGGATGAACGACGGCGGCGGACAGGAACTCTTCTACGGCCACCCACCCGGGCTGCGGCTTATGCTCAAACATGGCCCCAGTCTCGCAGTAACAGGACAAGCCCGGCTAGGGCCGTCCGGGGCCGTGAACCTGTCAGGGCCGGTCAGCGGCCGGGCCGGGTCAGGAGTCCCCGGCGATGACGTTTTCCAGCCTCTCCACCTTGGCTGTCAGTTCGCCGGAGAAGCCTGGCCGGATGTCGGCCTTGATCACCAGCGAGACTCTGCTGCCGTACTTTCCTACTTCCTCGGTGGCGCGCTTTACGACCGCGAACACCTCATCCCATTCACCTTCAATTGTGGTGAACATGGAGTCCGTCTGATTGGGGAGTCCCGATTCCCTGACGATTTTGACTGCGGCGGCTACGGCGTCGTGCACCGAGGCGTCCGCGGCCCCGCGCTGGTGCGTCGGATCGGCAGGAGTTCCGGACGGGGCAACTGAGAATGCAAGCAACATGGGTCCAGTCTGGCACGTCGGGAACCTCGCCGGCGGGGTGTCCTGCGTCATATTCGAGGCTACCAATCGGTAACGAAGTCGGCGGGAGACTGCGTTGCTAACCTTTTAGATATGAACCTCGCAGTAGAGCGCAAGCCCCTCCGTGCCGACGCTGCGCGCAATGTGGACAAGATCATTAATGCAGCCCGTGAATGCTTCCGCGACTACGGCCCGGATGTTCCCCTGCAGACGATCGCCGCCACTGCCGGTGTGGGTCCCGCGACGCTCTTCCGGAACTTTTCAGACAAGGAACAGCTGGTCCTGGCAGCACTGAACCGCCAGCTCCGTCTCACCGTTGATCCGGTCATTGACGTCGCACTGGCGGGGCAGGATGCTGCCGAGGGCCTTTTCCGCGTGATCGACGCCATCATGGCCGCCGCAAGTGAGAACGCCAATCTGCTTGGTGCAGTGGCCGGGCGTCGTGACCTGCTGACCGGCATCACTGGCAGCCTGATCGAATCCGTGGGCGTGCTCCTGGGCCGGGGACAGGGACAGGGCACCCTCCGGGTGGACATCTCGCTGACGGACATGGTGCGTCTGCTCGCCATGCTGATCGGTGTGGTGGACACTATGGAACCGGGCTCCGATGCCTGGCGCCGGCCGGCCGCCCTGGTCGAGGACGCCATCCGATCGGAACGGCCGGGCCGGCCACTGCCGCCCCAGGTGCCGCTCCCGGGCACGCAGTTCGAGTAGGCGGAGGCTCGGCTTTTGGCGTTCCCGCGGGGCCACGTCCGATGCTGTAGAGCTGCGCCGGATATTCCGCTGAAGTGGCTGGCACAGTAAGCTGATCAGACCAGTGGTTAGGCAGCCAGCCTCGGTACATTCCTTCATGGAGCGAACAATGGCACTCTTCACGTGTGAACATGTCTGGCTGGCAGCGTCATCATGAACCGCTCACAACTTGCCCAATTCATGAAGCACACCGGCGACCCGGAAGTCACCCTGACATCCGCGTCCACCGAGGAGCTCGGCATCATCGTGGACGCGCTGTACCGGAACCTGGACACCCCTAAACCAGTGCTCGGCGCCCAAGACTGGTACGACCTTGCCAGCGAAGAACTGGCCCGGCGCTCGTTGCCCGATTCTCCTGATGCTTACGGCGCCGCCTGATCGCTGCTGCCGGATCTCGCTGCCGCCTGATCACCTGGCAGGGGCGCACCTCGGCAGGGGCGCACGTCCGTGGCGGCTTGCGCCTGGCCTGCGTCTAGGAATCGTCACCCGTATCCTCGGCTGGCCGTTGCGCCTTCCCGTGGGCCTGCTCCGCCTCATGAGCCTGCTCCGCCTCATGGGCCTGCTCTGCCTCATGGGCGTGCTCTTTCGCCTCAATCAGATGCTGCTGCAGCTTTTCCTCCGCCTCGCGGCGGCGGCGGGACGTATCGCGGAGCTCCCTGGTGGCCTGGGAGCCGCTCACCTCAATGTAGGGGGCTCCCGATTTCTCCGAGACTTCTCTGGTGGAGGCTGTTTCCTCCTGGGCTGATTCGTCATTCATGGTCGGTCCGTCCTCTCCGAAATTCAACAACATTGAGCGTCACTCTACGGTCTACTCATTCACACCCAGCCTGACACGTCAATGCCGGGGCAGGCCGCCATTTCAGTTCCAGCCCGCCAGCCGCAGCAGGGCTGCTGCCCCTGCCCCGGCCAGGACTACCACCAGGAAGGGGGCGCGGAAGAGGAGCGCAACTGCGGCCGCGGCCAGCGCACCGAGCCGGGCATCGAGGACCAGCGACTGGCCTGACGCCACAGCGTTGACGACCGTCAGCGAGGCCAGCAGCCCGATGGTCATTGTTCCGGCGACCCGCGACATCCGGGGATTCTGCAGGAGCGAAGCCGGCACCAAGTAGCCCAGCAGCTTCCAGGCATACGCGAAAAGGCACGACAGGAGCAGCCATACCCACAGATTCATGCCGCACCCCCGGGGGCCGTTCCGGATTCCCGGTGCGGGCCATGGCGGCGCCCGGTATAAGGATCGATGTCGGGTTCCAGCCCTTCATCCTTGGATCCGTGGCTGAACCATCCGATGAGGGCCGCCACTACCGCAGCTATCAGGATGGGCACGCCGGCAGGAACGAACGGCACCGCCAGCACGGTGGCCAGCGCGCAGACGACGGCGATGGCAACCGGTTCCCTGCCCTTCAGCCGGGGCCAGAGCAGGCCAAGGAAGGCTGCCACCGCAGCACCGTCGAGCCCCCACTGCTTTGGATCGCCCAGCGCACCCCCGGCGAGGGCACCCACGGCGGTGAAAATATTCCAGAGCACAAAGACGCCGATTCCCGCGGTCCAGAATCCACGGTGCTGTTCGGCGGGATCGGTCTGGCCCGTGCTCGTAGCCGTGGATTCGTCGATGGTCAGTTGGGCGGCGGCGTACTTGCGCCATCCCTTCGGGTGCAGCAGTACGTTGAGCTGCATGCCGTAGATTCCGTTACGCATCCCCAGCAGCGTCGCGGCCCCCATGGCTGCCAGCCCGGACCCGCCGCCGGCAACCACTCCGATGAACGCGAACTGCGATCCACCGCTGAACAGCAGCAGGCTCAGGGCCATCGTCTGCCAGAAGTCTAGGCCGGAAGTTACGGAAAGGGCGCCGAATGACACACCGTACAGGCCTGTGGCCACACTGATGGACAGGCCTACCCGAACAGCCGGAGATTGCAGGAGCCGGGCCGGCCATGTGATGGGCATGGCACCACTCAATCACAGCGGTGGCGCCCGGGCGAAGCCGGCTACAGCTGGGCGAGTACGTGGGCAGGTTTGTTGGTGGTGATCTCGTGGATCCCCAGCCCCTGGCACAAAGCTACGTCGTTCGTGGCGTCCACAGTCCAGACCCTGAACCTGCGGCCCGAATCCAGCCAGCGCCGGACTGTGCGGGAATGCTCGCGCACGTAGTCGATGCCGGGCCCGGCCATGCCCACTTCGCAGTCGTTGAGGATCCGTTCGCCCTCCAGCTGGGCGGCCTTCATAACGTTCGCCACTGCGCCGCCGGTCAGCGGACCAAGGCCGAGTTCTTCCCGGATTTCCGCGACGTTGATGTCGTCCACCAGCTGGCAGATGAATTCAGCGGGAACCGTCTTGCACAGATGACGCACGGAGTCCGGGCTGAAGCTCATGAATGTGACCCGGATATTGCCCAGCCTGGACGTCCGCGGGTCCCATCCCTCCGCCCTCAGGACTTCCAGCACCCGGTCCTCGAGTTTCAGCTGGTACGGGCTGGGGTGTTTCAGTTCGATCGCGAGGCCGATTTCCCGCCCGGATTCCCGGAGAAGGTCCAGCAAATCGGGAAGGGTCAGGAACTGCTCCGAGCGCGCCCCGTAGGCCTCGGGAATACGGACACCCTTCCATGACGAGAAATCCAACAGCCGCAGTTCGTCAATCGTCCTTTCGGCCACCGGGCCGGTGCCGTCCGAGGTGCGGTCCAGGTTGGCATCATGCAGCAGAACCACATGTTGGTCCCGGCTCAGCTGCACATCGCATTCCACGCCGTCCGCCCCGTCGGCCAATGCGCGGAGATACGCAGCTCGGGTGTGCTCCGCGAAGTCAGCGCTGGCACCACGGTGGGCGTAGACCAAGGGACGGGCTGGAACTGACTCGTCGGTTGTCATGCTGACACGTTAGCCGACGACAGACCGGGAAGCGGGGCTAGGCTGGGCACATGCAGGTGAACTCTGAGCCAACCACGCAGCCGGCCCCTCCTCCCGCCGGCCCTCCCGTTCAGGGCCGTCCGGCCCAGGCGGGTCCCGCCGTCGCCCCGAACCCGCTCGCTGCAGGTGACGCTGAAAAGGCGGCCGCCCTGCGGAAAATGAAGCTCGTGGCCCTCGCCCTGCTGATCGCCATGGCAGTTGTGTTCGTCTTCGCGTTTGCCCTGCAGAAGCAGTACCCCTGGCTCGAATATGTCCGGGCCGCGGCCGAAGGCGGCATGGTAGGTGCCCTCGCGGACTGGTTCGCAGTAACAGCCCTGTTCAAGTACCCCATGGGCCTGAAGATTCCGCATACCGCCATCATTCCGCGGCGCAAGGACCAGATCGGGGCGTCGCTCGGTGAGTTCGTGGAGACCAATTTTCTCTCCGAACAGGTGGTCCAGGACAAACTTGCCAGCATCAACATTTCGGGCAAGGTGGGCCAGTGGCTGTCCGGACCGGGCGGCGCCGAACGCGTCGCCAAGGAGGGCGCCGCTGTTATCCGCGGCGCCTTCAAGGTGTTGAATGACGACGACGTCCAGGCAGTCATCGAGGGCATGGTTCGCAAGCATCTGCTTGCTCCGCCGTGGGGACCTCCGGTGGGACGGATGGCCGAGCGTATCTTCGCTGAAGGTCACCACCACAAGCTTGTTGACCTGCTGGTGGACCGGGCGGCGGACTGGGTGACGACCAATCACGAGACGGTCAGCCGCCTCGTCACCGACCGATCACCGCAATGGGTGCCCAGCTTCGTGGACGGGATCGTGGGAGACAAGGTCTACGTTGAGATCCTGAAGTTCGCACAGGCTGTTCAGTCCGATCCACAGCACCAGGTGCGTCTGTCCATCGACAAATACCTCACGGACCTTGCGCAGGACCTCCAGTATGATCCGGCCATGATCGCCCGCGCCGAGGGCATTAAGGCACAGGTCCTCGGAGATCCGGAGGTTCGTGAACTGGCCTCGCGGACCTGGGCGACCATCAAGGGTGCGCTGCTCACCGCCGTCGACGATCCCGACAGTGAACTGACGGTGAAGTTCAAGGCGGCCGTCCGCGACTTCGGGACACGCCTGGTCAACGATGACGAACTCGCCGGCAAGGTCAACGCCTGGATCGGCGACGCCGCGGGCTACCTGGTCCGGACTTACCGGTCCGACATCGCCGGGGTAATCACCGATACCGTGGCGCGCTGGGATGCCGAAGAGACGTCGCAGAAGATCGAACTCCAGGTGGGCAAGGACCTGCAGTTCATCCGGATCAACGGCACTGTGGTGGGCTCCCTGGCCGGCCTGGCCATCTTCGCGGTGGCACACCTGGCGTTCGGCTGACGTTCGGCCATCGTGAACCGCAGCCCGCTACTCAGCGCCGGGAAATAGCGGGACTCTTGACAGGAGGGGCGGCCGAGGCCACCTTGGTGTCTACAACGCACCCTTGGTCTCCTGCCGGCTCCTACGGTTCCGTCGCGGCGCGGGCCCTGATCCGGCACTGCGGCGTTGCCATCGTGGAGTTCCGAACGAGGTGCCATGAGTCCCAACCCAAAAGAACCGACGGCGGTCCGGCCCGCCTTCGCCCGTCCCGCCCACCGAAGGCCACTGCACCGCACGGGCCTTTTCCTCGCGGCACTGCTTCTGGCCGCTGCGCTCCCAGCCCAGTTGCTGACTGTCCAGGTCAAATCTGCGTCCGCGGCGAAAAGTCCGCCTGCAGTTGACAGCTTTGCGCCCGGCTCCCCCGGCCTGGGCGATCCCTATTTTCCGCTCGACGGCAACGGCGGCTATGACGTCCGGAACTACCTGCTTAACCTCAGCTACGACCCCGCCACCGGCCTGCTCGCCGGCTCGGCCACCATCAGCGCCCGCGCAACGCAAAACCTCTCCGCTTTCAATCTGGACCTCGACGGCCTGACGGTCCGCTCCGTCAGAGTGGACGACGAACCCGCTGCCTTCAGCCGAAGCGGAGCCGAGCTCACCGTGACACCGCAGGACGGCATAGCGGACGACGATGCTTTCAAAGCCGTCGTGACCTATGACGGGGTTCCAAAGGCCATCAACGACCAGTTTGGCATCTCAGGATTTTTACACACCGACGACGGATCGCTCGTGATCGGGCAGCCCCACGTGGCCGCTACCTGGTTCCCGGCGAATGACCACCCGCTGGACAAGGCGTCCTTCACTTTCCGGATCAGTGTTCCCGACGGGCTGGAAGTCGTGGCGAACGGAGTGCTCCGGGAAAAGGAATCGGAGCATGGCAAAACAACGTGGACCTGGCGTGCTGAAGCGCCGATGGCCACCTACCTCGCCACGGCCAACGTGGGCCAGTTCAACCTCCGCCAATACCGGGACGGCGGGATCGGCTTTGTGGACGCCATCGATCCTGACCTCTTCACCCCTGTGGTGACTCCGCGGACAGGAACCAACTTCGCGTGGTCGCACAACGGCAACAGGTCCTACACGCGTCTGACAAAGGTCATCAGCGTTCCGCCGGGCGGTGCCCGGCTTTCCTTCTGGCTGTGGCGGAACATTGAGGCAGGGCGGGACTTCACCTTCGTGGAAGCCCACACGGCCGGCGCCCAGGACTGGACCACCCTCCCCGATGCGAACGGACACACCGCGGCGGATACTGGCCGCGCCTGCCAGGAACTGCTGTCCCTGCACCCGTTTCTCACCCATTATCAAACCGATAACGGCAAGGGGGCCTGCCGGCCCACGGGCACGTCAGGCAAGTGGTGGGCGGCAACCGGGCAAGGTACGGGCTGGGAGCAGTGGGCCGTCGACCTCGCCCTCTTCGCCGGGAAGAAGGTCGAAGTCTCCGTCGCGTACGCCAGCGACGCTGCCATTACGTTCGACGGTGTGTCCGTAGACGACGTCGCCGTCTCGACCGGGGACGGCACCACGTCGTTCGAGGACGACGGAAACCTCCTGGACGGCTGGGCGGCCTCAGGACCGCCGGCTGACAGTCCCCCGGGCGAAACTCACTGGACGGCAGGCATGGAGGGGCCTCCATCGCTGGGCCAGAAGGTGCAGTCCTCCTTCAAGCGGCAGCCCGAAATCATCCGCTTCCTGTCCGGGTTCCTGGGGCCATATCCCTTCACTGCGGCCGGCGGCATCGTGGACGACGTGAAGAACCTCGGTTTCGCGCTGGAGAACCAGACCCGGCCCATCTACTCCAAGTTGTTCTTCAACACTCCAACGGGCGGCGACTCGGTGGTGGTCCATGAACTGGCGCACCAGTGGGTGGGCGATGACGTGGCTGTCAGGGCGTGGCGGGACATCTGGCTGAACGAAGGTTTCGCCACCTACGCGGAGTGGCTGTGGAGCGAGAGCGAAGGACGGGAGACACCGCAGCAGATCTTCGACTTCTACGCCACGGCGATCCCCGCGGAAGCGCCGTTCTGGTCCGTGAAAATCGGCGACCCCGGAACGAAGGCACTGTTCGACTTCAGTGTCTATGCGCGCGGCGCCATGACACTGCACGCACTTCGGACGCGGGTGGGCGACGACGTGTTCTTCGACATCCTCCGCGAATGGACGGAGTCCCACGCCGGCGGCAACGTCTCGAGCGAGGACTTCATGAACCTCGCACAGCAACTGTCCGGCCAGGACCTGCGGGCCTTCTTCACCACGTGGCTGTTTTCGCCGACCAAGCCTGCGGAACTCAACACTGTGGTGCGGAAGAGCGGCCCTCCAAGAAGCACGCCCGAGACAGCGAGGCTACTGGAGCAGCGGCTTGGGGCGGGACTCAAACCCCGATAGAGCACGGAGGCCGCTCAGGCGAAAGGCTCAAGCTCCACACCGGCTTCTTGCAGTCCCGCGCGAACGGCGGCGGCCATGCCCACGGCGCCGGGGGTATCACCGTGGATGCACAGCGAATCCGGATCGACCCGCACCACCGTGCCGTCCACCGCCACTACCTCGCCTTTCAGCGCCAGCCGGACGGCCCGCTCAACGATTGGACCGACGTCGTGCAGCACGGAACCTTCCTGCGAGCGCGGCACCAGGGTGCCGTCCGGGAGGTAGGCGCGGTCAACGAACGCCTCGCGGAACACGGGGTGGCCGGCTTCCTGGGCGTGCTTCAGCAACTCCGAGCCGGGGAGCCCGAGAACCGGAAGTCCCGGGTCGTAGGCCTGGACGGCCGCCACGACGGCTGCCGCCTGCTCGGCATCGCGGAATGTCCGGTTGTACAGGGCTCCATGGGGTTTGACGTAGTCCACGGAGGCGCCCACTGCATGCGCCACTCCGTCCAGCGCGCCCAACTGGTACAGGACATCCCCGAAAAGCTCGTCAAAGGACATGTCAAGGGAGCGCCGGCCAAAGCCCGCGAGGTCCCGGTAGCCAACGTGGGCCCCCACCGTGACGTCCAGTTCGAAGGCCGCGCGGCAGCTGTCCAGCATGGTCACCGGATCACCGGCATGGAACCCGCAGGCCACGTTGGCGCTGGTGACAAGCTGGAACATGGCAAGGTCATCGCCCATGGTCCACGAGCCGAAGGACTCGCCCAGGTCAGCGTTCAGGTCCACCGTTGCTCCCTTCCAGCGTACGGTTCAGCCGCACTGCCGCTTCCGGCGATGCACCCGCTGCGGCCGTCAGTTCCCCGGGAATGGTGTCCGGCATAGGGCCGAATGCCTCCTTGGCATTCGCCACGACCGCCCGGCCCATCATGAGGTTGCCGGCGCCGCCCACCACGGCGCCGATTCCAAACGGCAGTGCCCGGCCGAACAGTGCCGTTCCCTGGCGCTTCAGCAGGCTCCGCAGAAAGACTTTCTGGACGCGCTCCCGAATGGCGCCGAAGCCATTGGAAGGCATCTTGCGCGCCAGAACGCTTCCCCAGGCCTGGGTGGCGCCCTTTCCCTTGCCGAGGGCCTGGCCGCTCAGCGAGCCAAGCAGCGCCGTGCCCTCTTCGCCCAACATCACGGCCATGACCATGGTGCTGGCTTTGTCGGGGTCGGTCATCCTGATGCCGTGGAGTTCCGCCAGGGACGTCGCGTAAAGCGCCGTCGCTTCGAGGAAGGCCACGGTGGCCGCTGCGGAGAGACCCAGCGAGGCGATGGTTCCGACCCCCGGGACCACGGCCGTTGCGCCCACCAGGGCGCCGCCGCCAGTGACTGCAGTGAGGTAGTCGCGTTCCAGCCTCGCCGCAAGCTGGGCCGCAGAAGCATGGGGGTGACGGCGTTGGAGCCTGCGGATGTTGGCCACTACGAGTGGTCGCTGGATATTTACCGCGCGCAGCAACAGGTTGTGGACGCCGGGCTTGGGATTGCCGTGGGCATCGAACACCGCATTGTGTGCTGTTTCCTGCGCGATTTTCATCGCCGGGTTGCGTCTGTTGGCCATCTTCACCTCTACCTCGGAACAATTACTTCGGAACAAATCGACAGCCGGTTGCTGTCGCCTAGGCCTTAACACTAGGCCACGGCCCTGACCCTGTGGGCCTGGGCCGGAACGCAGGCCGGGACGCAGGCCGGCCCATCGCTACATCACCCAGGATTCGGCGACGGCCAGGTAGGCGGACGAAGAAGGCCCGCGCGGCCCGGCATAGACGGTGGGGGCGCCCGGCCACTCAACACCGAATTCTGACAGCCGGCCCGCGCTGCACGGCAGGTAGACGTTGCTGAGGGAAGCGCTGGCCGGTCCGAGCTGAAACTCAGGTGCGGAAAACTGCCGGCGGTCCAGCACGCCGGAGATTTCGAGTGCTGCCCGGCGCCCGGTGGCCGTGAACCCGCGCTCAAGGTCGAGGTGTATGTCGAAATCGTCGTGGGTGTGGCTGATGGCGTTAAGTGGAAAGCGGGCGGCTTCCGGTAAATAACGAGTTAGCTCGGATGCGAGGGTTTGGGCGAAGTACTCGCTGGGGCCGTAGCTGCGCCAGCCTTGGAGCGTGGCCACCAGCAGAGCCGTCCCTGTTCCCCATTTGGACCACTCGGCCTTCCAGAAGGAAGCGAAACAGCTGGCCGGCTCACCGGGAATGTGGACGTCATTCCGGTCCACGGGATGCAGGGCAAGGCCGCAATTGGTCCCGATCAGCGCAACGCTGCGCCGCCATGTTCCGGCGGGTGTGTTCCCCATCCCACGAGCTTATCCCGCGGCGCGCGTTCCCCCACCGGGAGGCTCGGCCTAAAATTGCCGTGTGCCCCTCCCCCGAGCGCTGCGCCCATTTTCCCATCGTGAATACCGCGTGCTGATCACGGCCCTTGCCGTGTCCATCTTCGGTTCGGGGATGTGGGCTGTCGCAATGGTGTACCAGGTCATTCAGCTTCGCGGCGGCCCTCTTGAGCTGTCCCTCGTGGCCACGGCCGGAAGCGTGGGGCTGGTCGCGTTCGTCCTCGCAGGCGGCATCGCCGCCGACCGCGTGCCTCAGCGCCTGCTCATCATTGCCGTGGAAGGCGCAAATCTGGCCGTGATCGCAAGCATCAGCGGCCTGGCAATGGCGGGCTGGCTGGCGCTCTGGCATCTGGTGGTTGGCGCCTTCGTGCTCGGTGTGGGCGCCGCCTTCTTCTTCCCTGCCTACTCCGCGATCCTGCCGAGGCTCCTGCCACCCGAGGATCTGCTGGCGGCCAACGGCATGGAAGGGACCATGCGCCCCATACTGCAGCAGGCCGCCGGTCCGGCAGTTGCAGGCATCGTGGTGGCCGGTCTGTCGCCGTCCCATGCCGTGACAGGCGTGGCGGCGTGCCATCTGGTGGCTTTCATCATCCTGAATTTCCTCGGCCAGCACGCCCTCAGCGCTCCTGCCAACGGCGCGGAGCACGAAGGGAACCCGGTCGGGAGGGACGCCCAGCCCGGTGCGGCCGGACCGCACGCGGTCAGGCCGCGGAGTTCCTTCTTCCATGACCTGCACGAGGGCGTCACCTACACCTTGCGGACACCGTGGCTGCTCTGGACCCTGCTCTGGGCCTGCATCTCAGTGCTGTTCCTGATCGGGCCAATAGAGGTACTCATGCCCTTCGTGGTCCGCGACCAGCTGGGTGGGGACTCCACCATGTTCGGCTTCCTGCTGGCCGTGATGGGGATCGGCAGCGCCGCCGCCGCGCTGGTCACTGCCTCGTTCAAGCTCCCGCGCCGGTACCTGACGGTGATGATGGTGTCCTGGGGTGCAGGCAGCCTGCCGCTGGCCGCCGTGGGACTCATTGACAATTTCTGGGTGCTCGCCCTGGCGCTGTTCATTTTCGGCGCCACCGGCAGCGTGGGGATGGTGATCTGGGGAACGCTGCTGCAGCGGCGCGTGCCGGCTCATCTTCTGGGACGGATCTCAAGCCTGGATTTCTTTGTGTCCCTGGCGCTCATGCCCGTTTCGATGGCGCTGGCCGGACCGGTCGCGGCCGTGCTGCCCCTCTGGATCATCTTCCTGGTGGCAGGCAGCGTCTGCCCTGTGGTGGCAATCGTGGCGATGCTTGCTGCCCGGATGGCCGGGGACGAGATAACCCACCCGCTGGAACGGCAACACGGCATCTCCGCGGACGCCGACGTCAAAAGCCGCCGACAATAACTGCGGCCGGCTGCCCGGAACGGGCAGCCGGCCGGTCTTGCGCATCAGGCGCGGGCGCGCACCACGGGAAGGCTTGCCGTGGGCGGACCGCTCGGGAAGACCGACGGTTCCGGCACTTCGACCGGTTCGAGGGCCACACGGACGGAGTCGGCGCCGACGGAATAGACCCCGCCGCGCACGTCGATGTCCAGCGGTTCCCCTTCCAGGACGCTCAGCGTGATGCTGGCGTCGACGAGTTCCACGAGGAGGAGCCTTCCCTGCAGCCTCAGGTGGAAGGAAAGGCTGTCCCATTCCTCGGGCAGCCGGGGATCGAAATACGGCACCGCACCCTGGTCCCGCAGGCCGGCGAAACCACATACCAAGGAGCTCCACACGCCGCCGGTCGAAGCGATGTGCACGCCGTCGATCGTGTTGCCATGCGAATCATCCAGGTCGATGAACACTGCGTTGGTGAAGTGCTCAAGAGCCGCCTTGCGGTAGCCCACTTCGGCAGCCATGATGCCCTGGACGCACGCGGACAGCGTCGAATCACCCGTGGTGATGGGGTCGTAGAAATCGAAGGCGCGGTGCTTCTCCTCAGCGGTGAATTCCTGCCACTGCAGGAACATGGCCAGCACCGTGTCCGCCTGCTTGAGCACCTGGTGCCGGTAGATCACCAGCGGATGGAAGTTCAGCAGCAGCGGGTACTTGGAGCGTGGCGTCGTCCAGTCCCACGGCTCCAGGGTCATGAAGTCGTTGTCCTGCGAGTACACCTGGAAATGCTCGTCGAACGGAAGCTGGATACGGGACGCCGCCGCCTCCCAAAGCTGCCGCTCGGCGTCGTCGATTTCCGGATGGTCCAGCGCCGCCGCAGCGCGCAGGTTAAAACGGGCCATGACATTGGTGTAGAGGTTGTCGTTCACCACTGCCGTGTACTCATCCGGGCCGGTCACGCCGTGGATGTGGAACTGGCCGTCCTTGCCGAAGAACCCCAGGGACACCCACATGCGGGCGGTCTCCACGAGCAGGTCGGCGCCCATTCCATCGCGGAAGTCCGAGTCTCCGCTCGCCCAGACGTACCGGTTGGCTGCAAAGGCAATCGCGGCAGCAATGTGGAACTGCGCAGTGCCTGCCGCGTAGTAGGCGCTGGCCTCCAAGCCGTTGATGGTGCGCCACGGAAACAGTGCGCCGTCCACGCTGAGCTCCTTGGCCCGGATCTTGGCGTCCGGCAGCATCTCGTGCCGGAACTCCAAAACCTGGCGGGCGCCGTCGGGGTTTGAATACGACAGGTACGGGAGGAGGTAGACCTCCTGGTCCCAGAAGTAGTGCCCCTCGTAACCGGAGCCGCTGACGCCCTTTGCCGGAATGCCGGCTACGCCGGCGCGGGCCGTGGCCTGGGCCAACTGGAAGAGGTTCCAGCGGATGGCCTGCTGCACGTCGGGCTGGCCGCCCACCTTGATGTCCGTGGTGGACCAGTAGTCGCGGTAGTGTGCCTCGCTCTCGGCGAAGACCTCACCTACCGGCTTCAGGCCCGCCGCTGCCGTGTCCGCCGGGTCCTGGCCTGTTTCGGCGTCTGCCGCTCCCGGCACCCCGATGCGGGCGCCCCGGGCCACCGCGTAGCTGACGCTCTTCTCGAGCCGGAACGGCTCATCGGCTCCAACCGCCAGCACGTAACGGACGCTGCTGTCGTCCTGGTCCACGAGCGTATCGAACGGCTGGTGCCCTGCAGAGGTCCAGTGGTCGACGGCGATTCCCACGCGCTGCTTCGACTCCGCCGCTTCCCAGGAAAGGCGGAGCGAACCGTCGCCGCCGTCGAGCCTCAAGGGCAGCAGGACGCGCCCTGCGTGCCGGCCCGCCCTGCGTGGATCGTGCGCGGAGTGGTCGTCCACCGGCTGGTCCTGGCGGTTGATCACGGACGAGGTGACGTCGGCGGAGACGGCGCGGTCCGCGGAGAGCTCCAGCGAAATGGCGAGACAGCCGCGCGATTCGAAGCCCACGGCGCGGCGCTCCACGGTGGTGACGGTGGCGCCCGAACGGCATTGCCACACGATGCTGCACTCGTAGATTCCGGTGCCGAAATCTACGGAGCGGCGGTAGTCCAGCACCGTCGATTCAGCGAGGCTGAGCATCTCGCCGTCCACGATCACCGTGAAGTTGTTGGCATCCGGAATGTACAGGATCCGCTGGCCGGTGCGCGCGAAACCGAAGGCATTTTCAGCGTGCTTGATATCCCAGATTTCGTGGAACCCGTTGATGAAGCTGCCCGGGAGCTCCGCATCCGCCGCCGCCCAATGGGCGCCCCTGATACCCAAATGTCCGTTTCCAAGGGCAAACAGCGTTTCCAGGGTGCCGGCATTGCCGGCGGCATGACTGGTCTCCACGAGCTTCCAGGGATCGTTGGGGAAGCGGACGCGGTCAGCAGTGATGAGTGCCATGAGTGGCGTTCCTTAGGCGGTTGGAGGAGCGGCCAGGGTTGGGGGCCTGGCAGGATTGCGCAGTGGAGGCGGAGTTCCGCGGAGCCGGAGCTCCGTGAAGGCGGAGCTAGAGCTCTGTGAAGGCGGTGCTAGAGGAGTTCGTCGAGGTCGTTGACCACTAACGTGGCGCCCGCCTCCAGCAGCGTTTGGCGCCCTGCGCCGCGGTCCACTCCGATGACGGAGTGGAAGCTGCCCGCGCTTCCGGCCTGCACGCCGGAAACCGCGTCCTCGACGACGACGCACTCTTCGCTGGGCAGCTCAAGGAGCCGGGCGGCGTAGTCATAGGTTGCCGGGCTGGGCTTGCCGGGAAGGCCTTCAGCGGCTGCCACGACGCCGTCCACCACCACCTGGAAATGGCCGTCGAGCCCCGCCGCGCGCAGCACGGACGGTGCGTTCCGGGACGAGGAGACGACGGCGACCTTGAGTCCCCGGGCCAGCGCGGCTGTGAGGAAACGCACCGACCCCGCGTAAGGGTCAACGCCGGCGCCGACG
This sequence comes from Arthrobacter sp. 10L430, assembly GCF_056395245.1. Classification (NCBI taxonomy): domain Bacteria; kingdom Bacillati; phylum Actinomycetota; class Actinomycetes; order Micrococcales; family Micrococcaceae; genus Arthrobacter; species Arthrobacter sp. 10L430. Next base: position 40,216 of record NZ_JBFTJD010000014.1, on the reverse strand, counting down.
ATGTCGTTGAAGATCTTGTTCTTCCGGTTGCCCAGTCCCTGGACTGTCTCGTTGTCCGGCGAGTCGTCGGTGGGACCTTCGGGGAGCTCGATGCCGCGCGACGTCAGGAAGTCCCGGACGCCGTCGAACCTGGGCTTGCCGTCAATGTGCTCGAAGTAGTCGCTTCCGCGGTAACCGGACTTCCCGGGCTTGGATGCGAGGTAGCCGTCAAAGAGTTCCTGCCACGCGCGCTCGTGGACCACGGCCGTGGGCGTGAGCACGCCGTCGAGGTCGAACAGGATGGCGGCGGCGTCCGTCCAGTTGTTCGGAGTGCTGCCGGGGAGGGTCTTCAGAAGATCAGTCATGCCTGGTGCGGTGTCCTTTCGGATGGCGGACAGCAGTGGTTGGGGACCATGCGGGGAGGAGGTGCGGCGTCGGCGACCGCGGGTGGAGCATCTTACGGCGCAATGCCTCGACTGGGGAGCGCCCGGGGGCGCGTTCAGGTGGCTTAAATGCGCAGTCGCTCTGAGAAACGTCTGCTTCCATCATGAGGCCGTTGTCCGGTCAGGGCAAACGCGCCCGGATTCACGCCCGCAGGCAATTGCACATGCATCGCGTGACCCAGCCCTTTCAACACTCAGTCAAGGACCGGTAGTTTCGGCCGAAGACGAGTGTAAGCGCTTACAAATTTGGCGTGCAACTGTTTTTACCAAACCGCAGGAGTTTGACTCCCCGGGGACCAACTCCTGGCGCTTTTCATCAGCTCAGGGCAGGACGCAGCTCAGGGCAGGACGTAGTGGCGCAGGAACGCACTGACGTCCACCATCTCCCTCTTGGACATTGCATGGCCCATGCCCGGGTACGTGCGTGCCGTCAGCTGGGTGTGGGCATTCAGCCACTCCTCGGCATAGGCAACAGCTTCCTCGTTGATGATCAGGTCGGCCCTGTCCCGTCCCCAGAAAAAGGGCGGCGGGGTGTCGAACGATTCACTGAGCGCCAGCAGATCGTTGTCCAGCACAAAGCCGGAAAGGCCGACGACGGCCGGAAAGTCCCGCGGCCGCAGCCGCAGCAGGGTGCTCGCCATGGCCATCCCCTGCGAATACCCCAGCAGGCTCACGCTGCTGTGGCCGCCCTTGACGGAGTCAATCCAGGAAAAGACCGAGTTGGCCGCGGCAATGACATCGGCGAAGTCGTTCGTAAGGAAGTAGTCCAGCAGGAACCAGCCGTAACCGTCGGCGATTGGCATCGGTGCGCGGAGAGCGGCGCATGTGAATTCGGACGGGAGGTACTCGAACAGATTGACCATCCGCGACTCGTCCGTGCCATAGCCATGCATCATCACGAGCAGCGGCGTGCCGGCGCGCTCATTTTCCGGCTTCGACCAAACGACTGTCTCCATCGGAACAGCCTAACGACTCCCCGTGCGGGAACTGCGGGCCGGCCAGCGTGCTGACCTGCGCGTTTGATTGAAACAGGGGGTACTGCGCTGTAGCCTGACGATTGACAGCATGCTTAGCGAGTGGCGCATGATTCGCCGGATTTACCGAATGCCGTACTTACCAAGTTGCGAGAAGCCGCTAACACAAGGAGCAAGTCATGAGAATCGGTTCCGCCATCTTCCTCATTGCCATCGGTGCCATCCTCGCCTGGGCCATCACCCCCGGCCTGATTCCCAATGTCGACCAGACTTTGGTCGGCTACATCCTGATGGCGGTGGGAGTTATCGGGCTGATCGCTTCGCTTGTCCTGGCGTCCCCCGGCCGAAGCCGCCGCATCAGCGAGACACGTTCCGTCGTGGACCCCAACACCGGCGAGCGCATCACGCGCAACGAAAGCCGCGACGGCGGACTGTAGCCCCGCCGCTGCCCGCCGGATCCAGCCGGGTGCCCTTCCGTGAAACTCCAGATAAAGCACCGGACTGCCGGGCCAGACCCTTCGGTCCGGCCCGGCAGTCTGTTTTCATGTTGTTTTTCATTGACAAAGCAACATGATCGAAGATAAAGTCAAGTAATTACAGATCGTGTGATGGCAGTCACTGAGGCTTCAATCGCTGGAGTGTCGGCCGCTGGCAGTAGGCCCCGGGAAGACAGCCAGCCGGAAGCCGTTCGCTGATCAGTAAGAGACAGACGATTTTGCAGTATTCACGCAGAGCAGTACTTACGCAATGGAGGGTATGTGTTTGCCGAGGAGCGTCAGCAGCAGATCGCGGGGCTCGTTGCAGCCAGCGGCCGCGCCAGCGTGACCGACCTCGCAGAGCGCTTCAGGATCACCACCGAAACCGTCCGCCGCGATCTCGCCGCCCTTGAATCCGCCGGCAGCGTCCGCCGCGTTCACGGCGGCGCTGTTTCCGCGGACCGTTTCAGCACCACCGAAGAAAGCATCCTGGAGCGGACCATCCAGCGCCAGGGGCAGAAGCACCGCATCGCCGAGGCTGCCCTCGCCTTCCTGCCGCAGGGCCCCTCGAGCAGCATCCTCCTGGACGCCGGCTCAACCACCGAGGTCCTGGCCGACATCCTGGCCCGCCGCAGTGCCGTATCAGCCAAGCACAACGGAGCGGAACAGAATCAGGAACTGGTGGTCATCACGCACGCCATTCCCATCGCCGCCAAACTCGCCAGTACGCCGGGCATCGCCCTGCAGATCCTGGGCGGCCGGGTCCGGGGACTGACTCAGGCCGCCGTTGGCCAGGCAACCGTGGACGCCGCCCAGAAGCTCCGCCCGGACATCGCCTTCGTGGGAACCAACGGCATCCACGCAAGCTTTGGCCTGAGCACCCCCGATCCCGAAGAAGCCGCCGTCAAGGCTGCCTTCGTCCACTCGGCCCGCCGCATTGTGGTGCTGGCCGATTCGTCCAAGCTGGATGCGGAAACGCTGGTCCAGTTCGCCTCATTGAAAGATCTGGACACCGTGATCACTGACCGCAAGCCCAGCCCCGAACTAGCCGCGGCCCTCGCCGACGCCGGCGTTGAGCTGGTGATCGCATGATCGTCACGCTCACGGCAAACCCCAGCCTCGACCGCACGGTGGCGCTCCCGGGCCCGCTCGAACGCGGCGAGGTCCAGCGTGCCGTCTCCGTCAGCCAGGAGTCCGGCGGCAAGGGAGTCAACGTCTCCCGCGCCCTGGTGGCCTCCGGGCTGGAGACCGTCGCGGTGCTCCCCGGCGGGGACTCCGATCCCGTCCTGGCCGGGCTTCGTGACGCCGGGGTGCCGTTCGCGGCGCTGGCCATCCATGAGCCGCTCCGGACCAATGTGGCCCTCACTGAGCCCGGCGGCGTCACCACCAAGATCAACGAGCCCGGCCCGGTGCTCGGCGAAGACGCCCAGGAGGCGCTCATTGGGCTGCTCCTGGAACGCGCCAAGGGCGCCAGCTGGGTTGTCCTCGCGGGGTCGCTCCCGCCGGGAGTTCCTAACGATTTTTACGCCACTGTCACCCGGAGGCTTCGTTCCGCGGACACTGGAAACAGCGTTCCACAGATCGCCGTCGATTCCTCCGGGGCACCACTCGCCGCGGCCATCGCCGGCGATGCATCAGGGTCAGTCTCCGGGAAACCGGACCTGCTCAAACCCAACGCCGAGGAGCTCGCGGAACTTGCCGCCGCGGCAGGATTCGCCTCGGTGAGCACGGCTGAGGAACTCGAAGCGGATCCGGAGGCTGCCGCGGCAGCCGCCGCCGCCGTCGTGCGTTCCGGCGTAGGGGCCGTGTTGGCAACGCTCGGTTCAAAGGGCGCTGTCCTTGTGACGGCCGACGGCGCGTGGCTGGCCACGCATCCGCCGGTCACCGCGGTCAGTACGGTCGGCGCGGGCGATTCGTCGCTGGCTGGCTATCTGCTCGCCGCCAGCCAGGGCGCCGCCCCGGCTGATTGCCTCCGTCAAGCTGTGGCGCACGGCGCCGCAGCCGCTTCCCTGCCGGGCTCCACAGTTCCGGCAGTCCACCAAACTACCCCCGACGCCGTTACCATCACGGCCCTCCGGAAGGATTGACAGTGACTCAGCTCATCACCACCGACCTGGTCGAGCTCGACCAGAACCTGGGCAATTCGCCCGAGGACGTGATCCGCCACCTGGCTGGCAGGGTTGCTGCCACCGGCCGCGCGAGCGAAGTCGAAGGCCTCTTCACTGACGCCTTCGCCCGCGAGCAGAAGACGGCAACCGGCGTGCCCGGCGGCATCGCGATCCCCCACTGCCGCTCGTCCGCGGTGACCGTTCCCACGCTCGCCATGGCCCGTCTCTCCCAGCCCGTCGACTTCGGCGCCAAGGATGGCCCCGCCGACCTCATCTTCTTTATCGCAGCCCCCGCCGGCGCAGACCAGGAGCACCTCAAGCTCCTGTCCAAGCTGGCCCGGTCGCTGATCAAGAAGGACTTCACCGGTGCCCTGCGCGCCGCGTCCAGCCAGACGGAAATCGTTGAACTCGTCGAGGGCGCCCTGGCTGACAAGCCTGCGGCACCCGCCGCTGCACAAGCCCCGGCACCAGCAGCCGCCGGCGCCGCTGCCCCCGCGAAGGGTGGCCCGAAGCGCCTCGTCGCCGTCACGGCCTGCCCCACCGGCATCGCCCACACCTACATGGCAGCCGACTCCCTCGTCGCAGCGGCCCAGGAAATGGGCGTGGACCTCCAGGTGGAGACCCAGGGCTCCTCGGGCGCCAAGCCCCTCGACCCTGCCATCATCGCCGCAGCCGACGCCGTGATCTTCGCCGTGGACGTGGATGTGCGCGGCAAGGAGCGGTTCGCAGGCAAGCCCGTCATCAATGCCCCGGTCAAGCGCGGCATCGACGAACCCGCCAAGATGGTCCAGGAAGCGCTGGATGCCGCGGACAACCCGCACGCCCGCCGCGTTCCGCACTTTGGCGCCGAAGAGCAGGCCGAGCAGGAGGCCACCGAAAAGGGCGAACACATCGGCCAGAAGCTGAAGAGGGCCCTGCTCACCGGTGTCAGTTACATGATTCCCTTTGTTGCCGGCGGCGGCCTGCTGATCGCCCTGGGCTTCCTGCTGGCTGGTTTCGACATCGCCCTGGGCACAAAAGCCAACGACATCCTGGCAAACAACACCCTGCTCAACCTTCCCGACGGCAACCTGGCCCTCTACCTGGGCACCGTTTTCTTCAAGGTCGGCGCCCTGTCCATGGGCTTCCTGGTGCCCGCACTGGCCGGCTACATCGCCTACGCCATCGCCGACCGTCCGGGCATTGCGCCAGGTTTCGTGGCCGGTGCCGTATCCGGTTTCATGGGTGCCGGGTTCCTCGGCGGCATCGTCGGCGGCTTGCTCGCAGGCTACATCGCACACGTGATCGGGACATGGTCGGTGCCGCGCTGGCTCCGCGGCCTGATGCCGGTCGTGATCATTCCGCTGCTCGCTTCCATCGTCGCTTCGGGCGCTATGTTCCTGTTCCTCGGCGGACCGATCGCAGCCATCACTGTGGGGCTGAACACCTGGCTCTCCGGCATGTCCGGTGCCTCGGCCATCGTGCTGGGCATCATCCTCGGCCTCATGATGTGCTTCGACCTCGGCGGCCCGGTCAACAAGGTTGCCTACGCTTTCGCCGTCGCCGGGCTCGGTGCAGGAAGCGCCACCAACCAGGCGCCGTGGCAGATCATGGCGACCGTCATGGCTGCCGGCATGGTCCCGCCGCTCGCGATGGCCCTGGCCACCGTCCTGGACAAGAAGCTCTTCAGTCTGGCTGAGCGCGAGAACGGCAAGGCAGCCTGGCTGCTGGGTGCCTCCTTCATCTCGGAGGGCGCCATTCCGTTCGCCGCAGCCGATCCGCTGCGCGTCATCCCCGCGAGCATGGTGGGCGGCGCCGTCACCGGCGCTCTCACCATGGCCACCGGTGTAACGTCACAGGCACCCCACGGTGGAATCTTTGTGTTCTTCGCCATCGGTAACGTCGTGATGTTCATCGTCGCCATCCTGGCCGGCACCGTTGTCAGCGCGCTGATCGTGGTCGCACTCAAGCGCTGGGCTGCCCGCAAGCCCGTTGATACGGTGGAGACCGTCCCTGAAGCCGTCCCCGCCCGCTGATTCTTCAGCAGCCCAATTCCCCCTACCGCAATCGCAAGGAGCAAAAATGTCCGAACGTACCGCAACCGTCGCCAGCCGAGTAGGCCTGCACGCCCGCCCCGCCGCCATCTTCGCTGAGGCAGCCGGCGAGTTTGACCTCGACATCACTATCGCCCGCGAAGGTGAGCCGGCTGACGAAGCCATGGACGCCGCCAGCATCCTTTCCCTCATGAGCCTTGGCGCATCGCACGGCGACGTTGTGGTGCTCCGGGCAGAGGGTGATGGCGCCGACGTCGCCCTCGATCGTCTGGTCCAGATCCTCGAGACCGACCACGACGCCGAATAGGTCTAAGCAGGCTCACGACGGCCGGCTTCCGGCGCAGCATCCCGACAGCCGGGAACTGCGCCGGGGCCGGCCGTTGCTGTTTCCGAGTTCTCGCTGTCCATCAAAAATCCCGACTGGTAAGCAAACTTAGCAGTTTCTTGTTTTTGCTCTTCAGCCCCACTAGCTTGGAATTGTGCCCCGCGCCGTTCAGTACCGCCCGGACATCCCGGGCTGAAGGAAGGCCTGACAAAGTGACAACCTTGCAGGAAAGCATTGACGTCGAAGTTCCGGTCAACACCGCCTACAACCAGTGGACGCAGTTCGAATCTTTCCCCCGGTTCATGAAGGGGGTTGAATCCGTCGAGCAGATCGACGAGACCTCGCTCCACTTCCGGACGAGGGTAGCCGGCATCAGGCGCGAATACGACGCGCAGATCCTTGAGCAAACGCCGGACCGGTGCATCGCCTGGGTCAGCAAGGACAAACCCCGCAATGCCGGCAGAGTCACCTTCGAAAGCCTCGGTCAGGACCTTTGCCGCGTGAACGTGGAACTTGAATGGGAGCCGGAGGGCCTCCTCGAAAAGACCGGCGCCGCCGCGCACGTGGATGAAACGCAGGTTTCGTCCGACCTGCTGCGCTTCAAGGAGTTCATCGAATCACGCGGCATCGAGACCGGCGCCTGGCGCTCGTCCGTGGATCGCGGAGAAGTCGACGCCGAGTAAATGGATGTGCACTAACAAAACCCCGATCCGCGGAGGTAGCCATGCCTGAGAGAAAGAACCCGAGCCTCAAGGATGCCAAACTCTACGAAGAGCTCCGTGAGGATGGAGCGTCGAAGCAGAAGGCGGCCCGCATCTCCAACGCCGCCGCCAATAAGGGCCGCTCCGAAGTTGGCCGCAAAGGCGGGAAGTCCGGCGACTACGACGACTGGACCGTGGCCCAGCTTAAAGCCAAAGCCAAAGAGATCGGCCTCAAAGGGTATTCCGGCAAGAAGAAGAGCGAGCTCATTTCCGCGCTCAGAAATTCCTGAGCGGTGCGCTCATGAGACCGGCGGCCGGGGTGTCCGGTTCCTCAAGCGCCCTTCCGCGCGGTCTTGGCGGCGGCCGGCTTCGCAGCAGCCTTGGTGGCAGCAGTCTTGGTGGCGGCCGGCTTGGCGGCAGTCTTGGCAGCAGTCTTGGTGGCGGCCGGCTTGGCAGCAGTCTTGGTGGCCGCACCGGTCTTCGCCGCCGTGCCTGTCCTGGGCGCTGCCTTGGCCGCAGTTTTGGTGCCGGACCTCGCGGCCGTCTTTGCCGGAGCCCTGGAGGCACCGCCGGCCTCTTCACCGCCACCTGCCCCGCGTTTCCGGTCCAAACTGCGCTTGAGCGCCTCCATCAGGTCGATGACTTCCCCGTTGCCGGACTCCCCGGCCTCGACGCCGAAGGTCTCTTCCGTATCCAGGGAGTCGCCCTTCTCCAGCTTGGCCTCGATGAGCTGGCGCAGCTGGGACTGGTAGTCGTCCGTGAACTGCTCCGGTTCGAAATCGGAGGCCATGGACTCCACCAGCGCGGCGGACATTTCACGTTCCTGAGCGGAGATCCGGATGGTCGTCTCCAGGGCAGGAAAACCTGCCTCACGCACCTCGTCGGCCCACAGCAGGGCCTGCAGCATCAGGACGTCGTCCCGGATCCGCAGAGCACCCAGCCGCGTCTTGTCCCGCAGGGCGAACTGCACGATTGCCACACGGTCGGTGTCCTCGAGCGCCCGGCGCAACAGCATGTAGGCCTTGGGCGACTTCGAATCCGGTTCCAGGTAGTAGCTCTTCTCAAACATGATCGGATCAAGCTGCTCGGACGGAACGAACTGGACCACTTCGATCTCGTGGCTGTTTTCCGCGGGAATGGCCTTGAGCTCCTCGCGGGAAAGGACCACGGTCCGGCCGTCGTCCTCGAAGGCTTTATCGATATCGGCATAGTCCACGACCTTGCTGCAGACCTCACAGCGGCGCTGGTAGCGGATCCGGCCGCCGTCGGCGTTGTGCACCTGATGGAGGCTGATGTCATGGTCCTCGGTGGCGCTGTACACCTTGACCGGGACGTTGACCAGCCCGAACGCAATGGCGCCTTTCCAGATCGCTCTCATGAGACAAGTGAACATCACACTTCGCCGGAGGTGAAGCCCTTTGGCCGGCGGTAAGGAACGGGTGCGGGTCGGCGGCCGCGAATTGACGCTGACCAACCTGGACAAGGTGCTCTACCCTGCGACCGGTACCACCAAGGCAGACGTCCTGGCCTATTACGCCGCTGTGGCCCCCGCGCTGATCCCGGCTGCAGCCAACCGGCCGGCCACGCGGAAGCGGTGGGTCCACGGCGTGGGGACGGCGGAAGAGCCCGGGCAGATGTTTTTTCAGAAGAACCTCGACCATTCCACTCCCGGGTGGGTTCCCCGGGCCGCCATCACCCACAAGACCAGCACCAATTACTATCCGCTGGTGAACGACCCCGCCACGCTGACATGGCTGGCGCAGATCGCCTCGCTGGAGATCCACGTCCCGCAGTGGAGGGTGGACTCGCACGGCAACGCGCTGCCGCCTGACCGGATCGTCCTGGACCTGGATCCCGGCGAAGGGGCAGGCCTCCCTGAATGCGTGCAGGTGGCATTGCTGGCGCGGGACATCCTGAAGGACGTGGGACTGGACCCGGTTCCGGTGACGAGCGGCAGCAAGGGCATCCACCTCTACGCCGGCCTCGACGGCACGCAGACCTCGGACCAGATTTCCGATTTCGCCCATGAACTGGCCCGCGCGCTTGAGGCCGACCACCCGGACCTCGCTGTCAGCGACATGAAAAAGGCACTTCGAACGGGCAAGGTCCTGGTGGACTGGAGCCAGAACAACGCGGCCAAGACCACCATCGTTCCATACTCGCTGCGCGGACGGCTGACGCCCACCGTGGCTGCTCCGCGGACCTGGCGGGAGCTGAGTTCCGCGTCCCTCCGGCAGTTGGACTACGAGGACGTCATGCGCCGGGTAGGAGCCGGCAAGGATCCCTTTGCCATCGTTGACGAGAGCAGCGGAGCCGCCCACACCGTACCGTCCAGCGCGGACCACAGGCACGGGGACCACTTACCCGGACACGTCGGCACCGGCCACCACAGCGCAACGCCGGCCGCTGGAACGGCCGACGGCGGCGCTCGCCGAAGCGGCGGCCATGAGGATCCGCGACTGGACAAGTACCGCTCCCTGCGGGACCAGGGTGAGACGCCGGAGCCATTTACCGCCGAAAAGCACCACTCAGCCAAGGGCGGCAGCGACCGGGTCCTGGAAGACGCCCAGGCCAGCGCAGCAGAGAACGCCGGGAACCAGGATGCGAACGAAATCTTCGTGATCCAGGAGCACCATGCCAGCCGCCTGCACTACGACTTCCGGCTCGAGCACGAGGGCGTACTGGTCTCGTGGGCGCTGCCGAAGGGCGTTCCGGAGACTGGCGCCAAGAACCATCTGGCCGTCCAGACCGAGGACCACCCGATGGACTACGCCGATTTCGAAGGCACCATTCCCAAGGGTCAATATGGCGCCGGCACAGTCAGCCTCTGGGACAGGGGCGTGTATGAACTGGAAAAGTGGGTCAACGGCAAGGAAGTCATCGCCACGCTCACTGGCCAGGAGGGCGGCGGGCTTGGCGGCACCAGGAGATTCGCCCTGATCCACACCGGGCAGGGCCAGGGCGAGCAAAGCCAGTGGCTCATCCACCTGATGGACAAGGGATCCGGTATCCGGACAAAGCGCGCCGCCTCAACGGCAGCAACGGAGTCTGCGCCCGCCAACGCGGCGCCCGGTGAGGACACGGCTGCCGTGGCCGCATCCACCAAGGGCCCACCCACGAAGGCCGCATCCCGACGAAACAGCATCATCGAGGACCCTGTCCCGATGCTGGCAACCGCGGGCACCACCGCCGACCTCTACGGCAGCGAGTGGCTTTTCGAACTCAAATGGGACGGGATCCGTGCCCTGGTGGTGGCGGACAGCGAAAAGATCCGACTCATCAGCCGCAACGGAAACGACATGTCCGCCAGCTACCCGGAACTGACGGACCGGGACTGCTGGCCGCCGCAGGACTTCATAGCGGATGGTGAGATCATCGCCGTCGGACCCCGCGGCAGGCCGGACTTCGGGCTCCTTCAGGGGCGGATGAAGCTAACCAAACCCGGTGATGTGAAGAAGGCCCGTGCCGCCATCCCGGTGCGGCTCATGCTTTTCGATCTGCTCGCCTACGGCGGCGAGGACCTGCGCAGGCTCCCCCTCGAGGAACGCCGGGACCGGCTCGCTGACTTTTACCGTCCGTCGGAGTTCCCGGTGGAGCTCTCCGAGACCTTAGACGAGCGTGTGGAACACATCCTGGAAAGTGCGCGGGAACTTGGTCTGGAAGGGGTCATGGCCAAACGCGCTGACAGCCGCTATGTCAGCGGCCAGCGGAGCCGGTCGTGGATCAAGCTCAAGATTGAGCAGACGCAGGAAGTGGTGGTGGGCGGCTGGCGGCCGGGCAGGGGTGAACGGTCGGACACCGTGGGGTCATTGCTGCTGGGCATACCCGACGGGAAGAAACTCCGCTACGTGGGCCGCGTTGGCAGCGGCTTCAGCAGCCGCGAATTGAAGGAACTGCGCCAGACCATGGACGGGCTGACCCGGAAGACCTCGCCGTTTGAAGAGGTTCCCGCCCTCGACGCAGCCGACGCCCGCTGGGTTACGCCCGGCCTCGTGGGCGAGGTGACTTTCGGCGAGTGGACCGGCAGCGGAAAACTCCGGCACCCGGTGTGGCGCGGCTGGCGGCTGGATAAGAAGCCGGAGGACGTCGTCGCCGAATCCGCCGGTTCCTGAGCCGGACGGGCAACCTCAAAGTCACCGGGACGCGCACAACGGCCCAAGACGCGCAAATGGTCCGGCGACACCCGAATTCGGGTGTCGCCGGACCATTTCAGTCTCGAACGGTGCTAGGACGAGTGCGGCATCTGGGGACGGCCGGTCCGGTGGACGGCGGTCACGGCAGCCTCCTGCCCTGCGCGGCCGTGGCTCGAACCGCGGTCCTTGGGATGGCGGCGCTTACCGTTGCCGTCTGGCCACTGACGCGCTCCGCCCATGGCCGCGGTGACGGCGATGGTTTCCGGAGTGGGCAGCGGCGGCCTGTCCATAGACTCAGTCAGATGTGCAGCCACATCCGGTTTGATGGAGCTTCCTATATTCATGTCACCCATTTGTTCTTCCTTTCTGCAATGAAACGAAGCGTTCACCCCTATGAGGGCCGTGATTCAGGCGTCCCTGCTGTAATCACGAAAGGTTGTGTCATTGGGACTCGGCGCGAACCGAAGGCCACCAGCCGGCCAGCTACTCAAAGATCAGTGTTCCCATGGCTCCACGATAGGCAGAAACCAGCCGCGCGGGAACCCCCGGGAAGCCAATCAGTCCTGGGCTTCTTGGCTAAAGGAGTTCTCCCAGACCGCACGGGATCCGGCTTCCCCGATCTCCGCCACCTTGAAGACCGTTCCGCCGCACAGGATGAGAACCAGTACGACGGCGACCGCCCCCGCTATCCGGGAGCCGGCGGTTCCCAGCTTCTTCCGCATTCCATCCGCCTGCGTGGTCCCGTACCGGAACCACAGCCACTGCGCCATGGCCACGACAAACACGCCGATGACCCAGGGCAGCAATGAGCTGGCAATGCCGGTGTGCGCGGTGATGGCCGGGGTCGTATCCACACGCTTCATCAGCCACTCCCCGGCCTGCTGGGTGATCGGGACCAGCACCAGCGCCCCCAGGGCTATCAGCGGGGTCACGATTCCCAGCCGCCGACGGGCAATTGGCCAGACGATGCTCAGCACGGTGCACAAGGCGGCCAGCGGAACAAACACCACGGTGCCATGCACCAGCAACACATGCATTGGCAGACCGTTGATTACGTAGTCCATGCCGAACACCCCTGTCTGGAATTAACGAACCTTCTCCGGGCTTCCCCGGATCATCCATACCGGGTTTACCCACTCAGACGACCGCCGGCGAAGAACGGTTCAATCGGGGAACTCCCGCCCTGGCTTCCTGGGGCCGCGCCGGCAGGCCTGTTGTGCCAATCGGGGGGCCTTCTGTCGCGTCTGCAGGGCACCTTCTCGGGTACCTCGATAGGCAGTCCAAAAGCGCTCGCGGGCGGCCCATTACCCGGAAAATACGGCCCCAAACGGGCCCCGGAACAAAAAGTTTGATAACGATGCCAGCCGGAGCCCGGATTCCCCGGAATGGCGCGGTGAAACCGGGCAAAACAAATCTGATATTTGCTTGCCGAGGGCGGTGAAACTGTTGATCATACGGCACCAAACTCTGATTTGCCATGGAAATCGCGTAAAATTGAAGGCCTGCCCGGAGCGGGGCAGCTACAAGTCGCAAGCAAATGACCTCCACAGGAGTCGCCCAAATGCCCACAGACCGAAGCACGACCGACTCTTCAGCAGGCGTTATTAACGCCAGCGGAACCAACCAAGTGGCACCCCAGGGTGTAAAGAAACCAAAGCTGCTCGCACGTCGGCGGCTCAAGGTGTCCGACGTCAATGTCGTTGACCAGCCCATGCTTAAGAAGGCGCTCGGCGGAACCATCGTGGGTAACACCATGGAGTGGTACGACGTCGGCGTGTTCGGCTACCTGATCACCACCATGGGACCGGTGTTCCTGCCCGAGGCGGATGCCAAAGTCCAGACGCTGTTCCTGCTGGGCACCTTCGCCGCGACCTTCATTGCCCGTCCGCTGGGCGGCGTGATCTTCGGCTGGCTCGGTGACAAGATCGGCCGCCAGAAGGTTCTGGCCGCAACCCTGATGCTGATGGCCGCCAGCACCTTCGCCGTCGGCCTCCTGCCCGGCTACGCGCAGATCGGCATCTGGGCCGCTGCGCTCCTGGTTGTCCTCAAGCTCATCCAGGGCTTCTCCACGGGCGGTGAATACGCCGGCGCCACCACGTTCGTGAGCGAGTACGCCCCGGACAAGCGGCGCGGCTTCTTTGCCAGCTTCCTGGACATGGGCAGCTACCTGGGCTTCGCCCTCGGCGCCGCCCTCGTATCCGTGCTGCAGCTGACCCTTGGCCAGACCGCCATGGAGGAGTGGGGCTGGCGCCTGCCGTTCCTCCTCGCCGGCCCCCTGGGCCTCATCGCCGTCTACTTCCGGAGCAAGATCGAGGAATCCCCGCAGTTCCAGGCCACCCTGGACGCCCAGGAAGACCAGGCCAAGGGTGCAGCCGCCGGAGACGAGGCTGCCGTCAAGGGGCCTCTGGGCATCGTCAAGGCCTACTGGCGTTCCCTCATCGTGGCCATGATCCTGGTGGCCGCCGCCAACACCGCCGGCTATGCCCTCACCTCCTACATGCCCACGTACCTGACAGAGTCCAAGGGCTACGATCCCGTTCACGGCACGCTGCTGACCATCCCCGTGCTGGTCATCATGAGCCTCTGCATTCCGCTGACCGGCAAGCTGTCTGACCGAATCGGGCGCCGCCCGGTGCTGTGGATCGGCGCGTTGAGCACCGTGGTGCTGGCCGCCCCGGCCTTCATGCTGATCGGCATCGGCAGCATCTGGTCAACGCTGGCCGGCCTGGCCCTGGTCGCCTTCCCCGTGACGTTCTACGTGGCAAACCTGGCCTCGGCCCTGCCGGCCCAGTTCCCCACTGCAAGCCGTTACGGCGCCATGGGTATCGCCTACAACTTCGCCGTAGCGATCTTCGGCGGCACCACCCCGTTCATCGTGGCCGCCCTGATCAGCGCCACGGGCAATGACATGATGCCTGCCTACTACCTCATGGTCACCTCGGCCATCGGTGCAGTCGCGATCTACTTCCTGAAGGAATCCGCGCAGCGGCCGCTGCCGGGCTCCATGCCCAGCGTCGACACGCAGGCCGAGGCCCGTGAACTCGTGGCCACGCAGGACGAGAACCCGCTGATTGACCTCGACGAACTGCCGTTCGAGGCCCAGGACACACAGGACCGGGACGCAGACCAGGCCAAGGTTCCTGCCAACGCCTGATGCGGTAGCAGCTCCGTCTCCGTGATGAAGGCCTGTCCGGCGTGCTGTCCTTGGGGGCGGCACGCCGGGCGGGCCTTCGCTCTGTGTCGCATTAACCACTGTGTCGCCTTAACCACTGCGGAGTCACTCCGTCGGTGTTACTTTTTCTAGGGTGCTGCTCCAGCCGGGGGCAGCCAGCGTAGACGGTTGGAGGAGCTCCCGTGCGGCCTGTCCTTCGCCACGTCCGGCAGCTGCACAGTCTGGGGCCATCCAACAACGACCATCTCTCCGCACTGCGGGTAGCCGTCAGCGTGGCGGTTCCGTCGCTCCTGCTTCTCCTCTGCGGCCGGCCGGACCTGATCATCTATGCCGTGTTCGGGGCACTGACCGGGATGTACGGACGGAATGAGCCCCACCAGCTCCGGCTGCGGCACCAACTGCAGGCGGCGCTGGTGCTGCTCTCCGGCGTCGGGGTAGGTGTCTTCCTTTCCGTCAACCACCTTCATTCGTGGTGGCTTGTAGCCATCGAAGCCCTCCTTGCCGGGGTGGGTTCCGTCTACTCGGACAAAGTCCGCCTCAAGCCCAATGGCCCCTTTTTCGGCATTCTCGCCCTGGGCGCCTGCGCCTCAGTCCCCACGGCAGTTCCCTGGTACGGCGCCCTGCTTATCGGCGCCGGATCGGCCGCGTTCTCGCTCTTCGTCGGTTTCGGCGGCTGGGTCCGCGGCCGTGCGTGGAACCCAGGCGCGGCGAGGGACTCCGTCCGGTTGCAGGGTCGGCTGCGGCGCAAGGCCGTCATCCACGCCGCGCGCTACGTACTGGCGGTGGGAGCAGCCGGTACGGTCGGCGTCCTCACGGGCAGCGGCCATCCGCACTGGGCCATGGCGGCGGCCGCCGTTCCGCTCGCGGGGGCCGACCTGCCCAGCAGCGTCCACCGCGGCATCCACCGCATTATGGGGACGCTGCTCGGGCTGGTGATCGTCGCCGTCGTGCTGCTGCCGGGGCCGTGGGCCCTGCTGCACCTTTTTCCGGGAGCCGAAGCCGCCGTCCTCGCATTCCTGGTGATCACCTTCCAGTTCACCACTGAGCTGTTCATGACGCGGCACTATGGCCTGGCCATGGTCTCGTTCACCCCGGTCATTCTCCTCATGACCCAGCTGGCTGCTCCGGCCGACCCCTACATCCTCATTGCCGAGCGCGGCGTGGAGACCCTAGTAGGTGCCGTGACCGGCATCCTGGTGGTGGTGCTTATCCGTTCCCGCCGGAGGCCCGCCCCGGCTCCTTCGGCTTCTTCGGGGGCCCGGCCGTGATCCGGTCCGGGAGGATCCGCGCGGCAGCAGCGAGGACCTTATAGCGCTTGGTGGGAATGGAAACCGCCTTGCCCCGTGCATTGTCCGCCAGGCCTTCCCGGACCACTCTGCCCGGACGCAGCCAGGTCCAGCCGGGCGCCACGGATTTATCCATCCCCATCCGGTCGTGGAACTCCGTATGGACGAATCCCGGGCAGACCGCCGTGACCTTCACTCCCCTGGGGGAGTACGCGAGGTTGGCCCAGCGGCTGAAGCTCAGCAGCCAGGCCTTCGCCGCCGAATATGAGCCTCGGGGAAGGAACGCCGCCACGCTCGCCACGTTGATGATCCTGCCCGATCCGCGTTCCAGCATCCCCTGCAGTGCGGCGTGGCTGAGCTCCATGGCTGTTTCCACGTGCAGTTTCAGGTGCTTCTTCTCGTCCTCGATGCTGTTCTGGTCAAAGTCGTGCAGCAGCCCGATCCCGGCATTGTTCACCAGAATTTCGACGGGACGCGAAGCGTCGGAGAGACGCGCAACGACGGCGGCCACGCCGTCGTCGTCCGTCAGGTCCGCGGGCAGCACTTCAGCCGTGGTTCCGAACCGCCGCGTCAGCTCTGCCGCCACCGATTGCAGCCGCGCCTCATCGCGGGCCACCAGCACCACATCGTGGCCCTGCTCCGCGAGCTGGTGCGCGAACTCCGCCCCGAGTCCCGCGGTGGCGCCGGTGACAAGGGCTGTACTGCCGGATCTGGGTGTCATGGCCCCAGCCTAATTGCATCCGGGCGGTTTGCCTCCGGGCCGTTTGCATCCGGGCCGTTCGCTGCAGAATCCGTGGCTGCCGGAGGGAGCGCGGAGTAGAGTGCCTACAAGGTTTCAACAGGGCCTGTGCCCAGGCGTACAGTCCGGGCGCGGCAGGAAGCAGGGGGACATGCCCGACGCCGGTTCTGACCCGATCGACTTCCGCGAGATTGATGTACACGGAAATCCGACCCATTTCGGTCGTGCGAATCTCGGCCGCGAATCCCCGCCCGGACCTGGGACCCACAGCCCCGGGGCCAACGGCCCTGGCGCCCGCGAATGGAGTTCGGCCGAGGCCTCCGGGGCAGGGTTCACCCCGCGGGGAGGCCGCTTCCCGGTCAACCCGTTCATCGCGGTGCTGTGGGTCCTTGTTGCAGGTCTGATCCTGGCCGCCTTCGGAGCGTTCAACGTCGCTCAGGAATCCCTCAACGCGCCAACGTCAGTCGAGTCCCCGCAGATGGGCTATATGTGGATGAGCTTCGCACCCTTCCTGCTGTTCGCCGGAGTCCTCGGCCTGCTGGGGCTCCTGTTCTGGCACGCCACCCAGTGGGGCAGCAACCGCGAAAAGCAGCCCCCGCCGTCGTAATCCACCCGGATCCACCAGACGGGGTGGTGCGGTGCCCGCGTTCAGCCGCAGCTGCGTAAGCTATCCGGCCGGCACCTCAGTACCGGCGCGCCCTCCGGAATGCCCGGCGAGCCCTCCGGAGCCGTGATCGTCGGAGTCCGCCGCCTCACGCGCAGTGGCTGCCAGCCGCCGCATCTGGAGTTCGTCCGCGACCTGGATGTACCACGCGTAGGCACCGAAAGCGGGGCTGGGGGTGTCCAAATGCCGGTACAGGGCATCGGCCAGTTCTGCGAGCGCGGATTCGGGCATCGTCGCCACTGTCGCCGCCGGATCGACGGTTTCGTCGAGGTATCGGGCAAGGTCCTTCTCATTCATCTGGCACTCCCCGCTTCAACCAGCCCGGCAAGTTTTCCGTTCACGGCAGGCAGGTGGCCAACCGCCCCGGTCAGCGGCGGCAGCGCGCCAGGTACCGGCTCGGTGTCGGCGTCCCCGGAATGAATGGGGCAGACCGGGATGTCGTCGGGTTCGAGGAGGGTCAGTTGGAACATGTCTGCGTCGTCAAGGGCGGCAGCGGCAGCATTTCCGAGTTCAGGATGCACGTCCGCATGTTCGCTGTCGTCATGCGGTTCCGGCAGTGCGGCGTTCTGCAGGTAGGAAAGCACTGACGGCTCAAGGTGCGAAGACTCGCGGAAGTCCAGGGTGATGCTTGGACCGGTCGCCAGCCGCTGGGCGCGGAGCAGGAGGTGAAGCAGCACGGGGAAGTTTGTCTGGGTCAGGCAGCCACCAATTTCGAGGGTGACACGTCCGGGATCGAGATCCACGCGGACCAGGACACGCAGTTTGTGGTTCAAAGAATTCTCCAAGGGAAAGTCCGTAAGCCAACTGCATAGCCCAGACTGAATCGTACGCAATTGTCGTGGGCGTCACAAGTCGCGGTACCGGGCACGAACGCCGGGCACGAACGCTTAGCGCCAACGCCCGGGGCACGCACGGTGGCTCAAGGCCGGTGAACCGTCCCGAGGTGTTCTGCCGTATCTGGGGGAGTTCTCACGTACCGAGGAGCTTGGGGGCGGCCTCCTCCGGCCAGTCGATGCACTGCGTGTAAATCTCATGCTTGCGGAGGTAGTGCGCCGTGAACGGGCAGTGCGGAATGATGCGTTTTCCCGCGGCTACGACGTCGTCCAGCGCAAAGTGCACCAGCACGTTGGCCAGGCCCTGGCCCTTAAACTCTTCGGCCGTCTCCGTGTGAATGAAGTCGACGTGGCCGGGTTTGTCCATGATCCTGATGTTGACCGCCAGTTTCCCGCCGACGTGCAGCTCGTAGCGGTGGAGCGCATCGTTCCGGAAGGTCGTGACATCCGGGGTGAATTGGTCCTCGGTGGATACCGTGTTCTCCGTCATGGTTCGACATTGGCACTTAATGACTGTGCTGGCAATGGCTCCTCCGCGCGGACCGGCACCCGGCCCAGCAGCAGGACAGCGAGCGTGAAGCAGGCGGCGCCCCCGCCCAGCAGGGTGAGCGTCAGCCCGTTGAACGCGGCGTCAGCCACGGGGATGAAGACGACGACGGCGGCGGTCACCACCGCGGCAGAAGGCCGCCCGCGCGAGTGGGCAGCCGCCGTCGGCCGTTCCTCCAGCCGGCCGAACAATGCGACGGCGGGCAACAGCAGGGCAACAACGCCAAGCAGCACCAGCGGCCTCGACCACCACCACTCGGCGGTTCCGGACACGGGCTTGGGGAAGTCGGTGAGCAGGAGCAAGCCGGTCATGGCGGCGAGCAAGGGCAGGTGCCAGAGGTAGACGGTCATCGCACGGCGGCCGACCAATGCCACCACTGTCCGAACCCACCGCATGGAAGCGAGTCGGCCCAGCACGGGCCCGGAAAGCTGCAGCGTGGCGGCCTGCGAAACGCCGAGCAGCAGCAGGCAGAAGTTGGGAGGATTCAGGTTCACCAGCATGTTGTTCCGGTACAGACCCAGACCCGTAACGACGAGGAGCAGCAGATTGCTGGCGGCGATCAGCCCGACCAGCGAGGAAATCCTGCGCCTGGCGAGATAACCGTCGGCCACAAAAAAGCCGAGCTGCTGCACGGCGCACCACAGGAAAATCATGTTGACGTAGGCGAGCAGCGGCATGGCGCCGCGGAAACAGTCGATCGCCACAATTAGGGACGCCAGGCCGCAAAGTGTCAGCCAAGGTGCGCGCCGATGGAGCCGGGCCAGGAGCGGGATGTTCAGTTGCGCCGCCAGATAGGCTGCGAGGAACCACAGCGGCATGCCGGCCCCGCTGGCCATGAGTTCCACCACTTGGGGCGCAACGCCAAGGAGCAGGGCACCCCACAAACCGAGGAACATCACGGCCAGCAGCGCCGCCGCCGGCCGGATGAGCCGCAGCAGCCGCGTCTGGGCGAACTCATAGCCGTTGCCGCCGCGGGCCTGCGTGCGCCGCCATGACTGCAGCCCGGTGATGCCGCCGGCCACAAAGAAGAGCGGCATCACCATGAAGATCCAGATAACGGGTTCGAACCAGTCCTGTTCCGCGAGGGTGTTGACTGTGGTGACCGTACCGTCGGGGTGCAGCACCGGGCTGGTCATCATGCAGTGTCCCACCACCACAAGTGTGAGGCAGGCGAACCGCGCCATATCGATGGCCTGGTCGCGCTCCGGCGCGGCTGTACCGGCAACGGACCCCGGCCGGCCCAGTGATTCCTCCATGGCGCCCCTTACAAACGCGGAACTGGCGAATGTCTTGGTACCGTCCATTCTCCGCCCGGTCCAAGGCGGTTGCCAGCAGGGTCAGGCTTGGCTGGACATCTGGCGCAGCTCGGCCTTCCTGATCTTGCCGCTGGCGGTCCTGGGCATTTCGCTGACGAACACCACCGACTTGGGGATCTTGTACCGGGCGAGCCGGCCGTCCAGATACTCGCGGAGCTGCTGTTCGCTCAGGTCCGCGCCCTCGCGGAGCAGGATCACTGCGCGGGGCACCTCTCCCCATTTCTCGTCGGGCACACCGATGACAGCTACGCTTCCGACGGCCTCCAGTTCGATGATGGCCTGCTCCACTTCCGCCGGGTAGATGTTCTCACCGCCGGAGATGATCATGTCCTTAAGCCGGTCAGAGACAAAGACAAAACCGTCCGGATCCCTGTACCCCATGTCGCCGGATTTGAACCACCCGCCGTCGGCGTAGGAGGCTGCCGATTCTTCGGGACGGTTCCAGTATTCATGGATGACGTTCGGTCCCTTGATCTGGATTTCCCCGACTGTTCCGGCCGGAGAGGGATCCCCGAGCGGGTCCGCAATCCGGATGTCGGTGAAGAAATGCGGCAGGCCTGAGGAGCCCGCCTTGTCCCGGGACCGGGACACCGGGAGGGTCGTGGCGCCCGGCGCTGTTTCAGTCATGCCATAACCGTTGGAGAACCTGAGTCCCCGCGCCTCGTAGGCCTCCAGCACGCGAAGGGGTACCGCGGAACCGCCGCAGGTGAGCTTGTTCAGCGAGCTGATGTCCGCCGTCGCCCAGTCCGGATGCTCGCAGAGCAGCTGGTACGTGGTGGGGACGCCGCTGATGGTGCTGACCCTGTGCTGTCCGATGAGCTGCAGGACCCGTTGGGGATCAAATTTGGCTTCCAGGATTACTGTCCCGCCTTTGAGGAGGGTGGGAAGCACACCCATGTCCAGGGATGCCACGTGGAACATCGGTGAAATCATCAGGGCCACGTCGGCGGATGAGAAGTCAAAGTCCACAATGACGTTGATGCAGTTCCACGTGATGTTGCCGTGGGTGAGCAGGGCACCCTTGGGACGACCCGTAGTGCCCGAGGTGTAGAGGATCATGGCACCGTCATCCAGGCCGACGGCTTCATCAAGGGGCTGCGCCGCACCGGTAGCCACGACGTCGCGGTACTCCTCCCGCGCCGGCTGCCCGGCAGCCCGGCTCTTCCCGCCGGAAGTGGTTTGGTCGGTGGCCGGTGCGGAATCACCGGAACGGCCGGCGGCGGTTGGGCCGCCCCCAGTTGAGCCGTCCCCGGAGTCGTCGACGGCGATGAGCCTGCCCACCGCCGTCCCGGCGGCGCCGCGGGCGGCGAGGTCGCTGAGGCTTTCGGCGTAAATCAGGACCCCGGCTGCGCAGTCCTGAAGCTGATACTGGATTTCCGGAGGCGCCAGCCGGGTGTTGAGCGGAACAAAGATGGCACCCAAAAGGCCACAGGCGAAGAGCGTTTCCAGGAAAGCTGGATGGTTCTCGCCGAGGTAACCAACCCTGTCCCCCTGGGCGACGCCCCGGTCCCGCAGGGCGTTCGCGAGCCGGTCGGTTCGTTGGGCCAACTGCTCGTAGCTGAGTTCATGGTCCCCGGAAATGAGGGCGGTCTTGGTGCCGGACTTCGGGCTGCGCCGTCGCAGCCACGAACCGATGCCTGAATTCTCCATCGTTGGTCCTTTCTTATCTCAAGGTAGTCCTGCGGAGGCGGGTCAGAGCTTCACGGTCTGCAGATCGTTGTTCTTCGGTTCTTTGGTGAGCAGGATGAAGACGATGGAAACAACCGACATGATGGCGAGGTACCAAACCACCGAAGCCGTGTTTTGGCCCGAGTCCTTGAAAATCTGCGCCACGATGCCCGGCGTGAACCCTGCGCCCAGGAGCGTGGCGAGCTGGTAGCCCAGCGACGCACCCGTGTAGCGGGACGTGGTGCCGAACTGTTCGGAGACAAACGCAGCGAGCGGGCCGAACAGCGTGGAGTGGATCATGAGGCCGACGGTGAAGGCAACGAAGATCAGCGCGATGTTGTTGGAGGACAGCAGCTGGAACATCGGCACCAGGTAAAGGATAAAGAGCACCAGCCCGCTGATCATGACAGGCCGCCGCCCCAGTTTGTCCGAGAGCCGGCCGCCCATCACAACGAACGCGATGGAGATGAGTGAGGCCGCCGCGTAGGCATACAGCACGCCCTGCCTGTCGGCGCCCTTGGAAACCGCGAACGTGACGGCGAACGTGGCCAGGACTACCTGCAGCGCGAAACCGGCTGCGCCCGCGAGCATGGTGAAGATCAGGGTCTTGGGCTTGCGGATGACCTGCAGCAGCGGAATCCCCTGCTTGGCCGCGGCCGTTGCGTGTTTCCCCTGTTCAAGCCGTTCCTGTTCAAGCCGTTCCTGTTCAAGCCGTTCCTGTTCAAGGGCCGCCTTGAAGATGGGGCTCTCGGACACCTTGAGCCGGACGAACATGCCCACGCCTAGCAGCACGAAAGACAGCAGGAACGGCACGCGCCAGCCCCAGGCAAGGAACTGGTCGTTGGGCAGCGAGGAGAAAGCACCCATGATGAACGTGCCGAGGACGGCACCGGTCGGAGCGCCGGCGTTGACGAAGGACGCAGCGAAGCCGCGTTTGCCCGATTCGGAATGCTCCAGGGCCATCAGGGCAGCGCCGCCCCATTCGCCGCCTACCGCGATTCCCTGCGCCACGCGGAGGATCACGAGCATTACTGCGCCCCACGGGCCGGCAACGGAGGCGCCCGGAACCAGCCCGATCAGCGTGGAGGCCAGGCCCATGACCAGCATGGAGATGATCAGCATGCCCTTTCGGCCCATTTTGTCCCCGAAGTGGCCGAAAATGATGCCTCCCAGCGGACGGGCCACGTAGCCGGCAGCGAACGTTCCGTACGCCGCCACCACGCCCACCCAGTCGTCCATGCCGGAGAAGAAGACCTTGGGAAAGACCACGGCCGCGGCTGTGGCGTAGAGGAGAAAATCGTAGTACTCGATGGTGCTGCCCAGGTAGCTGGAGGCAATGACGGTGCGCGCCTCATTGCGCCGGCTGGCAGTGTCCATGGCCTGAAGCTGCGATATTTGGGACATCGTTGTTCCTTAAAGCAGAGGGGTGGGTGGAACGGGTGGAGGCGGTGGCCTCCAGAAGCGGGGCTACTTGTAGAACCGGCCTACTTGTAGAAGCGGGCGAGGAACTCGGCTACGACGGCGGGGCGTTCCTGGCCTTCGATTTCGATGGTGTTGGATACCTTGATCTGGGCGCCGCCCTTGACCTCGGTGACCTCGGCGATGGTGGCCTGCATGCGGATCCGCGAACCGACCTTCACTGGTGAGGTGAAGCGGACCTTGTCCAGGCCGTAGTTGACCTTCGTGGTGACGCCGTCGACGTCGAACAGCTCGCCCCAGAATGGGATGATGAGCGAGAGCGTGAGGAAACCGTGCGCGATCGGGGCGCCGAACGGGCCGTCTTTGGCTCGTTCGGGATCCACGTGGATCCACTGGTCGTCACCGGTGGCATCGGCGAATTTGTTGATCTGTTCCTGGGTGATTTCGCGGTATTCGGTCACGCCGAGGTCGGTTCCGGCGAGGGTGAGCAGTTTGTCGAAGTCGACGACGAGATTGGGCATTTGTGCCTCCTGTGGCGGTTTTTGGGATTGCGGAAGTACGACGGCGGCGGGCGCTGCCGTTGTGGAGTTCAGTTGTCGTCCGGTTCAGTCGTTCAGTTCGTGGGGCTTAGCGGGTGAAGGCGCTTTCGCCGGTGAGGGCGCGGCCAACGATCAGGGCGTTGATTTCGTGGGTGCCCTCGTAGGAATAGACGGCTTCGGCGTCGGCATGGAACCGTGCGACGTCAGAGGCCAAGGTGATGCCGTTGCCGCCAACCACTTCGCGGGCTAGGGCCACGGTTTCCCGCATCAGCAGGGACGTCTGCATCTTGGCCAGGGCGGAGTCTTGGTCGCGGTAGATGCCCCGCGCCTGCTGTTCGGTCAGCCGGACCACCAGGGACAGGGAGGACGTGACGTTACCGAGCATCCGGGCCAGCTTTTCCTGGACCAGCTGGAAGGATCCCAGCGGCCGGCCGAACTGCCGGCGCTCCGTGACGTACCGCAAAGCAGCCTCGAAGGCACCGGCCTGGATGCCGGCGGCGATCCAAGCGACGTCCGAACGCATGGCCCGGAGCATCGCGGCCACATCCCTGAAGGAGTTCACGCTGTGCAGCCGCATGGATTCCGGTACGCGGACGCCCTCAAGGTTGATGTGGGCGTTCTGCATCATCCGCAATGCCGTCTTGCCGTGGATTTTCTCCAGCGTCACGCCATCGGCTTCACGGTCAACCAGGAAGGCCTTGACCTGCCCGTCGGCCCCCTCGCGGGCGAACACCGCAAGGACGTCCGCCGTCGCGGCGCCTCCGATCCAGCGCTTGGCGCCGTCCAGGACCCAGGAATCCCCCTCGCGCCGGGCCGTTGTTAAGAGCCCACCGGCAATGTCGGACCCGGACTCCGGTTCGGTCAGCGAGAAGACGCCCTTGAGCGAGAAGTCGATGACTTTCGGCATCCATTCAGCCTGCTGCTCCCTCGAGGCCCCCACGCGGACGGCTGTGCGGAACAGTCCGGCCTGCGCGGTGTACCAAGTGGCCAGCGACGCGTCCGTGCGGGCCAGCTCGAAGATCCGGAAGCCGTGGTAGATGCCCCGGGCGGGGCTGCGGTCCGGGCCGGCGCCTGTGAGTTCCGCTGGTTCCATGAGGTCCAGGTCAGCCAGCGGCTGTGCGAGCTGCTGCGGGAATTCCCCGCGCTCCCAGTACTCCGCCAGGAGCGGCCGGGCTTTCTCATCGAGGAAGCTCCGCAGGCGTCCCAGCACGCGGCGCTCGTCGTCGCTGAGGAGGGACTCGGCGTCGTAATAGTCGCAGACACCGTAGAGGCGTTCTTCCACCACGGCCCTATGCCCCGGGGCCAGGCCGGTATCCAGGCTCATCTCAGGCTCCCAGTCCGAGCAGGCGCACTGCATTGTGCTTGAGGATCTTGGGCCGGACCTCGTCCTTCAGGGGCAGGTCCGCGAAGGCACCGAGCCATTTTTGCGGCGTGATGAGCGGGAAGTCAGTGCCGAACAGGACCTTGTCCTGCAGCACCGAATTGGACATGCGCACCAGCGACTCCGGGAAGTACTTCGGTGACCATCCGGACAGGTCGATGAACACGTTGGCTTTGTGCGTGGCGATCGAATTGGCCTCGTCCTGCCACGGCACGGACGGGTGGGCCATGATGATCTGCAGTTCCGGGAAGTCCGCTGCCACGGCATCCAGCAGGAGCGGGTTGGAATACGCCAGCTTGATGCCGTAACCGCCGGGCAGCCCGGCGCCCATGCCGTTTTGCCCGGTGTGGAAGATGGCCGGCAGCCCCAGTTCCTGGAGAGCCTCCCACAGAGGGTAAAACTGTTCATTGGAGGGGTCGAAGCCCTGCAGGCTGGGATGGAATTTGAAGCCGCGGGCGCCGAGGTCGATGGCCTGGCGCTTGGCGCCATGGATGGCCTCGGCGCCTGTGCGGGGATCGACACTGCCGAACGGGATGAGGACGTCGTTGTTCCGGGCGGCCCCGGCGATGAGGTCCTCGATGCTGTTGGGCTCGTGCTTGAGCTGGGTGCGGGCGTCCACCGTGAACACGACGGCGGCCATGTTCAGCTCCCGGTACACCTCGGCGATGCGGTCCAGCGACGGGCTGCGGTCCTCGGACTTGAAGTACTTCGCGGAAGCCTCGGTCAGGGCCGGCGGCAGCGATTCGTGGCCGTGGCCGTCCACTTCGAGGTGGACGTGCATGTCGATCGCATCCAGCTTGGCCGCGTCAATGCCGAGCTCGTAGCGGTTTGCAGCCACGGCTAGCCGACCTTCGCAGCCGCGGGCTGGTTCTGGGCAGGACGTGCTTCGGGCTTCAGGCCTTCGGGCAGCGGCAGGAATTCCTCGCCCACGCTCTGCAGCTTGTCCCCAAAGAGCGAGCTGAAGTTTTCCAGCAGGTCCTGGTATCCCCAGCCGCCCTCGCGGTACTCAGTTACCGCGGCTTCCGGGTGCGTCCACACCTGCAGGCGGTCGCCGCCGGCGCCGATCGCCTGGCCGGTAATGCCCGCCGCCTCATCGGAGGCGAGGAACGCGACCAGTCCGGAGACGTCGTCGGCCGTTCCGAAGCCGAGCTCGTGGCGGAAGAACGCCGGCATGGACTCGCCGCGCTCGTCCGCTTCCACTGCTTTCTCGAAGTACGGGACTGTCTTGGTCATGGCAGTGGCAGCCACCGGGATGACGGCGTTGGCGGTCACGCCCGCCTTCTTCATTTCCAGCGCCCAGGTGCGGACCATGCCCACGATGCCCGCCTTGGCTGCGGCGTAGTTGGTCTGGCCAAAGTTGCCGCGCTGCCCCGTGGGCGAACCGATCGTGATGATCCGGCCCGCGATGCCGTTCTCCTTGAAGTAACCGAACGCTTCCCGGACGCAGGTGAAGGTGCCGCGCAGGTGGACGTTGATGACAAGGTCGAAATCCTCATCTGTCATCTTCAGCAGGGACTTGTCCCGCAGGATTCCGGCGTTGGTGACCAGGATGTCCAGCCGGCCGAAAGCGTCGACGGCTGTCTGCACCAGCAGTTTGGCGGCTTCCGTGCTGCCCACGGGAGCGACGGCGGCCACTGCGCGGCCGCCATCGGCCACGATGGTCCTTACCGCTTCGCCGGCGACGTCCGCGTCGACGTCGTTAATGACGACGGCGGCACCCTGGCGGGCGAGTTCCCTTGCATAGGCGAGGCCCAGTCCGCGGCCGCTTCCCGTGACGATTGCTACTTTTCCTGACAGGCTCATCGCTGCTCCCTTGCTAGCTGACCGTGCATCCTGCCGTCCGGCATGCGATGCTGTTCTGTATCCATGAAAATATGGATAGTTGAAAAAGTCAACGATTTATTTTGAGAACTATCGGAGGTGGGCATGAGCGTCGAGACACAGGGCGGGCAGCGGACAGAGCCGGCCGACAAGCTCGTCGCGGCGTCCATCAGTCAGGACCTGGGCTTCCTGCTCGCCAAACTGCACGCGGCGGGGTCGGTGCTGAACAACCGGGCGCTGGCGGAGTTCGACCTCAAGGAGCGCTCGTACTCCGTGCTGATCCTTGCCAACAGCGGCCTCGAGCCCACGCAGCGTGAACTGGCCGACTTCCTCAGCCTTGACCCGAGCCAAATCGTGGCCCTGGTGGACGAGCTGGAAAAGCGCCGACTTGTGGTGCGGGCCCCCGGCAAGCAGGACCGCCGGGCTAAGACGGTCACCGCCACAGCGGCGGGAAGCCGGCTGCAGGCGCAGGCCGCCGAGGCCGCCGGCCGGGCGGAGTCCGAAGCGCTGTCTGGGCTGGCAGATGACGAAGCCGCCCAGCTCAAGGCACTGCTGCGCAAGGCGCTGTGGGGCGGCGACGCCTGAGCGGCGCTGAGCCGCCACGAAGCTAGCCGGCCAGCACCGCCAGGACGCCAAGCACGACGGCGAGCAACGGCGTCGTGCCCTGCGTCGCGGCGGCGCGGAGGTACTTCCTGCCGCTCAAGGCAAGCACGACAGAGGCGAGGAACATCGAACCGCAGCTGCTGAAGACGAGCGTCCAGCCCACGCGAGGCTGGCCGAACTGCACTGCCGCGATCCCGGCGAAGGCGCCGAGTGCGAGGAACAGGTTATAGAAGCCCTGGTTGTACGCGAGTGGTTTCGTGGTCTCGGCATCGGCCTGCGATGCGACCCCGAAGCGCTTCCACGTGGACGGCCGGGCCCAGGTGAGCGACTCCATCGTGAAGATATAGACGTGCAGGAGTGCCGCGACGAGTGCAAAGACGAGGGAGGCCGGAATCATGGCTCGATCCTAGCCTCCCCTCCCCCTGCGCTTCGAAGCGTCAACTCAACTGTATTTCAGCGGCTCAACTGTGGTCAGCAGCTCAAACGTAGTTCAGCGACTCAACATGGCCAGGGCCGATGTCGCGAAGTCCTTGGCGGAGTCGTTCCAGCGGGCCAGGAGGCCCTGGAGGTTCTCGCCGTCTGCCCGGTGCGCAGCAGTTTGTGTCTCCAGCGTTTCAAGAACGCCGGTCCGGAGCTCGGTGTTGAAGTTCACCTTCCCCACGTTCATGGCCGGGGCCTTGGCCAGTTCCCCGGCCGGAATTCCGGATGCTCCGTGGAGCACCAGAGGGATGCGTGTGCGCACGGCGATGTCCTCCAGGACGTCCCAGCGCAGTTCGGGCTTGCCTTTGTACTTTCCATGGACGTTGCCCACTGCCACGGCGAGCAGCTGGGCGCCGGTCCGGGCCACAAAGTCCTCCACCTGTGCGGAGTCGGTGAGGCCGGCCACCTCGCTGCCGGACGCATCTGCGTCCGAATCGGCGCCGAACGCCCGGTCCTCATCACCGGCGAGTCCCCCCAGCTCCGCTTCGATCACGACGCCGGCGTTCCCCTGTGCGTCCAGGGCTGCCCGCACTTCGCGAACCAGCGCGATGTTCTCCTCATACGGCAGGGACGAGCCATCCGCGAGGACGGAATCTGCCCCGGCCACAACCGCCGCAACGATGACCTGGCGGTCTGAGGCATGGTCCAACTGCACGGCGACAGGCACCGAGGCGGCGTCGGCCAGGCCCCGGAGCGCTGAGATGAGCCTCAGTCCGTTCGCGGCGGCTGCAGTCTTGGGCGCCACGAGCAGAATGACGCCGATGCCAGCCTCTTCGGCGGCGCTGACAACCGCCAGCGCGGTGGTGAAGTCGTAGCAGGTGAAGGCGGGTACTGCCGCGCCCTGCTGGAGAGCAGAGCTTACAAGCTCGTCGAGCCTCGCGCGCATCAGAGTGCGGCGGTGCGCTTGGTGGGAGCCACAACCTTGATGACCGCGGAATCATCGGCAGCGGCGAGGCCGTGCGCCTGGCCCAGCAGGTAGAGCTGTTCGGCGGCGGCGGCAACCGGGGTGGCGAGGCCAGCCGCACGGGTTGCCTTGCCGACGATGCCCATGTCCTTGACGAAGATGTCCAGACGGCTGAGTACCTCGGCGCCTTCCTCGCTGTAGGCCTCCAGGATGCGCGGGCCGCGGTTGGAAAGCATGAAGGAACCGGCGGCACCGGCTTCGAGGGCGGCGAGGGTCTTCGCCTGGTCCAGGCCCAGGGCATCGGCCAGGGCCATGGCCTCGGCGGCGGCTGCGATGTGGATTCCGCAGAGGAGCTGGTTGACGGTCTTCAGGGCCTGGCCGTCGCCGGGCTTGTCGCCCACAACGGTCAGGGTGGAAGCGAGTAGTTCCAGGACGGGACGAGCCGACTCGAGCGCGGCGGGCTCGGCGCCGACGACGATCAGCAGGTCCCCTTCACCGGCCCGCTTGGGGCCGCCGGACAGCGGTGCGTCGATAAGCGCCACACCGTAGTCCGCCAAGCGGCTGACGGTGGCCGGGATCGCTTCGGTACCGACGGTGCTGGTCAGGATGACGACGGCGCCCTTCTTGAGCACGGACGCTACGCCGTTCTCACCGAACAGGACGTCGTTGAGCTGCTCGCTGTTGCGGACGGCCAGCAGCAGGGCGTCAGTGTCCTGGGCGGCCTCGCGCGCCGAGGCAAAGGTGCGCACGCCGGACTCCTCGGCCAGGCGCAGGCGGGGTTCGGCGATGTCGAACCCGTGGACGGTGAGCTGGCTGGCGAGGCGGGTGGCCATCGGCAGGCCCATGGCGCCGAGGCCGAGGACGGTGACTTTGTAGTTCGAGGTCATGGTGTTCTCCATTGAATTGGCTAGAAAGCGTTGCTGAGCTTGCGGGTGACCTGGGCCAGGGATTCGTCGTCGCCCACGTTGCCGGCAAACACGATGTACGGAATTCCCTTGGCGGGGCCGTCCACCGGTTCCCAGAGGCTGACGATCCCCGGCAGCATCGGCCCGCGGACTATCGCGTGCCGGATTTCCAGTCCATGGGCAGCCACGTCGGAGGACGTGATGCCGCCCTTGGCGATGACGAACCGCGGCGGGAAGGTCTTGAGCGTCCGGTTGACCACGGCGACGACGGCGGCAGAGACGGTACGCGCGATCCGGAGGCTTTCGGCCGGGTCGTCAGTCTTGATAAGCAGGCGGCTCGTGTGGACGATGACGTCGCCGCTGTGAAGGGCCTCAACGACGGCGTCCACCGTCTCGTCGAGGTAGGTGTCGGCGCCGTCCCACAACAGCCTCTCGACGTCGATCTCCACAATGCGGGCCGCGCCGTGCTGGTCGGTCAGCACCTTCAGCTGCCGCGTTGTCACGCCCACGTGCGAACCGACGACGATCAGGCCGCCGGCCTCGGAGGGGACGTTGCCGGCGTAGGCTTCCTCACCGCTGAGCTCGCTCCGGATCTCCTGCCCGATCCGGGCACGGACAAAGGGCGGACCCACGCGGTACAGGAGCTTCTTGCCGCGGTGTTCGGCCTCTTCCAAGCCGAGGGCGAGGGCACGTAGGTCGTTTTCGGTGACGATGTCCGCCACGATCGGGGTTGAGGCGGTGGCCGGCTCAATCGCGTCGGCAATGGCCTTGGCGGACACGTCCGGGTCGCCGGCTTCGCCATTGCCGGCGGCGCCCGCGCGGATGATGTTGAGGTCGAGCACGATCACAGAGTCCGCGGCAAAGCGGCCCTGCGACTTCTCTTCCACGTACTTTGCCATCTCGGAGTTGGCGAACCCGAATGTCGCATCCTTGGCGAATTCGGTCTCCGCAACCGGGGTGAGCTGGCCGGCGTCGTTTCCGGTTCCGCGCATGTAGTGGATGCCGCCGATGGTGACGCGTCCGGCGTCGGGGAAGGCAGGAACAATCACGACGCCGTCAGTTTCCTCGCCGCTCTCGGCGGCGACAGTGGCGGCGATGACGTCGGGTTCAAGCGGAAAGTGCCCGCGCAGCGTCGAGTCGCTGCGGCTGACGAATCCGAGCCGGACTGCTGCCTCGCCGTCAGTTGCGCCCGCATGCGCGGCAGCAAGGGCATTGCGCACAATCTCTTCGTTTCGTGCAGCGGCTTCCGCTGGATCCAAGCTTCGGGTGTTGGTGAGCACGTACACTGCGGCCTTACCCTGAGTGAAGGCCCAGGTGAAGTCCTCGACTTCCCAGCGGGTGAGCACGGGGAGATCGGAAACCGACTGCGTTCCGGTGGGGTCGTCGTCGAGGACCACCAGCACACGCGGGGACGCCGCAACGGAGGCGGCCAGGGCGCTGGCTACCTGCCGGGCGGGGATCTGGAGCTCCGCGGGGTAGGCGGCCAGGATGTCTGCTTCTAGGGGCACGGTGCACTCCGTTGTGTCGAAACTATATTGCGAACAAATCTTTGTCAGATGTCAGACATCTGTCGTTTGACTGCTAGTGTGGCATAACGCACAGGACGTGCGCAAGTAGACTTGTCAGGCATATGGGGCGAGAAACGCTGAACGGGGAAAATGGCACGCAAATCACTGGTGGGAGTCGTAGCTGACGAGCTCCTGGACCGCATTATTGCCGGGGAATTTCCGCCCGGCGCGAGCGTCCCCGGTGAGCTGGAGCTCAGCGCACGCCACGAGGTCAGCAGAATGACGGTCCGCGAGGCCATGAAGACCCTCGAGGCCCAGCGCATCCTCAGCGTGGAACGCGGCCGCGGAACGTTCGTGAACCCGCTGAACCGCTGGTCGTCACTGGAAGCCGTGCTCCGTGCAGCCTCCGAGGGGCAGAACGGACCCGCGGCGGCGATCCAGCTCATTGAGCTGCGCAGGATGCTGGAAACTGGTGCCTGCGAGCTGGCTGCGCAGCGCATCACCGATGCCGAGCTGGAGGAACTCCGCGGCCGCGTTGAGGACATGCGCGAAGCCCACCATGCCAACGACCTTGCCCGGTTCGTGGCGGCCGACCTCGCCTTCCACGACCTGATACTTCATGCCTCCGAGAACGTCTTTGTGGCGGTCCTGTTCGAGCCGTTGCACCGCGTGCTGGAGAAGCGGCGCACGGAGACTTCCAAGGTGCCGCAGATCCAGGAACACGCAATCGGCCACCACCAGAACGTTTACGAGGCCCTGGCCGCCCGCGATCCCTTGCGGGCACGGGATGCCATGGACGCCCATATGCAGCAGACCCTTGACGACCTCAGGAGCTACGTCCTGGAAGCCTGACCCCCTGGAAACCTAGTTCCGGGACGCTCCTTCCGATACTCTGCAGGAACGGCCCGCAGCCGGGTATCGATGGCGATCACGAGGAGCGAAGTTGTCTAATCACACTTACAGCATTTCTGAAATTGTCGGGACTTCGAACGAAGGCGTGGACGATGCCGTCCGCAACGGAATAGCCGAGGCCTCGAAGACACTGCGGAACCTTGACTGGTTCGAGGTCAAGGAGATCCGCGGCCACCTCGACAACGGCCAGGTCGCCGACTGGCAGGTCACCATCAAGCTCGGCTTCCGGCTGGAGCGCTGACCCCAGCCGCCAGCCCAGGCGGTTAGCTACTGTTTCAGTCCCTGGTCCACACCTGGACGGCGTCGCCGCCGCACAAGAGGCGGCGGCCCCGTCCGGCAAACTCCACCCAGAGCATCTCGTGGTGCTCGGAGACTTCGTCCACGTGTGCGGCATCGAAGCCGTAGCCGTCGCTTTCGACCCACACCGCTTCGCCGGGCGCCAATTCCGCCCACCGGTTCGGCGCAAGCCGTGCGGCGGCTGTGGCGGGACGTTGGGGCAGCCCCGCCTCGCGCATCATGATTCCTGGCCTACGGACCGGCGGCGCCATACGGTGGGTGCACCCTGGAAAGCGGGAAGGACCTGGCCTTCAAAGAACGTATGGGTTTCCTGCGGCGACTCATCCGGGGTCCACAGGCCCGATGCGGGGCAGTGGGTTCCTGTCGATGCGGACGGCGCGTGGCGTTCCCTGAGCAGTGCGATGCGTTTCATCGTTGAATGTCATCCTTGGTGGTCGAAGAAGTTCTCCTCCAAGGCTAGAAAGGCGGCAGCACAGACCCAATGGGCGGATGGCTAGAATCCGTCCGGTGGGCTGGGCAGCAGCACAACGCTCTGGAGCCCCCTACGGCTGTTCGGCTGCCCTCATTGCGGCGGGGCGGTCGCCCGGAGCACCTGACGGCTGCGGTTCGGCAGCGGTGGAAGCGTCCTCCGCCGTCGCAATTTCCCCCTCCGCGCCGGCGCCCAGGCTGCCGAGCAGGGCCAGCGCGTCCGCGGACGGGGAGCCCGGCTTCGCTGAGAACACCCGGAGCACCTGGTCAGGATCGTCCGGAAGGATCAGGTTTTCAAAGTTCAGTTCAAGGTCCCCGACGGCGGGATGGTGGAGCCGCACGCTGCCGGCCGACCGGGTGGCAACCCGGTGCCCCGCCCACCATTGCCGGAAGTGCTCGCTGTGCACCGCCAGCTCCCCCACCAGCTGGTTGGCCTGGGCGTCGCTGGGATGCCGGCCGACGTCGACGCGCAGCGCGCCTGCCGCCTCGGCGGCCACCGACTTCCAGTCGCGGAAGAGTTCACGCGCCCGTGGATCCAGGATGAGCCAGCGCGTCAGGTTCCGCTCGCCCGGCGGCAGCTCCGGGAAATCCGCAAACAGCAGGAATGCCAGCCGGTTGCCGGCGAGCACATCCGTGCGCCGGCCAAGGACAAGGGCGGGAACGTCGCCCACGGCCTCCAGAAGCTGGCGCACTGCGGGACGCACGCCCTGGGCCGGAACGGGAGAACGGGCGGATTCAGCACAGTGCTCCAGGAGATCCATCATGTGCGCCTGCTCGCCGGCGTCGAGCTTGAGCGCCCTGGCTACTGAATCCAGCACCGCCCGTGACGGATGGATGTTCCTGCCCTGCTCGAGCCGCGTGTAGTAATCGGTGCTGACGTCCGCGAGCCGTGCAATTTCTTCACGCCGGAGCCCAGGCACCCGCCTCGCGCTGGATCCGTCGGCTATGCCGGCGTCTTCCGGCTTCAACCGCGACCGCATTGCCTTGAGGAATTTTCCGAACTCAGCGCTCTGACCCATGTCCTCCATTCTGCACTTGCAACGGCGGTGCTTTCTACAACGAGGGTAGGACTGCCAGTCCTAGGAAAAACAGGGACAGGCACATCTACTGACGGCGGCGGCCCTGGTGCATAGGCTCGATGAAGAGCCTTCCGATTCTGTACATACGCAGATTCCGTAAATACCCAGGAGAACAGCCATGTCCCAGACACCCGAATCCACCACCCCTGCCGCTCAGAGCCTCGAAATTCCAGGGGTCACGCTGAACAACGGCGTCACCATCCCCCAGTTGGGGTTCGGTGTCTTCCAGGTGCCGCCGGAAGAGACCCAGCGGATCGTGGAAGGCGCCCTCGAGGCCGGCTACCGGCACATCGACACGGCGGCCGCTTACCGCAACGAAGCAGGCGTCGGAGCGGCCATCGCGGCTTCAGGGATCCCCCGCAAGGAACTCTTCATCACCACCAAGCTTCGGAACGGCGAACAGGGCTCTGCTGCCGAGGCCTTTGAAAACAGCCGCAAAGCACTCGGCCTGGACGTCATTGATCTTTACCTCATCCATTGGCCCGTGCCGTCGCAAGGCCTGTTCACGGAAGCGTGGCGAACCATGGAGGCGCTCTACGTTGAAGGCAACATCCGTGCCATCGGCGTGTCGAACTTCCTGGAGGACCACCTGGATACCCTCTTGGCGAAGGCCGGCATCGTTCCGGCCGTGAACCAGATAGAGCTCCATCCCACGTTCCAGCAGTCGGTTCTGGCCGAGAAGAGCCGCTCCCACGGCATTGCCGTCGAGGCCTATAGCCCCCTCGGCCAGGGCGCCGACCTGAATGCCCAGGCCGTCACTGCCCTGGCCGAGGACCGCGGCGCCACGCCCGCGCAGATCATCCTGGCCTGGCACCTCGCGGCGGGAACCATTGTTATTCCGAAGTCCGCTGACTCGGCTCGTATGCGTGAGAACCTCGCCGCCGCGTCCATCTCGCTGAGCGCCGCGGATGTCGAATCAATCAATGCACTGGAGGCCGGTACCCGGGTGGGCGCGGATCCCGCCGTCGCCGCCTTTTCCCAGTTCTAGCCCTAAGGACCACGACCATGCAGTACACCCATCTGGGCCGCTCCGGCCTGAAAGTCTCCCGCCTGTGCCTCGGCACCATGAACTTCGGCCCTCAAACCGACGAGGCCGCAGCGCATTCGATGATGGACTCCGCGCAGGAGTCCGGCATCAACTTCTTCGACACCGCCAATGTTTACGGCGGCACGGGTCATCGCGGCTGGACAGAGGAGATCATCGGCCGGTGGTTCGCCCAAGGCGGCGAGCGGCGCGAACGCACCGTCCTGGCCACCAAGCTGTACGGAACCATGACAGACCGCCCCAACGAGTCCAAACTCTCGGCGCTCAACATCCGCCGGGCCCTCGACGCGAGCCTGAAGCGCCTACAGACCGACTACATCGATGTGTACCAGTTCCACCACGTGGACCGGAACACTCCCTGGGACGAGATCTGGCAGGCCATCGAGGTGGCCGTCCAGCAGGGCAAGATCCTCTATTCAGGAAGCAGTAACTTCGCCGGCTGGCATATTGCACAGGCGCAGGAGACCGCTGCCCGGCGCAACTACACGGGCCTGGTCAGCGAGCAGTCCATCTACAACTTGCTGACCCGGAATGTGGAACTTGAAGTCATCCCCGCCGCCGAACAATACGGGCTCGGGATCATTCCCTGGTCTCCCCTGCACGGCGGCCTTCTCGGCGGTGTGCTGAAGAAGGAGCGCGATGGCGTACGGCGCCTTGAGGGGCGCGCGCACGAAACACTGAAAAAGCACTCCGACCAGATCCAGGAGTACGAGGACTTCGCCGAAGAGCTGGGCCACGAACCCGGCGACGTGGCGCTCGCCTGGCTGCTGCACCAACCGGCGGTGACGGCCCCTATCGTCGGCCCCCGCACGCAGGAACAGCTCGACGCCGCCGTCCGGGCCCTGGATGTCACGCTCAACGGTGACGCACTCAAGCGCCTGGACGCCATCTTCCCGGGGCACCGCACCGCACCTGAGGACTACGCCTGGTGACAGGCTGGCGCTGGCTCACCGGTGGGCCGCGCCGCTGACCGGGCCGGCGTCGGACTCCCGCGCGGCCGCATGCACTGCTACCGTCGTCTACCGCTAACGGGCCGGAGGGCGCTGCGGGTCCTCCAGGGCGGGGTCGTCTGGTTCGCCGTCGGGGCCCGTAGGCGGTCCCGGCGGGTCCTGCGGAGGAACTGCGGGATCCTCCAAGGGCGGGTTCTGCGTGGGGTCGAAAGGAAATCCCTCCGAGGGATTCTCCTGTGGGTCCCGGGTGGAATCCTGATTGGAATCGTCGGGCGTTTCACTCATGGTCAGGATCCTTTGCTGGTCGGGGCTGGTCGGGGTGCCATCCGGTGCGGCCACGAAACTTGGCCGCATATTTCTCTCGTTCCCGCTACACCCAAGGCATACCAGCGCCTTGCCGCTGAGTCCAGAGCTTCACTCAGGGCTGCCGATCTCAGGCAGGCGGTCAGTTCACCAGTTCTTGTCCGGACTCCAAGCCAACATCCCTGCTGTGGGTCCGCTCCAGCTCTAGGATGTCTCGGCCGAAAGAGGCCACCAGCGTCAGGAGGGCAAGGACAACGGCGGCGGCGCCGATCCCCGCGGGCACGCCCGGTGTTAGCGCCAGCAGAAAGGCAAATGGCTGATAGGCACCTATGACCTTGCGGAGCCGGTTCACGCCGAGCGTTCCTCTGAGGGCAGGCCGGAGCCGGCCGGCCGCCATAAACGCATACCACATCAGCCCGATAGCCAGGACCCACGGACCAAAACTTCCCACTGCGGCGACGGACAGTACGAGAACCAAGGCGGCATCTGTTTGAACGTCCAGTCGTGCCCCTGCAGGGGATGCGCAGGCGAAACGCCGCGCCACTGCTCCATCCACGGCATCAAGCAGGAAAGCCACGCTGCCTATGACGATGAACGGGAGGCCGGGCAAGCGGTCACTGAAGAGTGCGGGAACGGCCATTGCTGCGCAGCATGCCGCCAGAACAGCGCGGACCAGCGTGATCCGATCTGCGGGAGTGATCATTGGCGGCTTGCGCCTGAGGATTGAGACCGCAGCGTTTCCCACCACCCCAACGCCAGCGGACAGCGCCGCGTAGAGCCAACCTGAATCCGCAGCCGAAGTGGCCATAAGCCAACTCCCGGCCACAAGAAAACCAGCCATCGCTATTGCCGCATCCGTCATCGCGCGGCGCCTGGCCAAGACCTCCATATGCCCCCTCGCGCTCATCGTAGCAACAACCGGCTCTGGCAGCGGAGCACCGCAATTGGCTCTGTGCAAACGGCTGCTCATAGGAAAGACTTTGCGCATGGCACTCTCACCGGTAATCGACCTGAACGATGGCCACCGGATACCACAGATTGGACTTGGCACCTGGCCGCTAAACGACCGTGAGGTGGCGGACGCCGTCGTACATGCCGTGGAAGCCGGGTACCGGCATATCGACACCGCCGTGAAATACGGCAATGAAACCGGGGTGGGCGAGGGAATTCGCGGGTGTGGATTGGACCGCGACGAGCTCTTCGTGACCACCAAGCTCGACGGCGAATTCCAAGGTGAGGACAGGGCCGTGGCCGGCCTGGAGGGCGCGCTCAGGCGGCTGAACATGGACTACGTGGACCTGCTCCTCATCCATTGGCCGCTGCCCCGGCGTGGCGATTTCATCTCCACGTGGAAGACCTTTGAAGGGCTTCAGAAGGAGGGCAAGGCCCGTTCAATCGGCGTGTCGAATTTCAAACCGTCCCACCTTGAACAGCTGATGTGGGCAAGTGATGTGGTTCCCGCAGTGAACCAGATCCAACTCAACCCCTCGGTCACGCGCTCTGCGGACCGCGCCTATCACGAGCACCACGGGATAGTCACCGAATCATACAGCCCGCTCGGGGCAGGTTCAGGCCTGTTGTCTGCGCCAGTGCTGACAAGAATCGCCAGAAAACACGGCAAAACCGAGAGCCAGATAGTGCTCCGCTGGCATGTTCACCAAGGCTTGGTGGCCATCCCAAAGTCCTCCAGTCTGCAACGCATGAAGGAGAATATCGACATCTTCGGGTTCACCCTGGACCAGGAAGATCTGACGGCCATCGAGACGCTGGATGAAGGGCCAGAGGCGGGCGTGAACTCAGACGTCCAAGGGCATTGAGGCCGGCGGGAACAACCCTCCGCAGGAGAGTTTCTCCTCAAACCGACTGGCAGAAAAATAGTAAGCATGTTTAGTATTGGGGAGAAGGACGAAGCGTACCCGGCATACCGGGTGCCTCCTTTATGAAGAAGAAGGAACGATAAAAATGGGTTTTTTCGCATTTCTGATTCTGGGCCTCATTGCCGGAGCCATTGCTAAGGCGATCCTCCCCGGCCGACAGGGTGGCGGCATTTTCATCACGCTTCTGCTTGGCGTAGTAGGAGCCATCCTCGGCGGCTTCATCGGCAGCGCGCTCTTCGGCGTGGGAATCAACGAGTTCTTCTCGCTGTCAACGTGGCTGCTGGCCATCGGCGGGGCAATCGTCGTCCTGCTGGTCTACGGCATGATCACCCGCCGCAGCGTCCGCTAGTCGGACCTTGGCTGGAAACCGGCCCCGGGACATTTTCCCGGGGCCGTTTTCTTAGCTGATTCCCTCAGAGGCTGAACTTTCCACATCGTACATATCCCTCTCAAGAGCAGGAGTTCATCATGAAATCCAAACTTCTCTTCGGCGCCGGAATTGCTGCAGGCTACGTTCTCGGATCCAGGTCCGGCCGGGCAGCGTACGACAAACTCAAAGCCCGCGCCACCAGCATTTGGGACAGCAAGCCCGTTCAGGACAAGGTCACCGCGGCCGCCGAGGC
Source organism: Arthrobacter sp. 10L430 (assembly GCF_056395245.1). Classification (NCBI taxonomy): domain Bacteria; kingdom Bacillati; phylum Actinomycetota; class Actinomycetes; order Micrococcales; family Micrococcaceae; genus Arthrobacter; species Arthrobacter sp. 10L430. The sequence continues at coordinate 1,705 of NZ_JBFTJD010000014.1, read as the reverse complement.
TGTGAAGGAAAAGGCACCCGACATGGGCGACCAGCTCTCCGAAGCAGCGCGTCGGGCCGGGACAGTGCTTAGCTCGGCTATGCACCGCGACGCTTCAAAATCCGGCGACACCAAGTCCGGCACCTACTCCTCAGGCGGCACCGCGTCCGGTTCAGGCGGCGCGCCCGCCTCAGGCGGCACGCCCGACGGCGACACTTTGGACAGCGGGGACGTCCCCGCACACAGTACTCACCCGGAGACAGTAAACCTTGGCACTTCAGACGTTGAGTCTGACCCCGCATTGAACGACTCATCGGGTCAGGACTGGTCCGATGAAGGTGGCGCCACTCCGGCCGGGGCTGCCACCAACGTGGACCCTGAAAGGCACTAGCTGAACAGCCCGGTCCCTCAGCCGAGCTGAGTACTGAAGTTCGGCGCCCGTTTTAGGCACCGGCTTTGATTGTCAGACCCCTCTGGCAGAGTTTTCATATGGAAGCCATTGGGGGACGCAGCGTTGGTAACGCGGGCCAGGCAGCAGTGCCCGGCCCGCGTACCAATCCGTTGCGCAGCGTCCCGGATGCAGGGACTTGTGCCCCTGGCCAACTCTCCAGCACCGCCGTTGCGGACACTTCTTCGTCCAACGGCGGTGCTTTTGACTGCCTCCGGCAGTGCTTGGCGCTGGCGGAGACCACAGCCGACAGCGTGCCGGATGAACTGGCTCTGACCTCCTTCCGTAACGCGGCGGATTTCGCGGACCTGGCCGAGGAGCTCTCCCGCCGGGCCGAGCATCTTCAGTTGCTCGCCGCGGCCGCGGTGGAGCGGACCCGCACCGAGGCGGTCAACGCCGCCGGACCCGCGGCAAAGGCCACAGGCTGGACCACCGGCTGGGGCACCGGCACCGACACCGGCAGCGCGGCCGACACCGCGGCCGGTGCAGGAGCATCCGGGGCCGCGGAGACGGCGCCGGGGCCGGGGCGGGTGCGGTCTGTGCCTGCCGATGACGGGTGCCGGAACACCGCCGAATTCCTCCGGGTCCGGCTCCGGATCAGCATCGGCGAAGCCCGCCGCCGGCTCGCCCTCGCCGCGGCCGTGCTGCCCCGCACCGGCCTCAACACCCACCCCATGCCCCCCGCCTGCGAACAGACCGCCGCGAACCTCGCCGCCGGGACCATCGCCTCCCGCGCCGGAACCATCATCACCACCGCCCTGGACAAGGCCCGCCCCATCACCAACCCCGCSACCCTCCAGAGCATGGAGGCCGCCCTGAACCGCACCGCCCTGGAGAACGACCACGACTTCCTGCTCCGCATCGCCCACCGCTGGACCGACGCCATCGACCAGGACGGCACCGAACCCAGCGAAGAAGAACTCCGCCACCGCCAAGGCGCCTTCACCCGCCCGCCCCGCCGCGGCCTCCACCACCTGGAAATCTTCGCCACCACCGACCAATACGAACACCTCCTCACCGCCATGAACACCGCCACCAACCCCCGCACCCAACCCACCACCACCGCGGACGGAACAGGCTCGGGAACAGGCGCCGGCGGAACAGACACCGACACCGCCGGCGGTGACGCGGGCGCGCATGCCGGGCCGGGATTCGGCGCCGCGGCCGAAGCCGCGGCCGCGGACGCCCACCTCGAACGCCGCACCCGCCCCCAACAACTCCTCGACGGACTCGTCGGCGCCTGCAAAACAGCCCTCGCCACCAACACCCTGCCAGCGC
>NZ_JBFTJD010000013.1:0-105995 GCF_056395245.1 Arthrobacter sp. 10L430 | reverse complement strand
CGTACCAGCGATTGACCGCAGACAAGACATTCCAGAGATATGCAAGCACCCCAGCCACCCTAAGCTTCGAAAGCTTAGCCATCCCGGAATTCGCCCGCCAACACTGGGAAGCGAGCCCCTCCCATACACACGTTTTGTCCTATAACCCCTTTTTTGTGCCCACTGGCGGCTGAGCGCCACCAAGGCGGGGCCCAAAACCAAAAGCGGGTCATTGACTCATACCCCCCAGGGGTATAGCTTGGATTTATGAGCACTCCTGAAGGACCGCCGCCGGCGGTGCACGAAGAGTCACCGCCGCAGCATGGCTACACCTCGGACAAGGACGCCTATCTCCGCCGGCTTCGCCGGATCGAGGGCCAAGTGCGGGGAATCGCCCGCATGGTGGAGGAAGACAAGTACTGCATCGACATCCTGACCCAGGTCTCGGCCGTCACCAAGGCCTTGCACGCCGTCAGCCTGGGCCTCGTTGAGGAACATATCGGCCACTGCGTTATCGGCGCGGCCGCCGAGCCTGACCCTGACCTGCGTGCCGAGGCCATAGACATCAAAGTGAAAGAAGCCGCGGACGCCATTGGACGCCTGCTGCGGTAGCGGCAAGACCACCAACCGAAGCCAGCTGACCGACCCCGTCAGCCAGTTAATGAGGAGCCAGCAAATGAGCACCATCTCCACCACCGTCCACGTTTCCGGCATGACCTGCGGGCACTGCGTCTCGGCCGTCAGCGAAGAGCTGGAGTCGCTCGCCGGCGTCGAGGAGATCGACATCGCCCTCAATGCGGGCGGCCTCTCCACGGTCACCATTACCTCCACCCAGGAGCTCTCCCCGTCCGAAATCGGGGAAGCCGTGGCTGAAGCCGGCTACCTCGTGGTGGCGAACGAGGCCTGAACCCCACCCGGCGAAACCAACCAGGAACCGAAATGAGCACCGAGCAACTGCCAGGCAGCCCCGAGGACAGAGTGATCGAACTCGCGATCGAGGGCATGACGTGCGCATCCTGCGTCAACCGGGTGGAAAAGAAACTCGGCAAGCTCGACGGCGTCCAGGCCTCGGTCAACCTCCCCCTGGAATCCGCCCACGTCACAGTCCCGGCCGGAATCACAGACCAACAGATCACCGACCAAGTAGCCTCAGCAGGCTACAAGGCCCGGATTAAGCCAGCCTTACAACCTTCGGCCACCGAGGCGGAGCACCAAGGCGACCACGAAAACCACATGGCACACGGCGGCACGGCCTCGGCACTGAAGCCGCGCCTGGTCGCCGCGGCCATCCTCACGGTCCCCGTCTTCCTGATCTCGATGCTCCCGACCTTCCAGTTCCCGAACTGGGCCTGGGTGGTGGCTGCCCTGGCGTTGCCGGTGGTCAGCTGGGCGGCGTGGCCGTTCCACCGGGCGGCGGCCATCAATGCCCGGCATCTGGCATCCACCATGGATACGCTGGTATCCCTCGGCGTCATCGCCGCCTACGCCTTCTCGCTCGCGCAGCTCCTCGCGGACCCGGGCCTCACCGGGAATCCGGCCATGGAACGGATGGAAGACACAGGCTCCGGCGGCCTGTACTTCGAGGTCGCTGCCGTCGTCACCACATTCCTGCTGCTGGGCCGGTTCCTTGAGGCGAACGCCAAAGCCAAAGCCGGGGACGCCCTCAAGGCGCTGCTCAACCTCGGCGCCAAGGATGCCACAGTGCTCGTCAACGGCGCAGAAGTGAAAATTCCGGCCGCTCAGCTCTCCGTGGACGACGTCATTGTGGTGCGGCCCGGCGAGAAGATCGCCACCGACGGCGTCGTGGTCAGCGGTTCCTCCGCCATCGATGCGTCGCTGGTCACCGGAGAATCCGTACCCGTTGAAGTGGGCCCCGGCAGCCCCGTCACGGGTGCCACCATAAATGCCTCCGGCCGGCTGCTGGTCCGTGCCACGCGCGTCGGCGCTGAAACCACGCTGGCCCAGATGGGCAGGCTCGTGGCCCAGGCCCAGACCGGCAAGGCCCCGATCGCGAGGCTCGCGGATCGCATCAGCGCGGTGTTCGTGCCCGTCGTCCTGGCCATAGCCGTCCTCACGTTCGCCGGCTGGCTGCTGGTTGCCGGCCCGGACATCAGCGGTCAAGAGCTGCGCTCGGCATTCACGGCAGCCGTGGCGGTCCTCGTGATCGCGTGCCCCTGCGCCCTGGGTCTGGCCACTCCGGTGGGCCTTCTGACCGGAACCGGGCGCGGCGCCCAGCTGGGCATTCTCATCAGGGGCCCGCAGGTGCTGGAGGACACCCGCACGGTGGACACCATCCTGCTGGACAAGACCGGCACCGTCACCAGCGGGCAGCTTGCCGTTGATGCCACCCTTTCCTTTCCCCCGTTCAGCGACGCCGATGTACTGCGGCTCGCCGGCGCGGTGGAAGCTGCCTCGGAGCATCCGATCGCGCACGCCATCGCCGCTGCCGCACGGGCGGACGTCCCTGCCATGAGCCTCCGGACGGACGACGACGGCGGGCTCCCCGCCGTCGTCGACTTCCGTTCAGCACCGGGCGGCGGAGTGGTGGGCACCGTGGCAGGGCGGCCGGTGGTCGCCGGCCGGACCGGCTGGCTCGAGGAAAACGGCGTCGGCCTGACCCCCGAACACCACCGCGCACTCCGCTCCGCCGAACACTCCGGGGCCACAGCCATCTGGGTCGCGGTGGACGGCGAGGCCGCGGGCATCATCTGTCTGCGCGACACCATCAAGCCCGGCTCCGAGGCAGCAATCAGCCGGCTCAAGGGGCTTGGCCTGCGGCCCATCCTGCTGACCGGTGACAATGGCGCCGTCGCCGCGCAGGTGGCTGCCGCCGTCGGGATTCCCGCGGACGACGTGTTCGCCGGCGTCCTGCCCGAGGGCAAGGTGGACGCAGTCCGCCGACTGCAGGCCGGCGGCGCGACGGTGGCCATGGCGGGTGACGGCGTGAACGACGCCGCAGCGCTAGCTCAGGCGGACCTGGGCATCGCAATGGGCTCCGGCACCGACGTGGCCATCGAGGCAGCGGACCTCACGGTCATGGGCGACGACCTCGGCCAGGTGGCGACCGCCATCGAGCTGTCGCGCCGCACCCTGGCCACCATCAAGACCAATCTTTTCTGGGCGTTCTTCTACAACGCCGTAGGCATCCCGGTGGCCGCGCTGGGGCTGCTCAACCCGATGATCGCCGGCGGTGCCATGGCCGCAAGCTCAGTGCTGGTGGTGGCCAACTCGCTCCGGCTTCGCAGGTTCGCCCGGCCTGGTGAGTAGCGGCGGGGTCAGGCGGCGCCGAAGCGGACCGCCGCCCTGGCCTTCGCCTTCGCAGCTTCCTCGGCCCGGTCCTTCGCCGGCGCGTGCGTCACGAGGGCGTCGAGCAGGTGCTGCGTTGCGTGGGCCACCTCATGCACGGCACGTTCGAAGGCTTCCTCGTTGGCCTTGGAGGGCTTGGTGCTGCCACTGATCTTGCGCACGTACTGCAGGGCCGCGGCGTGCACCTCCTCCGACGTGGCGTGCGGTTCGTAGTTGTGAAGTGTATGGATGTTCCGGCACATACCCCCATGCTAGGCTCTGGACCGCCTGGGATCGACCCTCCGGACACCATTCGGGAGGGGCGCGGCACCCATGGGAGGGCTGCATGGGGAGCGGTGCCCATCGACACCGTTTTGGGTTGGAGGATAGCTTTTAGGCAATGGATCTTCCGGACGAGCCGGAGGCCGCTGGGGATGCCGACTGGATCGGGTCCGTTGATTGAAGGAGATATCGAATGGCTATTTGGGGTGCAGACATTGCCCAGCTGAAGAACCTGGGCACAAAGCTTCAGGCGGGTTCGGCTGAGATCGAAAAGCAGAAGTCCCTGCTGACCAAGGTGCTCCAGGGCACCGACTGGAAGGGCCCGGACGCAGACAAGTTCCGCAGCGAATGGTCCGGACAGCACGCCGCCGCCCTTGCCAAGGTTGCGCAGGCGCTGGAAGAGGCCGGCAAGCAGGCCTCCCGCAACGCCACCCAGCAGGAAGAAGCTTCCCGCTAAGGCAGGATTCACGGGAGGGCCGGACGCCATGGCGTCCGGCCCTCCCGCCGTATAAGGATGCGCCGAGGGCGCCGTGCCGGACTCTTGGCGGAAAAGTCCTAGCGGACAGGCTCGACGTCGTTCGCGTGGTCGAGCGGCGCGGTCACCGCGGCCCCTGGTTCCGTCTGGCGGCCGGATCCCCTGAGCTCGTCGAGCCGGACCAGCACCACGCCGCCGACGATGAGGACCCCGCCGACCAGCTGGATCGCTCCCGGCAGTTCCCCCAGCAGCATCCACGCCCAGATCACGGCAAACAGCACCTCTGTGAGGGAGACGAAGGAGGCCACCTTGGAGCCCAGGGCGCGGGCCGCCATGATTCCCGATACATAGGCCACGACGGTTGCGAGCACCACGAGGCCACCCAGCGAAACCCACCACGGCGTGGTCCAGGGTCCCAGTTTCGTGTCGGCAGTGCTGAAGGCCATGGGCAGCAGGCCTGTGGCTGCCGCCAGCCACATGACTGCGGCCCCGACAAGAAGCCCGCCCGAGGCCAGCACGATCGGCGGAAGCGTGTCGTTTTCCTTTGCCGTGATGAAGAAGTAGATGGCCAGGCAGACGGCTGCCGCCATCCCCCAGAGCACGCCGACGACGTCAACCTTCACGGCACCGGTAAGGTCCAGCACCAGGGCCAGTCCGCCGAGCGACAGCAGGGTACCGGCGATGGTGAGGGGCCGCGGGCGCCTCCGGCTCGCTGCCCAGAGCCACAGCACGATGAGCACCGGGGCGAGGTACTCCAGCAGCAGAGCCACGCCCACGGAGAGCCGGGAAACCGCGTTGAAGTAGAACAGCTGGCACGCCGCCACGCCGATCAGGCCAAACAGCACGATGGTCAGCCAGTTCTCCCGCAGCTGGTGCCAGCGTCCGCGGAGTGCCGGGATGGCAGGGATCGCAAGGATGATGGCTGCGCCGGTCAGCCGGGCCGTGACAGCGGCGCCCGGGGTCCAGCCGGTTTCCAGGAGTGCTTTCGCGAATGATCCGGAAAGCCCGAACACGGCCGAGGAAAAGAGGGCCGTGCCGAGGCCTGACGCCATGAAGCCCCTCGCGCGGGCGGCTGCCGGAGAGATCGAAGGGCCTGCCGGAGAGATCGAAGGGCCTGCCTGGAGCGGCATCTTGGCACGGTTGCTGGCTGCAGGCACAGCGGCCTCCTGTCAGGAGTAAAGTGGGGTATTGGTAATGACATTACGCCGGACACTGTAAGGAGTCAAGATGGTTTTTGCCCCTGACACGGAGGTGGCGCTGCGCACCGCGGTGAACCTGATTAACAGCGCGGCAAACGGGGAGGAAAAGCTCGCCACCGTGACGGACCTGGACCAGTTCCTGGCGGCGGAGGGCTTCACCGGGTCGCGGACGAAGGACGCTGCCGAACTGGCAAGCGTGCAGGCTCTCCGGACGGAGCTCGCAAGGCTCTGGACGGCCGACGAAGATACAGCCGTGGAGGGGGTAAACCGCCTCCTGCGCGAGGCGCATGCCCTGCCCCAGCTCCTGAAGCACGACCAGTGGGACTGGCACCTCCACGCCACCACACGCGAGGCGCCGCTGGCGTACAGAATGGGCACGGAGGCGGCCATGGCACTGGTGGACGTGATCCGCAGCAAGGAAATGGACCGCATGCTTTTGTGCGCGGCCGATGACTGTGACGCCGTGGTGCTGGACCTCAGCCGCAACCGGTCAAAGAGGTATTGCGACACCGGCAACTGTGCCAACAGGGCGCACGTGGCAGCCTATCGGGCGCGCCGGGCGGCAGGAGAGTAGGCGGACAGGTGCGACGGCGGCGCTAGGGGGTTTCGCCGTCGGGGTTTGAACTGTCAGCGGAGCGGGGAGTACTTGGCGGCGTCTGCGGGCCGGGGCCGCCGTAGCCATGGGACGGCCGCTTGGCCGAGCTGAGGTTCACGCCGGATCCCTTGCCCAGGTGCGCGGCGTTGTCCTTGTAGCTCATGGACAGCATGGCCGCGATGACAAGGGTGACAATGAATGCGATGCCGGCGCCCGTGAAAGCGAGGTCGAACCGCGGCGAGTGGGCACTGCCGCCCGAGGCGAAGATCAGCACGCCGAAAAAGGCCACAACACCCCAGAAGGCTGAGAACATCAGCGGTCCCTTAACCGAGGTCCGCGGATTGCGCGGTTGTCCTGGCATCTGGTTTGCCACGGTGTGTCCTCCCATGCGGGCGGCAGCGACACGGCCCACCCGTTTTGATGTGTGATTGTTCTACAAGGAGTAGAACCCTTACCTCTAGTTTACGGCCTTCGCGGTGGCCGTCCTCGCATCATGCCTGAGCGAAAGGCCCGCAAGGATCCAAAGCACGCCCGAGATGATGGCGCCTCCGCCGGCAACCCCCAGCAGGGCGTGGGGACCAAGCGGGATAAAGAACGGCAGTGCGGCGGCAGTCCCAAGACCGACAAAGCCGGAGGTGACCCAGTCGCGGGCGAGGGTGTGGCGGCGCCGGAACCTCAGGCCCAGGTACAGTTCAGCGGCGCCCGCGAGGCCGATTCCGAGGGCCGCGATGACGCCGAAGAGCAGGCTGCCCTGCAGGATCAGCAGAGTGACGCCGGCGCCGATCAGGATGGATGCCGCCGCGGACATGGTCCTGCCGGGAGCCACGTCCCGGCGAAGGCCGGCCAGGGGGATGCCCCAGAGCATCACGGCACCGGTAGCCAGAAGGTACAGCCCGCCGGCGAATCCCATTCCGGCCACGGAGGGCGCCGCCCAAAAAACGGTAACCGCACCGAAGGCCAGCGCCGCGGCCGCGCGGAGCAGCACGGGCTTCCACAGCTCCGCTTGGTGGGCAGTCACGGATGCCGGCTCGGCTGGGTTCACGGGGGAAGTCACCGCTCCAGTTTAGTGCGCCCCTGTGCAGCGTCGAACCTGTGCGGCGTCGAACCTGTGGGGAACGGGGCTCAGGAGCCCAGCACCATCCAGCGGTCCGTACGGGCCCGAAGCCCAAGCGTCACAGCCCTGGCCAGCATGTACCCCAGCGAAAAGGCAGCCCACACCCATACGAGCGCCGCGGCACCGCCTGCGCCCGCGAACGGGACCGCCAGGAGCAGCGGGAGGTACACCGCAAGGTTTATGACGCCGGCAATCGCCAGGTATTTCGCGTCGCCGGCCCCGATCAGCACGCCGTCGAGGACGAACACGTAGCCGGCGATCGGCTGCCCTGCGGCCAGCACCCAGAGTGCGAGCGTGAGCACGGACCGGACTCCTTCGTCGGAGGTGAACAGGGCGCCGGCAAAGGGGGCCGCCACCGCGAGCAGCACGCCGGTCACCACGCCAAAACCGGTGCCCCAGCGGATCATGGTGCGGGTCAGCAGCCGTGCCTTCGCCGGCTTCGAGGCGCCCAGCTCCTTGCCGATGAGAGCCTGCGCGGCGATCGCCAGGGCGTCCAGCGCGAAAGCCAGGAACGTAAACATGGTCATGGCCAGCTGGTGTGCCGCGAGGTTCACGGCGCCCTGGGCGGTGACCACCAGGACGGTGGCCAGGATGGCGATCCGCAGACTGAGCGTCCGGAGCATCAGCCAGGAGCCCACCCTCGTCATGGTCCGGATCCCGTGCCAGTCGGGCAGCAGGGAAACGCCGTGGCTTCGGGCGCTGCGCTGGACCATCACCAGGTACACGGCAGCCATGGCCCACTGCGCGATGCTGGTGCCCACAGCCGATCCGGTCACCGACCAGCCCAGGCCGTAAACCAGTACGAGGTTCAGCGCAACGTTCACGGTGAAGCCCGCGGTGGCCACCACCAGCGGGGTGCGGGTGTCCTGAAGTCCCCGCAGGACCCCCGTTCCTGCGAAGATCAGGAGCATCGCCACCAGCCCGGGCATGGACCAGCGCAGGTAGTCAACGGCGAACTGCCGGACGTCGCCGCCGGCACCCATGAGCCCCACCAGGGGCTCGGCCGCAAGGAAGCCCGCCACGGCCAGGCCGGTGCCGAGCAGCAGGGCGAGCCAGACGCCGTCGCGTCCGGCGGCGAGTGCCTTGGCGAACTGGCCGTCGCCAACCGCCCGCGCCACTGCGGGGGTGGTGGAGTAGGCAAGGAACACCATCAGGCCCACCGCCGTGTGAAGCACAGCGGAGGCCAGACCCACGCCGGCCAACTGGGACACGCCGAGGTGACCCACGATGGCCGAATCGGCGAGCAGGAAGAGCGGCTCGGCGATGAGCGCTCCGAATGCGGGCACGGCGAGCCGCAGGATTTCGCGGGAATGGCTCGCTGGTTTCAGGTCCGAAACAGCGGTCGCAGGTGAGTCAGGCACGGTTCAGCCTAGCGGTCGCCCCAAGAAATGGTCTCCCCCGGAGCGCTGCGGGCAGGCCGCAGGCTGCCTTGCGGCGGGGCGGCCGTAAGCTGCCGGTAGGATTTCTGCAGTGCCCCTGACTGAGTCCCTCCCCCAGCCCGTTACCGTCTCCGTTGCCCGCACTGTGCTCCCCGGCCGTACGCGCCAAGCCAGTGCCTGGGCCCATGCCGGCCAGGAACTCGCCCGCGAATGGCCCGGCTACCTCGGATCCGGCTGGGTCCGCTCGGCGGCCGATTCGGATGAGTGGCACATGCTGTACCGTTTTGCCGATGCCGACCTCCTCAACGACTGGGAGCAGTCCGAGGAACGGCGCTGGTGGATCGACAGCGCCTCAGGCCTCGTGGAGATCACCCGGGTTGAGCGCCGCACGGGGATTGAGGGCTGGTTCGCGCAACAGGGCGACGTCCACCTTGCCGTTCCCGAAACCGTGGTGCCTCCCCGGTGGAAGCAGATGGTCAGCATCTTCCTGCCGTTCTTTCCGCTCAGCCTGCTGGCTAATTTCCTGCTTCACCCGGTGACCCAGGACTGGCCGCTTGTCTTCCAGGTGCTGCTGGCCACCTGCCTCCTGACGCCGCTCATGACCTACATCTTCCTTCCGGTCACCACCCGACTGCTGGGCCCGTGGCTCCGGAAGATGCGCTGACAGGGCGGACTTCCGCTGCGCAGCGGGCTTAGAGATTGTGGGAAAAGCCACAGCGCGTCACATTTACTTGACACTTCAACCAATGACGCGAGACAGTGGAATCAAAGCCGGCGATCCGATCGCCCGCTTATACGACCGAACGCAACCGATACGAACGGTGAAAATTTTCCATGAACCAGTCCACCCTTGCCACCACGGCCCTCACGATCCTGCGCGTCATTGTCGGATTCCTGTTCGCAGCCCACGGCTGGCAGAAGTTCAACGAGTTCACCATCGCCGGCACCCAGGCTTCATTCACCAAGATGGGGATTCCTGCAGCTGAGGCCGCTGCCCCCATCGTGGCCACCCTTGAACTGGTGGGCGGTGTCGCATTGATCCTCGGGGTCCTGGCCCGGGTCTTCGCTGCACTGCTGGCCCTGGACATGCTCGGCGCGCTCTTCCTGGTTCACGCCCCGGCAGGCGTTTTCGCTGCCAACGGCGGCTACGAACTGGTCCTCCTGCTGGCCGCGGCCGCCCTCGCCGTGGCACTCGCCGGTGCGGGGCGCCTCTCGCTTGACCGCGCCCTCTTCGGCCGCCGCGGCTCGAAGCTGAACGTCCTCGCCTAGTCTTCCCCGGCAAAACGTCTTCTTCGGAAAATGACGACGGCGGCTGCGCACTTCAGTGCGCAGCCGCCGTCTTTCGTTGGACCTCCTCGAGGAACGGATCTGGAGCCTTAGCCCGTAACGCCGGACGGGCCCCGGCGTCGAAAACGCGGAACGCATCGCCGGTGGCCACCAGGATGTGGCGCCCGTCCCGGGCCGGGCTGAGCCGGTTGTAGCCTTCAAGTTCCACCCGCCCACAGACTCAAGCGTGGCCGCACCAGCACCCCGACGCCGCCCGGGTAGGTGAACACAAGCCGCGGCTCGGGGGACCGCACTTCCGCGCTGCCCGGTCCGCTTGTGGCGTGCGGTGCAGCGTTTGTGTCGGTCCGGCTGCTGCGCGGCGCCCGGCGTCAGTAAGATCGCAGCATGAGCGAGACTGCGGCGAATTCCGTGACCCTCCGATTCCTTGCGGCCCCCACCGACGTCGGCCACAGCGGTTCCGTTGACGCCGGAACGGTCCTGGAGTGGGTGGACAAGGCTGCCTACGCAGCCGCCGTCGGATGGGCCAAGTCCTATTGCGTCACCGCCTACGTGGGCAACATCCACTTTGCGGACCCCGTGAACAGCGGCGACATGGTGGAAGTCACCGCCACTATCGTCTACACCGGCCGGTCCTCCATGCACATCCGCACTGTTGTTTCCTCAGGCGATCCCAAGGGCGGCCCGGCCACCATGCGGAGCCAGTGCATGGTGATCTTCGTGGCCGTGGGCGAGGACGGTAAACCCACCCCCGTCAAGCAGTTCGAGCCCACCACGGCGGAGGAACTCGAACAACGCGACCACGCCCTGGCCCGGATCAAGATCCGTGAACAGATCGTGGAAGCCATGAACGCACAGGAATATACGGACGCAGGCACCGCGGAGCGCGTTGTGCTGCGGTTTATGGCCGCACCCACTGACGTCAACTGGGGCGGGAAGGTCCACGGCGGCATCGTCATGAAGTGGATCGACGAAGCCGCGTACGTCTGCGCATCGCGCTACTGCGGCAAGGACACCGTGGCAGTGTTCTCCGGCGGTGTGCGGTTCTACCGCCCGCTGCTGATAGGGCATGTGGTGGAAGTGGAGGCACGGCTCGTCTACACCGGCACCAAGGGCATGCACGTGGCGGTACATGTCCGCTCGGGCGATCCCAAAAGCGGCGAACTCAACCTCACCACCCACTGCCTCACGGTGATGGTGGCCCGGGACGCCGAGGGCACCTCGGTACCCATCCCCGAATGGGCCCCGGTCTCTGACGAGGACAAGCGCCTCCAGGCGCATGCCCGGCACCTTCTGGAAATCCGTGCATCGGCGCCGGGAAACCGTCTGCCGAACCACCTCCTGCAGCAGAGGGCGTAGCAGGCGCTCCGGCTAGAACCCGCCGCCTCCGGCGTCTGCTGCCATATTGGCGAAGCGGGAGTAGTGGCCCTGGAAGGCGACCACGATGTCCTTGGTGGGGCCGTTACGGTGCTTGGCGATCAGGATGTCCGCCTCGCCGGCGCGCGGCGACTCCTTGTCATAGACGTCCTCGCGGTGGAGCAGGATGACCATGTCCGCGTCCTGCTCGATGGAACCCGACTCACGGAGGTCCGAGACCATGGGCCGCTTGTCCTGTCGCTGCTCGGAACCACGGTTCAACTGGGACAGGGCAATGACGGGGACCTGGAGCTCCTTGGCCAGCAGCTTCAAGGCACGGGAGAACTCCGAGACTTCCTGCTGGCGGGACTCAACCTTCTTGCCGGAGCTCATGAGCTGCAGGTAGTCGAGGATAACCAGCTTGAGGTCATGCTGCTGCTTGAGGCGGCGGCACTTGGCACGGATCTCCATCAGGGACATGTTGGGGCTGTCGTCGATGAACAGCGGGGCATCATTCATCCGGCCCATTGTGGTGGCGATCTTGGACCACTGCTCGTCCTTGATCGTGCCCTTGCGGAGGTCCTGGAGGCCGATGGTGGCCTCCGCCGAAAGAAGTCGCATGGCAATCTCGTTCCGGCCCATTTCCAGGGAGAACATGACGGTGGCCAGATTGTTCTTGATGGCAGCGGACCGGGCAAAGTCCAGGGCGAACGTGGACTTACCCACAGCAGGGCGGGCGGCGATGACGATCATCTGCCCCGGATGCAGGCCGTGGGTCAGCTCATCCAGTTCGTAGAAGCCCGTGGGCACGCCCGTCATGCCCTCGCCGCGGTGGCCCGAAGCTTCGATCTCGTCCACCGTGGATTCCATGACGTCCTTGAGGACCACGTAGTCCTCGGCAGTGCGCCGTTCGGCCACGGCGTAGATCTCAGCCTGGGCCTGGTTGACAAGGTCTTCGACTTCGCCGTCGGATCCGTAGCCCAGCTGGACGATCTTGGTCCCGGCGTTGACCAGCCGCCGCAGGACTGCGCGCTCGGCCACGATTTCCGCGTAGTATCCCGCGTTGGCAGCAGTGGGGACTGTCTGGATGAGCTCGTGCAGGTAGGCCGGACCGCCGATTCTGTTGATCTCGCCGCGCTTGGTCAGCTCGTCCGAAACCGTCACCGCATCCGCGGGTTCGCCGCGGCCATAGAGGTCGATGACGGCCTCGTAGATGGTCTCGTGGGCGGGGCGGTAGAAGTCCTGGCCCCGAAGGATCTCCACCACATCAGCGATGGCGTCTTTGGAGAGCATCATGCCGCCAAGCACGGACTGTTCGGCAGGAATGTCCTGTGGAGGCTTGCGGCTGCCTTCGGATCCGCGGGTGCCCTCGATTGAGTCCAGGTGCGTAACTGACAAAGCTGCCGTCCTCCATAGTGTCCGCAGTCCCCTGATGGAGGCCTGCGGCAAGTCTGCCGTGTGCCGTCGAACGCGCGTTTCCGCGAAAGCTGCAGCGCCGGCTAATGAAAAGTTGTACCAGCCAGCCCTGACAATTTAAGCCGGAAGCCGTGACCTCGGCCGACGCCTCATCCACAGGTTTTCCACAGGGCACGGCGGATTATCCGAAACCCTGAAATGGGGGCCCCGGTCCGGTTGGCTGATGTGGAGCGCATGTCCCGATTCGGTGTCTCCGCTACGTTAGCGCCCGCCGGGCAACGCACAAAGCCCGGAGTTTTGCACGTCTGTGGATAACCTGTGCACAATGGGCCGCTGCTTGTGCACAGTCTGTGGGCGAAGGTGTGGATATCAAATTTCTTTCACGCCTATATGCGGCCTGACCTGCGGAAACGCCCGTCGAGGCCTGTGGACTCAAAATTCTTTTCTTGAACCTTCATCCACAGCCGGAACGCCGCGCCTGGGGATACTCGCCGGTAATTTCCCGTGTTGACCGCCGGAGATGGGCGGAATGTGATCATTATCGCGAACGCTCCCCGGACCGCTCCACGCCGGGCGGCGACGTTCGGCGACGTTCGGCCCGACAGGACCGCCGCATGCGTACCGCTGCATATGCTGTGGATAACGACTAACTGGCCTAAGCTCTATCTATGGGCGACGTTCTGATAGCCATAGTGCCTGTCCTCGTTCTGGCGGCGGTTCTTTGGGCCCTCTCCACGGCACTGAAGCCGCGCGACACCGGAATGTCGGAGGCCGACCGCTACCAGTTGGATCTGGCCAGGCGCTCACAGGCCCACTATGCGGCCCAGGTGCAGGCTGCGACGGCCGCGCGTGCACGGGTTGATGCGGCGACGCGTCCCAGCCAGAACGAACAGCAGCAGACCCAACAGAACGATCACGCCCGGGCCGCGCTTCTGGCTCAGGCGGCCTCTGGTCCCGCCTCAGGCCACCCTGGCTACCAGGGGTCGGTCCTGCCCGGGGGGCAGGTCAACGCGCAGTTGGCGCTCCAGCTGCAGTCGATGGCGCGTAACGGGCAAAAGCTCCAGGCCATCAAGCTCCTGCGCCAGGCAACGCACTCCGACCTTTTGACCGCCAAGCAATACGTAGATCGGCTTTAGAACCATGGAACCGCTCGTGATCCCCGTCCTGATCCTCGTGGCCGTCGCCGTCGCCCTGGCCTTCGCCGTCCGGGCATGGAACCGCCGCCAGCGGACGGCCGTCGGGCCGGCGCAGGCACCGCCGGACTCTGTCGAACTGGCCAGGGCGGCTGCGACCAAGCTCTCCGAGGACGAACACCGGAGGCTTTATGCGCTGATCGCGCAGGGACAGGCCATGGCTGCCATAAAGCTCTATTACGAGGTGTCAGGTCTCGGCCTTCGGGCTTCGCGGGACGCCGTGGCGGCCTTGGCTGCCCACCCCCAGCCATTCCACTCCCCGGCGGCGGAGGCCAGCGAACCAGACCCCGACGACGAAACGCCGCAGCGGTTCCCCTACCGGTACCGGGCAATCGCGAGCAAGGGCGACGTCACGCGGGAAGTCAGCAGCAACATGCTGAACGACGAGATTTACGGCCGTATCCGGACCCTGGCCAAAAGCGGTAACACGGAGGCGGCGGCCACCGCCCTCTCCAGGCATTCGGACATCACCATGAAGCAGGCCCGCGAATTCATCGCGCTGTTGGACGACTGATCATCCAGGTGGAGGACGCGCCGCATTTCTGGGGCGTCTGACCGCTGAGTCTTCCTGCGCGGGCCACCGTCGCGCAGAACCCGCGAACGGTCAGAAGTCGAAGAGGTCGCCCAGCCATCCTTCCTTCTTTTTTGGCCGCCGGCGGTCGTACTCGCGGTCATAGCCCTTGCCGTAGCCACGGTCGTCATAACGGGGCTTGTAGTAACCGGGCTTGTCATAGTTCGGCTGCTCATAGCGGGGCCGTTCCCGCGGCGCCTCGTGGTTCTGGTACAGGGGAGGCGGGACCATGCCCGGAGCTGGCGGGGCCGGTACTGGCGGCGCCGCAGGCGCGCCCGCTCCCCCGAACGAGTCGGCCGCACGGTCAATGATCTTGTCCAGCTCCCCTCGGTCAAGCCATACGCCGCGGCACTGGGGGCAGTAATCAATCTCCACTCCACTGCGTTCGCTCATGATCAGGTCTACAGAATCAACAGGACACTTCATGACCGGCACAACGAGCGGGTCCCGGGAATAGTTCACCGGTCCGCACCACTACCGCGCGGCGGATATCCCGGCCAGCAGCTGTTCAAAAGGCAGCGACTCCAGGGGCGCCTGCTTCCTGCCGGGCTGCACCCCGTTCAGCAGGCCGGCAAACTCGCCCGCCGCCCGCCCGATTCGCGCCGAAAGGGGAGAGCCGACGTCGTCCGTGTTCCCCCAGTCCTGGGGGCCGGCAAAGACGGCCGTCGGAGCCACCCTGGTGCGGAGGTAGCTGAACAGTGGGCGCATGGCGTACTCGAGGACCATCTGGTGGCGGTCGGTTCCGCCCGTGGCGCCCAGCAGCACAGCCTTCCCCTCCAGTGACTTGGGGTCCAGCACGTCGATGAAAGACTTGAAGAGGCCGCTGTACGAGGCGCTGAAGACAGGCGTGACCGCGATGATTCCGTCGGACGCCTCCACCCCGGCGATAACCTCTGCGAGGCGCGGAGCCGCGTAGCCGGTGACGAAGTTGTTGGCGATGTCCACGGCCAGATCGCGGAGTTCCACCACGTCAACGGTCACCTCGTACCCGGCTGCCTCAAGCTGTTGGCTGGCGGCACCGGCCAACTGGTCGGCCAGCAGCCTGCTCGACGACGGAACCCCCAGGCCGGCGGACAGAACGGTTATGCGGCGGGTCTCCACGGTGATCTCCTCAGGGTCGACTGTCTGCGACAGTGCATGCGTTTGCATCTACTCCGTCAACCCTGGCCCTTCCGTGTTTATTCCGGACTTCGGAGTTGGTGGCGGCGTTGCGGAGTGCGGGCCGTTCAGTTCGCGAACTATCAGCGCCGGCAGCAAGGCGACGTACACTGCCTCCATGGCGGAAAACAAGACGCAAGTAACCGGCGCCTCGGTGGATGAGTTCCTGGCCGGTGTGGAACATCCTGTCCGGCGCCAGGACGGCCTCCGGCTGCGGGCCCTCATGGCGGAGCTGACCGGCGAGGAACCCGAGATGTGGGGGCCCACCATCGTCGGATTCGGAAGGTACCACTACAAATACGACAGCGGGCGGGAAGGCGATGCCGCGGCGGTCGGATTCTCTCCGCGCAAAGCCAGCCTGTCCCTGTACGGTTTGAGCGCGGCACCGGAAGCCCCTGAACTCCTCGCGAGGCTGGGCAACCACAAGATGGGTGCCGGCTGCGTGTACGTCAACAAGCTCGAGGACATCGATGAAACCGCACTGGCTGAACTGATCCGGGCGGGTTACCGCTACTACACCACCGTGGTCCAACGCCACTGAACGGACCGTGACGGAAAGCGAAAGCCCCCGTTGTCGGGTTCCCGGGGGAACCGACAGCGGGGGCTTTCAGCAGTTCAGGACTGCGCAGCGATCTGGCTTCGAGCCGGAAAGACTACTTGCCTGCGACTACGTCGAGTTCGATCACAGCGGCAACGTCGTCGTGCAGACGGACGTTGGCCTGGTAGGAACCGACCGACTTGATGTGCGTCGGCAGTTCAACCTTGCGCTTGTCGATGCGGCCAAGGCCAGCGGCCTCAACAGCGTCAGCAACGTCGGCCTGCTTGACCGTGCCGAACAGGCGGCCGCTTTCGCCAGCCTTGACGACCAGCTTGACCGGCTTGGCGGACAGCGCAGCGGCCTGCTTCTGAGCATCTTCCAGGGAAGCGTGCTCGCGGGCGACGCGGGCAGCCTTGATGGACTCAACCTGCTTCTCGCCACCCTTGGACCAGGTCAGAGCGAAGCCGCGGGGCAGCAGGTAGTTACGTGCGTAACCGTCCTTGACCTCGATAACGTCGCCTGCAGCACCGAGACCGGTTACTTCGTGGGTCAGAATGAGCTTTGCCATGTTAGTTAATCCCTTCCTTAGCCGCGGCCAGCGCCGGAGTAAGGCAGCAGAGCAACTTCGCGGGCGTTCTTGATTGCCTGGGCGATCTTGCGCTGTTCCTGCACCGTGACGCCGGTGACGCGACGGGCGCGGATCTTTCCGCGGTCGGAGATGAACTTGCGCAGCAATGCTACGTCCTTGTAGTCGATGACGGTGATGTCAGCGGCCTTCAAGGGGTTGGACTTTGGTTTGGGCTTACGGAGTTCAGCCTTAGCCATCGTGGAGCTCCTATTCTTTGGAGCCCGTGGACATTGATCCACGGGATGGTGGTGGTCCGACGGCGGCGGTGACCAAAACGTGCCATATGGCACGCTTCAGGGGTTGCCGGCGTAGAACCTTTGATGTGTTTATTTAGAAGGGAGGTTCGGAATCCGGGCCGTTGCCCCAGCCGCCGCCTGCATTGCTGACCCCGGGCGTGGCCCAAGGGTCTTCCTGCGCTGCGGGCTGGTTGCCACCCCAGGTTCCGCCGGTGTTGCCGCCCTGGTTTGCACCCTGGCCGCCACCGAATCCACCGCCGCTGTTGCCGCCGCCGAAGCCGCCCTGTCCACCCTGAGCGCCGGAGCGCTGGGTGCGGTTGACCTTGGCGTTGGCGTAGCGCAGGCTCGGGCCGATTTCATCGACCTCGAGCTCGATAACGGTGCGCTTTTCGCCTTCTTTTGTTTCGTAGGAACGGCTCTTCAGTCGGCCGGAAACGATCACGCGCATGCCCTTTGTCAGGGACTCGGCGACGTTTTCAGCTGCTTCGCGCCACACCGATGCGCGGAGGAACAGGGTTTCCCCGTCCTTCCACTCATTGGACTGGCGGTCAAAAGTGCGGGGCGTAGAAGCGATGGTGAAGTTCGCTACTGCCGAACCTGACGGTGTGAACCTCAGTTCGGGGTCATTGGTGAGATTACCGATGACCGTAATAGTGGTTTCGCCTGCCATCTACTGCCTCCTTGTTCGTTCCTGCGGGGTAAAGAATGAATGCCGGGAGCTGAAATTACTCAGCAACGACCTTCTGCTCTTCGGGGCGGGTGATCTTGGTGCGCATGATGGTCTCATTGAGACTCAGCTGGCGGTCAAGTTCCTTGGCGGTTTCCGGCTTGGCGGTGAAGTTCACCACGGCGTAGATACCTTCGGACTTCTTCTTGATGTCGTAAGCGAGGCGACGGCGGCCCCAGATGTCGACCTTTTCGATGGTTCCACCATCGTTGGTGATGACATTCAGGAACTTCTGAAGCGACGGCTCTACGGTACGCTCTTCGACCTCGGGGTCGATGATTACCATCAATTCGTAAGGACGCATATGTGAACCCACCTCCTTTGGGCTAAGCGGTTACGGCATTTCCGTAACAGGAGGTTCATTTGCGGTGCCGTGCAGGCCAGGCTCCAAAACGGAGGCAGGGCGCAGCACAGACTTCAATATCTTAGTGCATCGGGGAGGGATTCCGCGATTCGTGCTCTGACTCGAGGCTAACGTGCTGCTGCCGGCGGGTGCAGCAGCAGAGACTCCTATGTGGAAAACGTGACGCCGGTACTGACCGGCGCTGCACCCCGGGGAAAACGGCCACCGTTCCAGCCACATGACGGCCGGCTGTGGATAAATCACGCCCAAGGAAATACTGGAGCCATGACGATTCTGAAATCGGTCCTGCTGTTCGCCCTTGCCGCGGCCGCGGAAATCAGTGGCGCCTGGCTGATCTGGCAGGCTGTGCGGGAGGACAGGGCATGGTGGTGGGCCGGACTCGGCGTCGTGGCCCTGGGGATCTACGGATTTGTGGCCGCGTTCCAGCCCGACGCCAATTTTGGCCGTGTCCTGGCTGCCTACGGCGGCGTATTCATCGTGGGCTCGTTGGCTTGGGGCGTGATCCTGGACAGCTTCAGGCCAGATCGCTGGGACCTCATCGGCGCCGCTGTGTGCCTCGCGGGCGTGGCTTTGATCATGTTCGCGCCGCGACAGGGCTGACTGCTGTTCACCCGCCGTCGGCAACGCAAAACCGTCCGCCCGGCGGGCCTTAACGGCACACCGGGCGGACGGTTCGGGTATTCAAGCTGCGCGTTGCAACCGCAGACTACGACGTCGGCTCTGCGCCCACGCTGGCCGCTTCGGTTTCCGGAACGGTGGCTTCCAGAGGGCCGCTTTCCGCGTTGCCCCTGCGGTAACGCCATACGCCGATGCCGACCACGACCGCAGCGAGGCCGACTGACAGCAGGAGTGACTCCCGGGTGGATTCGAGAATCACCATGCCGATGATGAGCGCGACGATGCTGCCGATGGCCAGCCACGTCAGGTACGGGAACAGCCACATCTTCAGGGCAAGGTCCTTGGCGGCGGAACCCATCCGGCGGCGCAGGATCAGCTGCGACACGGCAATGACCAGCCAGACGAACAGCGCGATGGCACCGGAGGTGTTCACCAGGAACAGGAACACGGTGTCCGGAGCGATGTAGTTCAGGCCCACGGTGATGAAGCCCACCACGGTGGAGGCCAGAACAGCCGCGGCCGGCACGCCGCGGCGGGAGATCTTCATCCAGGACTTCGGGGCATCCCCGCGCCGGGAGAGTGAGAAGAGCATCCGACTGGCCGTGTAGAGGCCGGAGTTCAGGCAGGACAGCACGGACGTGAGCACAACGATGTCCATGATGGTGCCGGCGCCGGGGATGCCGAACAGTTCGATCACCGCAACATACGGGCTTTTGGCGACGTTGGCTGAGTTCCACGGCAGCAGGGTGACAACAATGGCAATGGAGCCGATGTAGAAGACCAGGATGCGCCAGACGGTGGACTTCACGGCCTTCTTCACAGCATCCACGGGGTTCTCGGACTCGCCGGCGGCGATGGTGGCGATTTCGGCGCCGAAGAAGGAGAAGACCACCACGAGGATGCCGGCGAGCACCGCTCCCGGCCCGTTCGGCAGGAAGCCGCCGTTGTCGGTCAGGTTGCTCAGTCCCGGTGCCGGAACGCCGGGGACCAGGCCCAGGATGGCTGCCACACCAAAGAGCAGGAAGAGGACAATGGCCGCGACCTTGACGGAGGCAAACCAGAACTCGAACTCACCGTAGGACTTCACCGAGCCAAGGTTGGTCAGTGTCAGCAGGACCATGAGGAGCAGGGCCCAGATCCACTGGTCGATGCCGGGAACCCAGCGGTGCATGATGGCGGCACCGGCGGTCGCCTCGATTCCGAGCACGATGATCCAGAACCAGGCGTAGAGCCAGCCGATGCTGAAGCCTGCCCAAGGGCCCAGAGCCTTGTCGGCGTACGTGGAGAAGGATCCGGTCTCGGGATTGGCGGCAGCCATCTCACCCAGCATCCGCATCACCAGGATGACCACGATTCCGGCGGCCGTGTAGGCAAGCAGGATGCCCGGTCCTGCCTGCTGGATTGCGGCACCGGAGCCGACGAACAGCCCTGCGCCAATGACCCCGGCGATGGCGATCATGGACAGGTGGCGGGGTTTCAGGGATTTCGAGAGTTGCTGGTCAGCGTGCATGAATGCGCCGTCCTCTTGTTGATTTCAGATCTTGGGTGTGGGCCGGAGCCGGCAGGAGCGTGTGCCGCGTCCCACATGATGCGTTTCACACTAGGCGAGTAGCCAAGGGCAGAGACTTATGCAGTCGCACAGTTTGCCTCGCCGGAAAACGGGCAGACTTCCAACGGGAAGTACTAATAGTCAACGCAAGTTTTCTGGGGCGGACTTTTGTAACGGAGCGGAAATCTTCGCCCAGCGGGCACATCTATGCCGGAACCGCGAAGAACCGTTCCGTCACCTTAGCAAGACGGTGCGGATCCTCCACGCCGCACAGTTCCCTCGCGGAGTGCATCGACAGGAGGGGCACCCCCACGTCCACGGTCCTGATTCCCAGCCGGGTGGCCGTCAGCGGCCCGATGGTGGAGCCGCACGGCATGACGTTGTTGGACACGAATTCCTGGTAGGGAACGCCGGCTTCGCCGCAGAGCCGTGCCCAGAGGGCGGCACCGGCGGCGTCCGTGGCATATCGCTGGTTGGCATTGATCTTGAGCAACGGCCCCCCGTTGAGGAGGGGACGGTTGACGGGATCATGCCGCTCGGGATAGTTCGGGTGGACAGCGTGTCCGGCATCCGCGGAAACGCAGAACGACGCCGCAAACGCCTGCCGCCGCTGGCTCACCGA
The DNA here is from genome assembly GCF_056395245.1 of Arthrobacter sp. 10L430. Lineage (NCBI taxonomy): Bacteria > Bacillati > Actinomycetota > Actinomycetes > Micrococcales > Micrococcaceae > Arthrobacter > Arthrobacter sp. 10L430. The sequence continues at coordinate 85,427 of NZ_JBFTJD010000013.1, read as the reverse complement.
CGCCCCCAGCCCGTCCGAAATGCGGACCAGGACGTCCTCGAGCACGGGCCCGCAGGCGCCCGAGCGCGACGCCGAACCGATTTCCTCATGATCAAACGCAGCAAGCACGGCAATCGGGGCCGGTCCGGTGGTGGAGGAACCGCCCCCCGGCCGTGACGCGAGGGCGATAAGGGCCATCAGCCCGGCGTGCGTCGCGGATAGGTTATCCAGCCGGCCGGAGGCGAAAAACTCGCCCTTGGCCCCGAAAACGGCAGCCGGCTGCGTGTCCGCAATGACGACGTCGTATCCCCCGATCTGCGCAGGATCAACAGTCCCGGCGCCGGACACACGCTGGGCCAGGAGTCCCAGCAGGTCCTCCCCGGCTGGATCGCCGAGGCCGAACACCGGATTCATGTGCTGCTGCTTGTCCAGGGCCAAGCCCTCATTAACGGCACGGTCGAGGTGGATGGCGAGTTGAGGAAAGCGCAGGAGCGGACCGGTGGCGGTGAGGTGCTGGGTGCCGTCGAGCATGACCAGGCGTCCGGCAAGCTGCAGTTCGCGGTCCAGCCACGAGTTGAGCAGGGGTCCGCCGTAGACTTCCACGCCGGCCTGCAGCCAGCCGAACCTGCCGGTGGTGGGCTTGGGCTTGAGCTTGAAAGACGGCGAATCCGTGTGCGCGCCCAGAACGTTGAAGCCGGTGGTGGGGCCGGCACCATCGGGGGTCACCCAGGCGATCAGTGCGCCGTCGCGGATCACATAAAACTTGCCTGCCGCCGCTTCCCACGGCTCAAGCTCGTCCAGCCCGGTAAAGCCCGCCCCGTCCAGCCTCCGCGCCGCTTCGTGGACGGCGTGAAAGCTCGACGGCGATGCGCTGACATAGTCGCCCAGGTCCCGGATGTGGTCTGCGGCAGAGGTGTGGAGAGGCATGGCTCCGAGTCTAGCGCCGCGTTAGACAGTGACGTTGAGACCTGCGGTGTAGCCGGCCGATACTGAACCCGACATGGTGGCGAGCTGGTAGATGCCGCCGTCGTCGCCGAAGACGTTGTCCGACTGCAAGGTGGTGTTGGGGAAATTCTGGGCGCTGGCCTCATAGCCAGGGGACGTGTAGACCACCTTGCAGGCCGCATCGGTCATCGCGATCTGCGAGACCGCCAGCACCTGCCCGGCCGCTGTGGCGTTATTCATGGATTCAAAGACTTCGAAGTGGATGTGCGGCCAGCGGCCGTTGTAGGCACCCGGGTAGACGGTCTTGAAGGTGACCTGCCCGTTAGCGTCCGCTTCCTGCACGCCGCGGAGGTAGTTCTCGTTTTCCAACCCGGAATCGTACAGGGAGTACTTTCCGTCCCGGTCACAGTGCCAGGCGTAGACGGCGGCGCCGGCCAGCGGAACGCAGCCGTTGGCGTTGTCGAGCAGGGTCAGCGTGACGGTCAGCGGTACGCCGTCGACCTTCGTGGCTGACGTACCGAAGCTGGACGTGATGTCCTGCCGCACCACGCCGGAGGCTTCGAGGACGTTCGGGCCGTTGGACCCGTCGCCCGGGTAGGGACCGGCCGTTTCCTGCGGGATCTCCACACCGCACTCGGCGATCGCCCGGGTCACCGTAGGGGAAGCTATGGGGGATGCACTGGCGGAGGATGCGGCGGAAGCCGCGGGCGCCGTCGTCGTGCCCGTGGATCCGGCCGACGCGGACGCCGAGGTTCCGGTGGTGCCCGCAGAACCGGACGACCCACCCGGCGTGCACGCAGCCAGCGCAGCAGCCGCCGTGCCGGCGCCAAAGAACATGCCCAGGGATCGCCGGCTCATCAGCGTCGAGAGGTCGAACTGGAGGCCACGGTCGTGGTCGGGATGCGGCCTGTGCGGGGAGTGCTGCACGTCGGGGGTGCGGGGTGATGTGCTCATGGATCCATGAAACGCCAGGCAGCTATGGCCCGCATAGGGCAATCCTGTGCGGAAGCTGTGCGCGGGGCGCTTGGCGGTACCTGCCGGCGGCCGGTTCAGTAGTCCGGGTTGCTGGGGGTCACGAGTCCTGTTTCGTAGGCATAGACCACGGCCTGGACCCGGTCCCGCAGGTGGAGTTTGGTGAGGATCCGCCGGACATGGGTCTTTACCGTGGCTTCCGAAAGGAAGTACCGGTGCGCGATTTCGGCATTGGACAGGCCCTCGGCCATTGCCTCCAGCATTTCGGTTTCCCGGGGAGTCAGAGCCTCCAGCAGCGGATCCCGGTGGGCGGGGGTGGCGGCAGCCGCAGCCGGCGCGTTGGCAGCCGCACCACGGACGTAGGTTTCCAGGAGCCGTTGGGTAACGCGGGGCGCGACGACGGCGTCACCGCTGGCCACCACCCGCACGGCCTGGACCAGCTCGGACGGCGCCACGTCCTTGAGCAGAAAGGCCGACGCTCCGGCTTGCAGCCCGGCAAAAGCGTACTCATCGAGGTCGAAGGTGGTCAGGATGATGATCCTGGCGCACGAGCCGGAGACGGTGATGGCGCGGGTGGCCTCAATCCCGTCCAGGACCGGCATCCGGACGTCCATGAGAACGACGTCGGGCTTGAGCTCGCGGACCTCCCGGACTGCCTCGGCCCCGTCCGAGGCTTCGCCCACCACTTCCAGATCGTCTTCGCCCTCCAGAATGAGCCGGAAGCCCATCCTCAGTAGCGGTTGGTCATCCACCAGCAAAACCCGGATGCGTCCGGCGTCGCTCATTCTTCCCCCTTGTTGCCGTTGAGTGCCAGGACAGCCTTCACCCGCCAGCCGCCGCTGGTGGTCCGCCCAGCCTCCACGGTACCCCCGTAGATCCCGGCCCGTTCCTTCATGCCCGTCAATCCCTGCCCCGAACCAAGCGCGCCTGTGCCGGTGGGTGCGGAGCCGGTGCCCCGGCCGTCATCCACTACTTCGATGGTGACCGTGGACGGGTCACGGACCACCGTAACGTCGACGCGGCTCAGCGCCCTGCCATATCGCAGCACGTTGGTCAGCGACTCCTGAACAATGCGGTAGACGGTCAGCTGGAACGCGGCATCCGCCGGCAGCGCGGGTCCGGTGTGCGAGTAGTGCACGGGAAGCCCTGCCGTACGGAACCCGTCCAGGAGCTTGGCGAGGTTGTCTCCGGCAGCCAGCGGCTCGCGCGGCGCCTGCCCCGCGGACGCGTCGTCGCGCAGGACCCCGAGAACGCGGCGCATATCCGCCAGGGCGGTACGCCCGGTCCGGGACATCTCTGCCAAGACCTCTGCCGCGCGTTCGGGATCCTTCCGGACCACCACGGCGGCCCCGTCCGAAAGTGTGACCATGACGGTCAGCGAGTGCGCCACGACGTCATGCATTTCCCGTGCGATCCGGTTCCGTTCATTGACGGAGCCGAGCTTGGCCGCCTGGGCCGCCCACGCGGCAATCTCCTGTTCGTGTTCCCGGCGCTGGCGAACCGATATTCCGATGCCCGTGGCGAGAACGTTTGAGAGCGCGATGGTTGTGCCCGCCGCGATGCTTGAGATCAGCTGGAACTCTTCGGGCGACGTTGCAGAGGCGGGCAGTTCCCTCTCCAGCGGACCCACAGCCGCGAAGAAGTAGAGCAGCGCCAGCGGTGCCGTCGCGAGCGCAAGCGTGACCAGGGCGAACCGCCTGGTGCGCACCACGGCGACGGCGTAGAGCGAGAACCAGAGCCCGGCGGAAACGTTGGTCCCCCAGGGATGCAGCAGGGTGACAGCCACCTCCACGGCCGCAATGAACGCCACAAGAGGAACCGGATAACGTCGCCGGAGAAACAAGGACAGGGCGACGGCGGCGAGCAGCCCCGCTGCCAGCCAAACCCCGGCGCGTACGGCGTCCACCATGGTGGGTGTCACCAGCAGGAGATAGCAGAGAACCACCACGGCATCCATGACGCGCGGATGCTGGTGCAGGTAGCGGCGCAGGCGGCCGCGGCGCCTGGCCGCTATCTCGGCGAAGGACGCGCCGCCCTGGCCGGCCGGCGCGTCCTTCAGTGGAACAGCTTCAGTCATGGAACGAGCCTAGGCTCTGACCCTAGACGTCGCGGATTTTCAGCAGGATCGTGGCGAGGGCCAGCGGCACCACTACCCAGGCGCCCAGCACAAGTCCGGCCTGCCAGACTTCGAGGGTGTCCGGGACGTGCTCTACGGCCGTCAGGGGCGTCAGCGTGTTGCCGGGCAGGTACTTGCGGGCTTCCACGAAGAAGTCGCCCGGAATCAGCTGGAAGGCGATGGGTGCCACGAAGAACAGTCCCACGAGGCTCATGATGCCTCCGGCCGAGTTCCGCACCAGAGTCCCGAGGGCCATGCCGATCGCGGCCACGGCAGCCACATAGGCACTGTTGACGAGCAGCAGCTTGATTGACTGGGAACTGGCAAGATCCAGCTTCAGGCCGTAGTTGTCCAGGATCGGCACGGCAACCAGGCCCGCAACGTAGGTGGATACGGCCGTCAGGATGAAGGCGCTGACCATCACCACGACGAGCTTGGCGACGAACGCGGGGATCCGTTTGGGCACGGCGGCAAACGTGGAGCGGGCCATTCCTGTGGTGAACTCGGAGCTCATGAGCAGCACGCCCAGCGAGCCAAGGATGAGCTGGGCGAAGGCGATGCCGGACGTGGGGACAGTGACTGCGAGGTCCCCGCCCTGGCCCGCCAGTGCTTCCGCCGCCTGGGGATCGGAGCCGGCCGCATCAGCGAACTGGCCGGTTCCCCAGGCGGACAGGGCGCCGAACCCCACCATCACCACGGCCGTGGCGGCGAGCAGGATCAGGGTGGACAGAAGCGTCCGGAACTTGATGAATTCAGAGTTCAGCACGCGGATGAAACTGGGTCCAGGACCCGGGCTGGCGGTACGGGCGTTGCTGGAGTGCGCGGGGCCGGCGCTGCGGGGGCCGGGCTGGGCGACGGTTGATGTGCTCATGGCTTCAGTTGCCTCCGGACTGGACGGGGACGGGGGCTCCCGTGGTGATCAGCGAGTGGTATTCGACCTCATCCTTGGTCAGCTCCATGTACGCCTCTTCGAGGCTGGCCTGCAGCGGAGTGAGTTCGTAGATCATGACGCGGCTGTCGAGCGCCGCCCGTGCGATCTGGCGGGGGTCCAGGCCCTTGACCTCGAGCAGTTCGTGGTCCTGGACTTCAACGGAGACGCCGGTTCCGGCGAGGACGTTCATGAGCTGGTCGGGCTGGTCCGTGCGGACCCGCGTCCGGGTCTGTCCCTTGCCGGTGATGATGTCCTTGATGGGTGCATCGGCGATGATCTTGCCGCGGCCGATCACGATGAGGTGGTCGGCGGTCAGCGCCATCTCGCTCATGAGGTGGCTGGACAGGAACACCGTGCGGTCCTCGGAGGCCAGGAACTTGACCAAATTGCGGACCCACACCACGCCTTCGGGGTCGAGGCCGTTGACCGGTTCGTCCAGGATGATGGTCTGCGGGTCGCCCAGGAGCGCGGCGGCGATGCCCAGGCGCTGCCCCATGCCAAGTGAGAACCCCTTGACCTTTTTTCGGGCCACGTCGGCCAGGCCCGTCATCTCGATGACTTCGTGGACACGTTTCTTGGGGATGCTGTGGGTGGCGGCCATGGCCAGGAGATGGTTGTAGGCCGACCGGCTCGTGTGGACAGCCTTCGCGTCCAGGAGGGCGCCGATCTCACGGAGCGGGGCCACGTGCCGGGCGAACGGGACGCCGTTCACGGTGACCGTTCCCGCCGTCGGGCGGTCCAGTCCCATGATCATGCGCATGGTGGTTGATTTGCCGGCCCCGTTGGGGCCCAGGAAGCCGGTGACCCGTCCGGCCTGGACGGTGAAGTCGACGCCGCCGACGGCGGTTTTGTCGCCGTAGACCTTCGTCAGGCCTTGTGCCTCGATCATGGAGCGGTCCTTTGCCTAGCTGCGGAGTGCTGATTGGTCTGCACGTTCCACGCTACCGATGCGGACGGCCGAATTCGCCGGTCTCAGGGATGATTCAGGGGCGAATCAGGGTTGTCGGGCGTAGTCCGGACGGATGAGCCCCTAGTCCGCCGGACGCGGCGAGTAGTACTTCAGCGCGCCGCGCTTGAGAGTGATTTCAACTGCTCTCACGCCCGGCATGGTTTCACCGTCCACAGCGAGCACCATGGGCACCGTTCCGCATTCAAGCCGCACGTGGCTGGCCTCCCTGAGGTGGGTAATTTTGGAGGTGGCCACGGTGCCTGTCAGCACGGACCAGAGCATGCGGAGGCGCGCAAAGGATTCGTCGGCGGTGATCATCCTGACATCCAACACTCCGTCGTCGAGCACCGGGCGGAAGAGCGGGGCATGGTCCCTGGGGTAGTAGCGGCCCCGACCAAGGTACATGATCCACAGTTTGTGGCGGACGCCGTCCACAATCAGCGTGACGGGCTTTTCCACCGCGAACGTGCGGAACATCGCCGCGACCCCTGCCAGCGGCTTTCCCAGGGCCGGCTGCAGCTGTTCGCGGCGGCGGACCAGGTTGGGGTAGAGCCCGATACTGGCGGTGTTGAGCATGATGAGCTCCACCATTTCGGGGTCGTCCGCCAGCCCTCGTTCCACGGCCACGATCCCGACGTCGGCCTGCGCCGCCTCGCCCTTTCCTGCGGCTTCGACCGCCTCCTGGAGCGAGGGCGTTCCGGCGTCCCTGGCGAAATGGTTGAGCGTGCCGCCCGCCAGTACCAGCAGGGGAAGGTCATGTCCGACGGCGGCCGCAGCGGCCGTGCCCACGGTTCCGTCACCGCCCCACACCGCCAGCGCACGCGTCCCAGGCCGCGTCGCCGCCGCTTCTATCTGTTCGGCCAGGTCCTGGTCCGGCGCGATCGTGGTTATATGTGCAAGCGGGAATACTTCCCGAAGGGCATCCGCGGTCTCCTCCGTGAAAGAACCCCCCAATGAATTCACCGCGATGCTCAGGCCCTCGCCGCTGGGCACCTGGGCCGTCTTGATCCACGTGCGGGTAGTGGGCGGGAACGGGGGCCGGACGGGCCACCATTTCCTGGTGATGAGGGCAGCCCCGGCTCCGATGGCCGAGCCGAAGAGGACATCTGACGGCCAATGGGCCCCTGTATGCACCCGGGAGTATGCAACTCCGGCGGCAACGGGCGCCACCGCCGCGCCCAGAACCGGCTGGACGAGTCCTGTCCCGAGGGCGAAAGCGACTGCCGACGCAGAATGGCCGGACGGCATGGAGGAGCTGGTGGGCTGAGGATGGACGAAACGGAAAACCGGCAGGTGCTCGGGCAGCGGGCGGGCGCGGGGCAGCAGGGTCTTGAAGACGACGTTGGTGACGGCCGAAGCCACGCCCTGTGCGAGCAGCCCGTGAACGGCGGCCCTCCTTGTGCGTCCGGGAACAAGGCCGGCCACGGCGGCCACACCGAACCAGAGCTTGCCCTTGTTCGCTGACGCGGAAAGCCGGCGGAAGAAGGTGTCATGATGCCCGCCTGGAAATCCCGAGACCGCCCGCATCAGTGCGCGGTCCATCCCCGCCACCCAGCCCGGGCCCCGTCGCAGCATTCTTCGCATCAGCCCACCCTACCGCCGGGGTGCGGGGCTGGGCATTGGCCCGCCCGGGCCGCGGTTCGCTCCCTCGAGGTTCATTCCCTCGAGGACAGCGGCTTGGCGGCACCGGCCAGCAGCAGAGCCACCAGGATCGGTGCGCCGATGGCAAGGAGCGCCAGGTGGATACCGGTGAGGTCGCCCAGATAACCGAGCAGCGGAGGGCCGGCGAGGAACGCCACGTAGCCGATGGTGGAGACCACCGAAACCCGCGCAGCGGCGTGCTTGGGGTCATCGGCGGCGGCGGACATTCCCATGGGAAACGCCAAGGCTGCCCCGACTCCCCACAGGGCGGCGCCCACGGCGGCAAGCCAAACGTCGCCCGCGAAGACGAACAGCGCGAGGCCGGCAGCCGCCGCGGCCATGCTCGCCCGGAGCACGGCCACCCGCCCGTACCTGTCGATGACGCCGCCTCCGAAAAAGCGCATGGCTGTCATGGCCAGGACAAAGAGTGCGAAGAGCAGCGCCCCGGTGGACTCCGTCGTGCCGAGGCCGTCCACCGATGCCTTGGCGATCCAGTCGTTGCCCGCCCCTTCGGTCAGAGTGGCACCGAGAACCACTACCCCGATCAGCAAAGTGCGGGAATTTCGCCAGGCGGACGGACCGCGGGCCGGCTTGGACTCACCGGCGTCCGGCACCTGCGGTGCTTCATGGGGAAGAAAGTAGCGCGGCGTGATGAAGGTCAGCAGGGCAACGGCGGCTGCGATGACCAGGAGGTGCTGGGGCAGGCCCACGCCAACTCCGGAAAGCCCCGCACCGATGAGTGCACCCAAGAAAGCCCCGCCGCTAAAAGCCGCATGGAACTTGGGCATGATCGTCCGGCGGAGGCGATGCTCGACGTCGGCCCCTTCGACATTCTGGGAAACATCCCACAGACCGACGCCCATGCCGAAAAAGAAGAGCGCGACGGCAGTACCCGGAACAGACTCCGCGAGCAGCGAGATCGCGATGCCCACACCCGCCATCGCCGCCAGCAAGCCACTTGCCCGGACACTGTTGGCCGTGCCGATCCTGCTGATGACATGCCCGGCGGTGGGCAGCGCGATCAGCGAGCCGACGGCGGTGCACAGCAGAAGCGTGCCCATCTGCCCGGACGAGATGTGCAGGATTTCGGTGACAGCCGGAATGCGGGCCGCCCAGCTGGCGAAGACCAGGCCGTTGGCGCCGAAAATAATGAACGTGGCAACGGCTGCGGCGGAGACCTGCCGGCCGGCGATCTGCTGGGTGGAAGTCATTCGACAACTCTAGCCAAAGGTCGCTGGCTGGGCGTGCCGAAACCCGGGTCCACCTCGGGATTCAGCAGGTGCCCAACGCTCTCTCACTTCCTGCCGCCACATCCCCAACGGTCTCTCACTTGCTGCCGCCCCATCCCCAACGCTCTCTCACTTGTCGCAGCAATAACGCCAAACGCTCCCTCACCGTGTGAGAGAGCATTGGCACAAAACGTGCAGAAAGTGAGAGAGCGTCGTGCTTAGCGGGCGCGCTCCACGCGCTTTTCGTCCCAGACCGGCTCCGCGGATTCGTAGACGCGCCCGTCGGAGCCGAACACCAGGAAGCGGTCGAAAGTCCGGGCGAACCAGCGGTCGTGGGTGACAGCGAGGACTGTGCCCTCAAAGTGGTCGATGGCCCGCTCGAGGGCCTCTGCGGAATGCAGGTCCAGGTTGTCGGTGGGCTCGTCCAGCAGCAGCAACGTGGCACCGGAGAGCTGCAGCAGCAGGATCTGGAACCGCGCCTGCTGCCCGCCGGAGAGCGACTCGTATTTCTGCTCGGACTGGCCTGCGAGCCCGTAGCCGTCCAGCGCTCCGGCGGCGGCCTCGCGCGCCAGTCCGGAGCGGTGTTCGTCGCCGCGGTGCAGGATCTGCAGCAGGGTCTTGCCGAGCAGGTCCGGCCGCACGTGGGTCTGCGCGAAGAAGCCGGGGCGGATGCGGGCGCCGAGTTTTACGGTTCCTTCGTGGGGCACTTCGGCGATTTCGACGTCGGACACGGGCAGGTGTTCGCGCTCCGGGTCGGTGCCCCCGGTGGCGAGCAGCCGCAGGAAGTGGGATTTACCGGAGCCGTTGGAGCCCAGCACGCCCACCCGGTCCCCGAACCAGATTTCGGTGGAGAACGGCTTCATGAGGCCTGTCAGTTCGAGCTTTTCGGCCACGATGGCGCGTTTGGCCGTGCGGCCGCCCTTGAGACGCATCCGCACGTTCTGCTCGATGGGCAGCGCCTCGGGCGGCCCGACCTCCAAGAACTTTGCGAGGCGCGTCTGGGCGGCGTGGTAGCGGTTGGCCATGTCCGAGCGGAATGCCGCCTTGTTCTTGTACATGTTGACGAGTTCTTTGAGCTTGATGTGCTCCTCGTCCCAGCGTTTGCGGAGCTCCTCGAAGCGGGCATTGCGGTCGGCGCGTGCGTCCACGTACGACCCGAAGCCGCCGCCGTGTACCCAGGCGCCGGCACCGTTGATGCCCGGCTCAAGGGTGACGATGCGGCCGGCAGCGTTGTTCAGCAGCTCGCGGTCGTGGCTGATGAAGAATACGGTCTTCTTCGACTCGTTGAGCCTGCCCTCGAGCCATCGCTTGCCCGGGACGTCGAGGTAGTTGTCCGGTTCGTCGAGGAGCAGCAGCTCATCAGGGCCCGCGAACAGCGCCTCCAGCACCAGGCGCTTCTGCTCGCCGCCGGAAAGGCTCGACGCCGGGCGGTGCTGCGCGCGGTCAAACGGCAGTCCCAGCGCGGCCATGCAGACTTCGTCCCAGACGGTCTCGACGTCGTAGCCGCCGGCGTCTCCCCAGTCGACGATCGCCTGGGCGTACCGCATCTGGGTGGGTTCGTCGTCGTGCTCCATCATGGCGAGCTCGGCGTCGTCCACGGCGCGGGCAGCGGCCGCCAGTGCCGCCGGGGCGGCCGAAACCAGGAGGTCCTTGACCGTGGAATCATCCCGGACCTGGCCCACGAACTGGCGCATGATGCCCATGTTGCCGGATCGGCCGATCACGCCCTCGTCCGGAATGAGATCGCCGGCGATGATGCGGAACAGTGTGGTTTTTCCGGTGCCGTTGGGGCCGATCAGGGCTGTCTTGGTGCCGTCGGGGACCTTGAAGGTCACCCCGTTGAGCAGCTGGGTGCCGTCGGAGAGGAAGTAGTCGATGCCGGAAACGTCAATATGGGCCACCCGGCAATCTTCCCATGGCTGACTCCTACGCTCCCGCACGTCCCGTCACCAGGCGGCCAAACCCTCCTGCGTTCGCTGCAGGAGGGTTTCGCGGAACGTTGCGGGAGCTGCGGGAGCGTTCGGATCAGCCGGCGGCAGTCAGGAACTTCTTTAGGAGCGGCCCGGACGTGGTGGCGCCCAGCCCACCGTCTTCCACAAAGACCGCCACGGCCAGGTCGCCATGGACTGCGATGATCCAAGCGTGCGTCTTCGGCGGCTTGGCGTTGCCAAACTCCGCTGTGCCGGTCTTGGCGCCCACGGGTTCGCCCGGCACGTCAGCCAGGAAGCCCGCATGTCCGGACGTCACCACCGCGCGCATCATGTCGGCGAGGGAGGCGGCTTCCGCCTTGGTCACCGGAGTCTGCGCATTTTTCGCGGGAGCCTCTGCCGTGACGGTCGACGACGGCGACGCACCTTCTGCGGGCTGCGTGCCTGCCGCTCCGCTGGCGACGGGCGAGGCACCCGGGGCGGCATCCGGGTTGAGGACCAGCACCGGCGACACCGGTGCGCCCTTGGCGACTGAGCCGGCCATGATGGCAGCGGAAAGCGGGGACATCAGCACCCTGCCCTGGCCGATCATGGCCGCCGCGTGCTCGGTACCCTCGGCCTCACCGGGAACGGAACCAAGAAAGGCATCAGCCCCCAGCTTCGGGGCCTCAACCGCCACGCCCAGGGACGTTGCCGCTGATTCAAGCTGCGCCTGCGACACCTTCTCCCGTACTGAGATGAAGGCCGTGTTGCACGAGTGGGCAAAGGCGTCGCGCAGTGTCACCGAGCCCAGCGAATCGGCGGGATAGCCTTCCGCGTTCTTGAACTTGCGTCCGTCCACCGTCAGCGTCGGCGTGCATTCCACCGTTGAATCTGGGGTGAACCCGTTGCGCAGCATGGCCAGGGAGTCCACCACTTTGAAGGTGGAGCCGGGTGCGTACTGGCCGAGCATTGCGGTGTTGTAGCCGTTGCTCCCGGGGCCGGACGCCGCGGCCAGCACGGCTCCCGTGGACGGACGGAGGGCCACGATGGCGGAGGCAGGCTTGATGTCCGCGAGGGTGTCTTCCGCGAGCTGCTGCAGCTTTGGGTCGAGGGTGGTCTTGAGCGGCGTTCCGGCGGTCGCCTTGATCTCGAAGACGGTGCGGCGCGGATCGGTCGGGGCGGCCTGGATCTCTTCCCTCGTGGGATCCGCGCGCTGCACCCTGATCGCAAGGCCGGCCGTTCCACGGAGCTGCTCGTCGTACTGCTGCTGCAAACCGCCGGTGCCGGTGACGTCGCCGGCGGTCAGGGCGCCGTCGGACTTTTCGATCTGTTCTGCGCTGGCCTCGCCGACGGTGCCGAGTATGGCGCGGGCAAAGTTGCGGGTGGGGGCGAGCGGCAGCTTGTCGGGGATGGCGCGGCCGCCGGGAATGGCCTCGATCTGGGCGTCGGTGACGGTGCGGCTGTTGGTGTCCCGGAGGGTGATGGCGGGAACAAAGGCTTCCGGTCCGGAGGCCTCAACCTGCTGGGCGTAGGCCGCGGGGTCGATACCCACGAGTTTGGCCAGCTTGGTGGCTGAATCGGCCGCAGCCGCGGTGCCGAGCTGTGGTTTGTCGATGCCGACGTTGACCACGGGCCGGTAGGTGACGAGTTGGGCATCCTGCGCGCCCAGGATGTCCGCGCGCTGCGGGGACTGTGTGGACTTGCTGAGGATCTCCCCTTCGACGAGGTCCGGCACAAGCATGCCCGGAGACCAGACCGTGAGCCACTTGTCTGCGGACTTCCGGAGCCCGGCAGAAACGGTGTACTTCCATTCGCCGGAGTCGATCTTCCAGCTGTAGCTCAGCGGAAAGCTGGCCGTGTCTCCGTCAAGCTTGAGTTCTCCCGCTTCCACGGACGGCTTGGCCGGCTCAAGTGCCTTGAATACCTGTTTCAGCTGGTCGTTGGCCACAGAAGAATCCCGGCCATCGAATGCAACTGGGCGGAGATCCAGCCCCGCCACGGCCGATGCCAGCTGCTTTGCGGCCGCTTCGGCACCGCCGCGGCCGTCATCGCAGGCCACCAACGACGTGCCAAGAATGAGACCGATGAGAGCAAGTGAAATTTTTTTTGAGTTCCCCACTGCGCCATTATGCCCCTTTCGGCTGCCCACCGCCTGTCACACCGCCGGTGGGCAGGCAGGAGTCGGCTCAACCCTCGACCCTCAAGGCGCGCGTGAGGCGCGGTGAGCGTTATAACGTTGTCAGACGCCCAGCGCCGGTACATCCAAGCCAAATATGTCCTTGAGGGCATACTTTGCTGCATGAAAACCGGGCATCCCCGTGACGCCGGGGCCAGGCGGCGTGGACGAGGAGCACAGGTAGACGCCGCGGGCAGGGGTCCGCCACGGGACCGGTGACACCACAGGACGCTGGAGCAGTCCGCGGATGTCCAGAAGCCCAGCACTGAAATCGCCGCCGACGTAGTTCTCGTTATACGCGGCCAATTCGGCGGCAGTAGTCACCTTGTATCTGAGCACCACGTCCCTGAACCCCGGCGCGAATCGCTCCAGCTGATTTATCACGGCCTCGCCCATGTCCACCGTGGAGCCTGCAGGAACGTGGCAATAGCTCCACAGGATCTGCCGGCCGCCGGGGGCCCGGCTGGAGTCAAAGGGGGAAGGTTGTGACACGAGCAAGTACGGCCGCTCCGGGTGCCTGCCGGCGGCGACGTCGTGTTCAGCCTGTGCCGTCTCGGCCCGCGTGCCGCCTACGTGGACTGTGCCGGCGTCGGCCAGTCCCGGGGCGGCCCACGGAACAGGTCCGGAGAGGATGAAGTCCACTTTGCAGGCACCGTTGCCGAAGCGGAAGGACTCCAGGGCGCGGCGATACGATGCCGGCAACCTGCTGCCTGCGATTCGGGATAGGGCCGGTGGCGCCACGTCCAGCAGGACGGCCTTGGCAGGTTGTAGCTCCGCCAGTGAGGACACCGTGACCCCAGTATGGATTTCGCCCCCGTGCGCCCGAATATCCTCGGCCATGGCAGCGGCAATCGCCGCTGATCCGCCCACTGGAATGGGCCAGCCGTCCGCATGCGCAAGGGCATTCAGCAGCAGGCCCGCGCCCGCCGCGGCTAGGGACGGCAGCCGCGCCACCGCATGGGCCGCCACGCCGCTGACCAGAGCAGGTGCCAGGTCCCCTCTGAACCGCAGGTTCCACAGAGGTGAACCCTGTTCCAGCGTCCGAAGGCCCAGGATTGCGGCGGAAAATGGATGAGCCGGGATGCGCAGCAACTGGTCCGAGGTGGTTTCCACGATGCCGTCGAGGTGCCGGACCAGCGGAGCCATGAGCCGGCGGTAGGCGTGGCCATCTCGGCCCAGTTCGTCAGCGGTACGGTCCAGGGAACGGTAGGCCAGCGCTGACCGCCCGCGGTCCAGCGGCGAGCCAAACTGGACTTTGGGCAGGGCAAGCTCCATGCGGCGTGGCAACTCGAAGGCCTTGAAAAACGGGGAAGCAAGCGCCATGGGATGGACGGCAGAACAGACATCGTGCCAGTGATCGGCCTCAATCACCTGCGATGTCCGCGTTCCGCCGCCAATCTCCGCCGCCGCCTCGTAGACCTGCACTTTCAGGCCGGCCCGGGCCATCACCACGGCTGCAGCGAGGCCGTTGGGTCCGGAACCCACGACGGCGACGTCAGGCATCGCGCGCAGCCGTCCGCCAAGGCAGCAGAGATGCTGAGGGACGCAGGGGATCCAGCCGAAGCCGGTCAACGGCGTTATTGAAAGGCCCGCCGTGAGGGTCATCCATAAAATGGCGGCGGATGGGGTCGTAGCGGGGGTCCCAGACATCCATTGCCACGCGCGCCATCAGATATGCCGTTGCAAGCATATGTCCCGCCACGGCCAGAACGTAGTAAGGCATGTCGATGTTGTGCTGTGAAACGCCGCCACTGGTCACTTGGCCAAGATACATCCAGATGGCAGCCCAGTGCAGCCCTTCGATCCCTTGCCAGACCAGGAAGTCCCGCCAACGGGGCCGGGCCAGGGCCAGCAGCGGGACCAGCCAGATCACGAACTGGGGGGAATACACCTTGTTGGTCAGGATGAAGGCGGCCACGATCAGGAACGTCAGTTGCGCGATACGCGGACGCCGGGGTGCGGTGAGCGCCAGAACAGCAATGAGAACGCAGGCGAGCAGGAACAGATTCAGGGCTAGGGTGTTGATGGCCTCGGGCGTGAGTATCGTCCATCGGACACGCTCTGCCACGAGGTTGTATGCGAACCAGGGAGAGCTGAATCCTGCCGGGCGGTCCTGCGTGAACTCGAAGAAATACTTCCAGCCGGCGGGGTCCTTCACGGCAAAGGGAACGTTGACGGCCAGCCACGCAGCCGCGGCCGCCGCTGCGGGAATGACGAAAGCCCGGATCTTTCCGGTGCGCAGGGCCAGCAGAAAGATCGCACCGAAGACCAGTACCGGGTACAGCTTGGTGGCAGTCCCCAGACCTATCAAGATCCCGGCCAGCACCAGCCGCTCCTTCGAGAAGAAGTACATGCCGAGAGCCAGCAGTGCCACGGCCCACATGTCCCAGTTGATCACACCCGCCAAGACGATTCCCGGCGCCAAGGCCACCATGGCGGCGTCCCACGGGCGGCGGCGGGTCATCCGGGCCGTTGCAAGGACAGTGACAATCCAAACGGCCGCAATCAGCGTCGCGTTGACATCGAAGTAGCCCAGGACGCGCGAATCCGTAGCCCCTCTGCCCGGGACAAGCCAGGCCGTTGCTCCGGCGATGAGTCCCATCAGGACCGGGTACTCAAAAAGGGTGCCCTGGGTGAAGAAGGGGAAGGCGCCGTCGCCCAGTCCTCGGTTGCGGAACAGCTCCGGGAAGTCGGAATAGCAGGTGGAGTAAAACTGCGATGGGGTTGCCCATCCGTTGACCCGGCAGTAGTCCTTGATGAGAATCCCGGCGAGGGCTGCCACCACGGTGAGGATGATCAGCACCCGTTCCACCGTGAAAAAGCCGGGGGAGACGATACCCGGTGCTGACCGCTGTCCTAAGGGGCCGCCGACAAGTTCAGTGAAATTTTTCAGCAGACGGTCGCTGCGGCTGGGTACCACCACGCGCGCACGCTTTCGATGGGGCGGCGGCTGTGTCTCCTGCATGACTTCGAGCTTACCGGGGCCGTGTACCTCTTAGCGGATCGTTCAAGAGCGGGTGAAGCTTCACTGCAAAAGCCCGCGCGTCGCCGCGCGGGCTCTCTGCCGAATGCTGTGGGCAGTGCAGTCCATCAGTACCTCCCTTTACCGGAAACGTATTGGAGTGATCGTGCCGACGTGGACTCAGCGCATGCTGCTCATTTGCTGATGCATCAGCGTGTAGACGTCTTCCCGGTTCTGGTCCAGCAGCTGGCCGTTGAACTGCGGCTGCTCCAGCTCAGCGTTTCGGCTGGAAAGAAGCTCTTGAAGCTTGCGAAGCATGGCATTCACCTCCTTTCGGTGTCGGGTGAAGCGGTGTCGGATCAGTCGGCGGGTGAGGCGGGGGCGGGTGCTTCCCCTGGCGGACACGTTCGCAGCCGGGGCCGCTACGGGGGACGCCGCGCCGGCGGGGGCGGCGCTGCTACTGCTGGGAGTCACGGTGGATCCTTTGTTTCGGTTTGGGTAAATTCAGACAGGGAAATCAAGCAGAATTCCGGGCATGACAAATAGAGCCATCTAATTTGCCAGAGAATGGCCATAAATGGGCAGAGAAATGCCCGGGGTAATAAAGGGGAATCCGTAAAAGCTTGTGAGTGGCCCCAAAGCGGTGGCGAAGCAGACCCCCAACAAGAAGCCAGGGTTCTGAATCATGGGGGTGCTGCGCAAGCGCGTGGCTCCGCCGTATCAGACCGCCGAGGTCAGAAAGTCCTCCGAAGAAGCAGGATTATCGTCCTGTTATCGCAGCGCCGGTGCGGGCACCGGGAGCCAAGGGTCAGGAGACGGCGAGTCCGTGATGAGGGCGCGGCCCAGCAACGAAGGCCGGGAACGCGGTGATGGTCAACTTCCATCCGCTAGTCAAAGTAATCATTGTCCCAACCTCCTTTTCTGCTCTGCCGTTGTACAAGCCGAATGGCCGGACAACGCGCGCCGTGACCCTGGCAAAGTCGCTCTGGGGTCAGAAATAAAAATACACCAGGAATGATGCAGTTGACTAGTTAATTCTCAAACGAAGTTTGAGTATCCCGAACAAAGCATTCTTAGAGCCCCCAGCGGACAATAGCCGGCGTCCTTTTATCCCAGCCAAGGGTGCACACTTTTGCGGTACCCAAAATGAAGTGCCGGCCTTCCTCCGGGGCGAGTTCCAGCCATCGGGCGGTGAGGATGCGGGAAAAGTGGCCGTGCGCCACGATCAGGACGTTGTCGAGGCCAGACTCCAGGACCCGGGCCACTATCTTGTCCGCGCGGGCCGCCACGTCCTGCAGTTTCTCGCCGTTGGGAACCCCGTGCGTCCAGATCAGGTAATCCGGGTTGTCCTTGCGGATCAGGTCCGAGCTGATGCCTTCGTAGTCGCCGTAGTCCCACTCGACGGCCAGGGGCTCGTGGACGGCGTCGGGGAATCCCGCGAGTTCGGCGGTCCGGCGGGCGCGCCGCAGCGGGGAGGTCAGCACGAGGTCGAAATCCACACTGTCCAGGACCTTGCGGGCCTCCACCGCCTGCTGTTCGCCTTCCACGGTCAACGGGAGGTCGGTGAGCCCTGTGTACTGACCACTCTTGGACCACTCAGTTTCGCCGTGCCGCAGGATCCAGAGCTGGGGACGGGGGATGTTGGCAGCGTTCACTTAGGACTCCTGGGTTGGGGAAGGTTCGACGTCGGCGGGGGACTTTGCGGAGTCGGTCGCCGTGGGCTGAGGTGCTTCAGCTGCTGATTCGGGCTGGGCCGCCCACCAGACGCGCAGCCGTGACTCGGCGTCGGACGGTTCGAGCGGACCGTTCTCCATCCGTTCCTCCAGCAGGAAATTGTAGGCTCTGCCCACCACAGGCCCAGGCTTTAGGCCTAGCAGGGACATGATCTGGGCGCCGTTAAGGTCCGGGCGCACGGCGTCCAGGGATTCCTGCTCTCGAAGGGCGGCAATCCTGGTTTCAAGGTCGTCGTAGGCGAAAGCGAGCCGCTCAGCCTTGCGCTGGTTTCGGGTGGTGACGTCCGACCGGGTCAGGCGGTGCAGGCGTTCCAGCAGGGGTCCGGCGTCGGTGATATAGCGGCGGACGGCCGAGTCGGTCCACCCGGCCTCGCCGTAGCCGTAGAAGCGCATATGAAGTTCCACAAGGCGGGAGACGGCCTTGATGGTGTCGTTGTCGAGGCGAAGGGTCTTCATCCGCTTGGCGGTGAGTTTGGCGCCCACCATGTCGTGGTGGCGGAAGCTGACCGCGCCGCCCGGTTCGAAACGCCGCGTAGCCGGTTTCCCGACGTCGTGCATCAAGGCGGCGAACCGCAGAACAAAATCGGGACCCGGCACGGGGCCTTCCTCGTCGGTCTCCAGGCTGGCCGCCTGCTCAAGGACCTGAAGGGAATGCTGGTAGACGTCCTTGTGCCGGTGGTGCTCGTCGGATTCGAGGCGCAGTGCGGACACCTCGGGAAGCACGAACTCGGCCAGGCCGGTGTCCACCAGCAGGTCCACGCCGACGCGCGGGTGGCGCCCGCAGATCAGCTTGACGAGTTCATCGCGCACCCGCTCGGCGGAGATGATGGTGATCCGCTCGGCCATCTGGGTCATGGCCAGCCGGACGTCGTCATGGACGGCCACGCCCAGCTGGGACGCAAACCGCGCCGCACGCATCATGCGCAGGGGGTCGTCGGAAAAGGACGCCTCGGGGGCACCGGGGGTTGCCAGGACGGAGGCGTGCAGATCCCGGACACCGCCGAAGGGGTCGATCAGCTCCATGGACGGCAGCCGCAACGCCATCGCGTTAATGGTGAAATCCCGCCGGAGCAGGTCATCCGTCAGCGAGGATCCGAACGCAACCACCGGCTTCCGGGATTCCGGGTCGTATGCCTCGGCGCGGTACGTGGTGATCTCGATCTGGAAGCCGGCCTTGCGCATCCCGATCGTTCCGAAGGCGCGCCCGATCTCCCAGAAGTTGTCCGCCCACTTCTTGATCAGCGCCACCGTCTGGTCAGGCGTGGCGTCGGTGGTGAAATCGAGGTCCGGGGACGTGCGGCCAAGGAACAGATCCCTTACCGGACCGCCCACGAGCGACAGCTCATGACCGGCGTCCACGAAGCGCTGGCCGAGCTCCAGGACCACCGGGTCCACCTGGAAGTCAACGGTGTGGAGATCAGTCTTTTGATGTGCGTGCGCCATAGTTACTTAAGCTTGTCAGAAAACCACTCCCAACCACACCAAATCACGGGGATTGCAGGGATGAGGATGCAAAGTGCGTCACATGCAGTCCATCTTGAAGCCATGTTCCGGTCATCACCACGGGGCAAGAGTCGTTAGAGTGGACTGCATGGCCCATCCCGTACCGAGCGCCCCCGGCAGGAGGACAAACCCACCGTTGCCGTCGGCAATCGGTGCCCATATCGCGCCTGCCCCGCACTCGGCTCCGGCCTCCCTCCCCACGGTCGAGGAGATCTCCGCCGGCGGCGTCGTGGTGGACACGTCCGACGACGAACTGAGGGTTGCGATTATCGCCCGCCTTAATAGGGGCGGACGGCTGGAATGGTGCCTGCCGAAGGGCCATCCGGAAGGCCGGGAAAACAACGAGGAAGCCGCCGTGCGCGAGATCGCCGAGGAGACCGGCATCGACGGCAACATCCTGGCCCCCTTGGGCAGCATCGACTACTGGTTCACCGTCAGCGGGCACCGTGTGCACAAGACCGTCCACCATTACCTGCTGCGCGCCACTGGTGGCGAGCTCACCATCGAAAATGATCCTGACAAGGAAGCAGTGGATGTTGCCTGGGTACCGATCCACGAGCTCGCCCGGAAACTGTCCTTTCCCAACGAGCGCCGCATCGCGGACCTGGCCCGCGAAGTCCTCCCCGAACACCTCTGACGGCCCACGGACCCGTGCCTGGTCCCCGCGGATTGCGGCATTATGCGCGCGCGGGTGAGACGATGAAGACGATGTCAGCAGCCAATCCAGCGTCCGAACAGCCCGTGCAGCCAGGCGAAGCACCTTCCGGTGTGGTGCCCGCCAGTGGGGCTGCTTCCGGCGCCGCCAATTCCGGTGGCGCACGGCCCGGGGAGGCCCGCTCCAGCGCCATCATGGCTGCCGGAACGCTGGTTTCCCGCATCCTGGGCTTCGGCAAGACCTGGATGCTGGGCGCCGCGCTGGGCCTGGGCTCCACGGTCAATGACACGTTTATCAACGCCAACAACCTGCCAAACCTGATCTTCCTGCTGGTGGCGGGCGGTGTCTTCAATGCTGTGCTGGTGCCGCAGATTATCAAGGCAAGCAAGGCGCCGGACAGGGGAGCGGATTACATCAGCCGGCTCCTCACCCTGGCCGTGCTGGTGCTGCTGTCCCTCACCCTGCTGGTGACCCTGCTCGCACCATCGGTCATCGAACTGACCACCCAGGGTTACTCGCCGCAGCAGAAGTCGCTGGCCGTTGCCTTCGCCTTCTGGTGCCTGCCGCAGATTTTCTTCTACGGCCTGTACGCCCTGCTGACCCAGGTTCTCAATGCCAACGGCGCCTTTGGCCCGGCCATGTGGGCGCCCATCCTTAACAACGTGGTGGCCATCACCGGCCTGGGCATGTTCATCTGGCTTTTCGGTGCCAACGTCGCCAATCCGCATTCCCTGGACAACTGGGGCGCCTCCCAGACGTTTTTCGTGGCAGGCTTCTCCACGATTGGCGTCATGACCCAGACGGCCATCCTGCTGATCCCGGTGTTCCGGCTGAAACTCGGCCTCCGTCCGCGCTTCGGCTGGCGGGGAGTGGGGCTCGGCCAGGCAGCAAAGCTGAGCGTCTGGACGCTCCTGACCGCCGCCGTCGGGCAGCTCGCTTTCCTGTACGTGATGCGCATCGCCACCATCCCCGGCGCCGAGCGGCTCCGGCTGGAGAAAGCCGGCGACCTCGCCGGCGCGGCAATGCTGCCCGGCAATGCCGTGCTTGAGGTGGCCAGCCAGCTGTACCTGCTGCCGCACTCGATCATCGCCCTCTCCCTGGCCACAGTACTGTTCAACCGCATGACCCGCGCCTCGCAGGACGGCAACCGGAACGAACTGCGCGATGCCCTGTCACAGGGATTGCGGACCATGGCGGTGGCCACCGTGTTCGGTGCCCTGGCGCTTTTCGCCCTGGCGGGGCCGCTGGGCATGTTCTTCTCCGGCGGGCTGCGGACGGACGGTGTCATGCTGGCCCAGACGCTCACCATCCTGGCTCTCAGCACGCCGTTCATGAGCGCGAACTTCATGATGTCCCGGGTCTTCTACGCCAACGAGGACGCCCGGACTCCGTTTTACATCCAGCTGGTCCTGGCGCTGGTCAATGTCGTGTCGGCGTTCTTCATCCAGTTCCTCCCGTTCGACCAGATCATCTTCGCCATCGCCATCCTCTACACCGGCGGAAACATCCTCTCCGTGATCGTGAGTGCGTCCTTCCTGCGCCGCCTCCTGGGCCATCTGGACGGGCCGAGGATCGCCAACTCATATATACGGATGGGCTACGCCGCACTCGGCGCAGCTGTGGCAGGTGTCTGCGCTCTCTGGCTACTGGGCAGTTACAGTCCGGTGGGCTTCGCGTGGAGCAGCCGGCCTGCCGCACTGGTGACCATCGTCGTCGTCGGGCCGGTCATGCTGGCCGTCTACTTGCTCCTGCTCAAGCTGTTCCGTGTCACCGAACTGCGGGACCTTTTGCGGCCGCTGCTCGGGCGGCTTGGCCGTGGAGCTGCTGCGCCGCCCGGACGTCCGGCCGGGGGTCCGGCCGGCGCTTCCGCCGGAACGGCTTCGGCGGCCGGCGCCCCTGCTGCCAACGCTTTAACAGGGCGTCCGACGGCGGAACGCGCCACGGTGTCGATGGACACCGGCTTGATTCCACGGATCTCGGGCGAATTCGATTCCGCTTCCTTCCGCGCGGGACCGGCACCGCTGCCGGAACCGGACGTTCACCCTTCCGGCGATGTTGTTTCCTACCTGCCGGAGGAAGAGGTGCCCAGCACGGCCCGCGGCCACGCCCTGCGCGACGAGATCCCCCTCCCCGGCCGGAGGACGTTCCAGGGAAAGACCGGGCAAAACCCGTATTTCAAGTCCGGACGCAAGAAGAAAAAATAACCGCGTACCCGATTTGTCCAGCCCCGTCTCACCCGGCCGTTGCGCAGCATCGGCTAGGATCGAAAAAGAACAAGGGTAGTTGCAGGTCAGGGTCAGCCGGCTTGCCGGAGGTCTTCCCGCGGTGACGAAATCACCACGGCCCGCGCAATTCCCGGACAGCCTAGGAGGAACACGTGTCCCACCCGATCGATGTCGGATCAGTACTTGGCGGCCGCTACAAGGTCACGGCCACAGTACTGACCTCACATGACCAGGATCTGGTGCTGGACGGTGTGGACCAGGTGCTCAACCGGCCGGTCAGCATCCTGGTGGCCGGTCCCCACAACGCGGACCAGGTGGCCCAGAGTGCGCGCGAGGTGGCCACAGGCGAACGCCCGGGCAGCGTGCAGATCCTCGACCTTGGCGTCAGCGAAGCCACCACGTACCTCATCACCAACCACACGTCCGCCGCTGACCTGCTGGACCTGGTGGTCGCCTCTAACCCTCCTTACGTCGAGCCGTTCTTTACGGACACCCTGGGCAGCGAAATTTTCGGCCAGGCCCGCTCCCACGAGCCGGAAGTCTATGACGACGAGGAAGAGGTTGACGCCGGCTACATCAATTACGGCGGCACCCACGCGCGGCAGGTCGACCCTTATCCGGCGGCTGCAGACAGTCCTGCATCCAGGCGCGGTTCCGGTGACCGTACGCCCGGTGAGCGCTCATCGGACCAACCGGCCGGCGCCAACGCTGCGGGTGCACCGGTGCGTAAGGCACCCGTTGTTCCGCCGCTTCCGCAAAGCCGCCCGGCTGCCGTGCCGTCCGCGGGTGCCCGCAACATTGGCGTAGGCGCCGGTATCGCGGCAGGTGCCGGTGTTGCAGCCGGCGCCGCAGCAACCGCCCAAGGCAGACAGCAGACTGAAGCCCCCGAGAACACGGCACCGCAGCCCGTCCAGCGTGAGAACGTTGAACAGGCACTGCTCCAGCGCGAAGGCAACCGCTCCGCAAACGTGGCTGCCGGCTCGCGGGAGGGAGCAGCTGCCGGCGTCGTAGGCGGCCAGGAGAAGCCCAAGGTGTCTTTGTGGTCTCAGGACGACTACGACTACGGCCCTGGGGACCAGGACACCGGGGACCAGGACCCCCGGGACGCCCGGGACGAGTTCGCCGACGACGGGTTCGCCGAGGACGAGTTTGCCGACGATGGGGACACCCAGCTTCGGCCCACGGACCGGCGGGCCGGTAATTTCCCTGCCGTCGCCAAGACCAGCAGCCCTGCCGCTGCAGGCGACTATTACGAAGAAGATGACGAGCCCCGGCGGGAACCGCGCTCCATGCGCTGGCTCGTTGGCGGGCTGCTGGCAGCTGTGCTGATCGTCGGCCTCATTTTCGCCGTCACCAACCTCGGCAGCCTCTTCAAGAGTGCCCCGCAAGCCGAGGCAACCCCCGGGGCAGCGGCCTCGTCGGCGGCTGGGCAGTCCGGCACCGCAAAGCCTTCGCCGACCCAGAGCACGGCCCCTGCGGCGGGTCCGCCCGCCGTGGAGGGTGTTACGCGTCTCGGCACCTTCGATTTTGCCTCCACGTATGACAACGACCTCACCAAGACGTTTGACGGCAACGCGGCCAGCTACTGGTCTGACATGGAGTTCGCCACCGAGGACTGGGGTGGCCTGGCTCCGGAGGGCGTTCCCCTCGTGGTCAAGCTGAAGGGCCCGTCGAAGGTATCTTCAATCACCCTGAACCAGTTGGGTGCGTCAGGCGGCAGCATCAGCGTCCTAACCAACGACCGTCCTTCCCTGGACGGCGCCAAGCAGGTCGGCACCAACAGCTTCACGTCCACTGACCTCACCATGCCGTTGGCTGAACCCGTCACCGCCCAGTACGTGATCGTCACCATCAAGAACCTACCCCGGCTCGCTGCCCCGAAGACCCGCTACGGCTTCGGCCTGCGCCTCGCAGAAATCAAGGTTCAGTAGCAGCAAGGTTCAGTAGCAGCGAGTCACAGAGCTGCTGCCGCCTGCTCTTGGCAGGGCCTGTCGGCATGAGATCCAGTTGGCACGGGCCTCCCCTGGACGGTCG
The DNA here is from genome assembly GCF_056395245.1 of Arthrobacter sp. 10L430. NCBI lineage: Bacteria > Bacillati > Actinomycetota > Actinomycetes > Micrococcales > Micrococcaceae > Arthrobacter > Arthrobacter sp. 10L430. Next base: position 61,467 of record NZ_JBFTJD010000013.1, on the reverse strand, counting down.
CTGCAAGGTAACGCGCACGCCCTGACACAACCCAAGACGGTAACCTTGGGGGACGTCTTGTGATGGCGTGTGCGTGCAGCCCCGAACCGGCTGCACCAGGCCTCCCACTACGTCTGGAATATTCGGCACCACGAATCAGTTGTGCCATGTGGCCGGCCGCAAGGCTGGCGCATCGACTAAGGAAGAGGTTCACCGTTCAGTGAGCAACGCAGAAAACAGCGCGTCAGAAGTACGTGATGTCATCATCGTCGGCTCCGGTCCGGCAGGCTACACGGCCGCCGTGTACACGGCGCGCGCCAACCTCAATCCATTGCTTTTGGCCGGATCCGTCACCGCGGGCGGCGAGCTGATGAACACCACCGACGTCGAGAACTACCCTGGCTTCCCCGAAGGCATCATGGGTCCGGATCTGATGGAAAACTTCGAAAAGCAGGCTGTCCGCTTTGGCACGGAGGTCCAGTTTGAGGACGTCACGGCGCTGGACCTCGACGGCGACGTCAAGTCTGTCACCATCGCAACGGGGGAGACCTTCCGCGCTCGGTCGATTATTCTTTCCACCGGTTCCGCGTACCGGGAGCTTGGCCTCGCGAACGAGAAGCGCCTATCCGGCCATGGCGTTAGCTGGTGCGCAACCTGCGACGGTTTCTTTTTCAAGGATCAGGACATTGCCGTCATTGGCGGTGGTGACTCCGCGATGGAAGAGGCATTGTTCCTGACCAAGTTCGCCCGGTCCGTAACGGTGATTCACCGCCGCGATACTTTGAAGGCGTCAAAGATCATGGGCGACCGCGCGCAGTCGCACGAGAAGATCAAATTCGTCTGGAACACGGCCGTGGAGGACGTACTCGGGAACGACAAGGTCACCGGCCTGAAACTGAAAAACCTTCTCGACGGTACGGAATCCGAGCTGCCCGTAACGGGTATCTTTGTGGCGATCGGCAACGATCCCCGGACCGAACTAGTCAAGGACGCACTGAAGATAACCGACGCCGGAACCATCGCCGTCGAGGGCCGCAGCTCGCGAACGAGCATCAAGGGGGTCTTCGCGGCCGGCGATGTCGTGGACCCTACGTACCGCCAGGCCATCACGGCCTCCGGCTCGGGTTGCGTCGCAGCGATCGACGTCGAGCACTACCTCGCTGACCTTCACGCCTGACCGGCGCTGAACACCATTCGAAGAGAGAGACAAGGGTTATGAGCAACGCAAAAGATGTAACAGACGCAAGCTTCAGCACGGACGTACTCGCCGCTGACAAACCGGTAATCGTGGACTTCTGGGCTGAATGGTGCGGTCCTTGCCGTAAGCTCGGCCCCATCCTCGACGAAATCTCGGTGGAGTACGGGGAGAAGGTGAACGTCGTCAAGGTAAACGTGGACGATAACCCCGACATCGCAGCCCAATACGGAATCACCTCAATTCCTGCCGTCTACCTGTTCCAGGACGGCGAAGTGAAGAGCACCGTCATCGGCGCCAAGCCGAAGCAGTTCTTCGAGAAGGAATTCGCGGACGTTCTTTCCTAACAAGAGAATGACGCCTGCCGCCTGACGGCAAACCGGTGGCCACCACTCCTAGGGGAGCGGTGGCCACTTTTGTTTTGCTTGCAGCCTGAATGGCCCTTGTCGATCGCTGCCTCACGCTCTTTGTCCAGGTGTGGACTGCTTGCCACAGTTGCAGGTAATCCTTAGCCGTTTGTTGGTGCCGGCGTCCCGATCGCGGCGGTCGGCGAGCGTATTGGGGCAAAGTCGGGCACGGAGAGAGGTGCAGTGGTCCGCACCAGCGACTGTCCGCATACCCTCGAGTGTGCATAACAACCGACATCCGTATCAAACATGGGCACTGTTCCCTGAAATCTTCTGTGGGACGAGTCAGCACTGCTGCACCGGCGGACCAACGCCGTTCGGCTCAGTAACCCGTGGGAATCAATCCCGCTGGAAGTCGATTACAGGCTGGCCCCTTTGGTCTCCTGCCTGCCATGCTGGCCGGACACTTGCTTCAGGATGTGCGCCGGCTGCAGGACACTCGTCAGCGCAGAGCGGATCGAGTACTCCGACAGAAGGCTGCACCCTTCCCCGTCTGCTCACTGCCTCGGACGATGGACGCGGGCGCCGTCGTAGGACCCCTGCGTCGTAGGTGACCGGTGACGTGGCTTGCGACGTGGCGGTAGGGCCCGGGTGTCTTTTCAGGTAGCACCACGCTGTGCCTGACGCCGCATGTTTGACGTGAAACCCTTTGGTCCGCACGGGATGTCCTCTGCAGTAACACGCACCAACACCCCGAAGTACTTGGAACTGCTCTCGACAGCCATTGGCCCGAATATCGCTTGGGATTCAGAGGATCGGATCATCACGGGGCAATCGACTGCCTTCCTTTGTTTGTGGGGACCGGGTAAGCCGCGCGGTTCCAGCGGGCTACATGCGGCTCTTCCACTTGGCAGTGAATTTGCCGACTACCAGGGTCTGCTGGGCAATGGGGGACCAAGGCCCGAATGCTGCTGTGCCTGCCCGGATTCACGCGCACTGAGTTGCTGGCCAGCCTGATGTCGTGTTTCACGTGAAACACGTCATTGCATTATCCGGCCTCCATGCCCGCGACTCAGCGGATGGGGGACTCAGCAGCCTGACGACGCACCGGCGTCCGCCCCCAGGCGCCGGCTGCCCGACGAACCCGTCTGCTCGCAGGCTCAAGCCCTATCAACCCAGAACCGTCGTACGTGTGCCTTCACTCTCAGGATCCCTAATCGTCTCATTCTGCATTTACCATGCACTCTTGCGCCTATGAGCCTTCCGCTGCCGGCGAACTGCACCCCTGTCGCCTAGCTGGTCCACTGCGCAAGAAGACGATCCGATGTCGGTGGACGAGCAACAATCGTCGTTCGACAACTTAAGAACACACGAGTATCAACCCACTGACCCGAATGAAACTGCAGACACGCTAAAGATCTCCTCTCAACCTTCCCCCGAAGGCCCTTTCTTGCGTCCCAACTACCAGTCACTGGAGTCAACGCCGGCACGCGACCTGGCACCGAGACCGCCGCGGATCCAACGATGCTATGGGAAGATATCGCCATAGTCCCTTGAGGCAGTCGGCCCAACAAGAACCGCCTGGGTGTGCGGCCGCAGGAGACGTGGGCAGAACCAGCGCCCACAGGACAGGCGGACGGGACGCTGGCTGAAAACCGACCGCGCGCCGCAGACACTCGCCGGAGATGAGAGGAGGGAACAGAAGCGAAAACTTGCCCATTGACCTCTCGGCTCGACGAGCCCTAGGTTTCCGGCCACTGCAGACCGTGACTCCTGCGATTCCCTTTCCGGCTTCCTAGACCGAAGAAGGCCCGGGGAACACCTGCATTTTGCTGGGTCCTACAGCTTGCTGAGGGCCAGTTGTGACACGCAGAAGCCTGCAGAACCTGATGAGGACTGAGAAGACGGGGGACAGTCGGGAGCGGACTTGAGTATTGGCTCTGTCCTGTTGCGGCAAGCTTGAGGCGTCCAAACAAGCCTGCGCAGCACTAAAGATGAAGTGGGCTAGTGCTAACGCCGGCCAAACACCGTGAGTTCCCAGGCATCCACGGACACGAAGCGCCGAAACCCGACTGTGCGATACTTTGGCTTCCTCGCCCGTACTGTCGATCCGCGCGGGGGGCCCGCCACGGACGTTGTTTCACGTGAAACACCTCGCAACCGAACGTCCCGTCCCCAACGTGCCGGGATCAGCGCAGTCAATCGCCCTGGCGATCCGTGTTCCTATATACAGGGTGTCTGAGCAGGGCCCGGCTCCTCAAGGCGGCTGCATCCCTCGGTGCAACAGGCGCGATGATGTCTGTCCGATTGCGCCGCCGTCCTGCTGTCGGATGCCCCTGCCCCACCTCGGGGTGGTGATGAGGTCGAACGATGGACGATGTTTCACGTGAAACAGCACCCAACTGTTCCGCCGCCCGGCGATCCTTGGGCAGGCGAGTGATCGGGTCGCTGGGTTGTTGTCAGTGGGCATGGCCCGTCAAACCTGCTATTCCCGCGAAGAGATCATTGCTTTCGGCCACAGCCAAGGACGTCCCGCGCGGAGCCTGCAACTCCAACAAGACTGCAACTCGGACAATGGATGGACGCACCAACGCACGAAGTAGCCTGCTAGGCTGACATATCTTTCTGCTCCGCGGCCCCAGAGGAGTGGACCAAGGCAGCGGCCGTCGATTCGACTTAATTCAGAATGGTCTATTCGGACCGGCCCATACGAAGCTCCGTCGGCGACGTCGTACGCGAGGTGTTTCACGTGAAACCTCTACCCGCGGGCATCGAAGCGTCGACGGTGCACCACAGATCCAACGGAGACGACGTGTGAGTGTCCGTTCGCGTCGCCCAAGGTTGTGGCGAGTGCGGACATCCGCATGAGTACTTCTGGCGCGCTTAGCTACCAGTGCGCTTAGCTACCAGCCGCCTGGCGTGGGGTCAGGCGGACGGGCGGGGAAAGGATCCGGCAGTCCAACACCCTGCAGATCTACACCCGGCGCCAATCTATACACACAAGCCCAGGTGGGATGCACTCGCGCTGCCCGCCCCATCAGCCACGACATGGCCCAGCAGACCCTGGCGCTTACCGTCACCGCCCCCAAGACTCGTACACCGTCACCGGCTCCCGCGACTCGTCTGCCGTCGCTGCACCACGACGTCGCCACCTGAGTGAGCAGGCGCAGCTCGGAAGAACCTCAGGACCCTGCCTGGCGACGTACTACGACGCGGGAGACCATGCAACGGCAGTGCAGCAACCCGGCCTCGACAGCGCAGCCGCGGCGTACTGCAATGACCCACCATGTGCGAGGCACCGACCCCACGGTTATTCGCGAAACTCACGGACGAGGCCGCGCCACGTACGCTCATGGAACTGCACAGGCCGCAGTCGCTGTAGGCACGTTCGCAGCAGAATGCGTCATCGCACCAGACCAAGCTTCGGCCACAGCTCGGTCCTGCTTTGGAGGCGCCTCCTGCTGCCACCTGGAGCCAGTGTTCCTCGGGCACGGCCCCATTCCTGCCGTTGCGGGATGTTTGTGGAGCCCCCTCCGTAGGACGGCCACTGAACCACTCAATGAAGATACCGCCCGGCTCCGGCTTGCCGGCAGGGTACAAAAGCTCCTCTGGAACGCCTTGGTCCCCGGGGCATCCGGCACCCCACGGAACTTCCACATGACTTCATTGCCGCTGGCGGCGAGCCCGTCCACCGTCCTGAAGCCATCCACCGAAGACGCATTGAAGCAGCGGGGACGTGGCGAACGTGATTAATCCGCCAACTTTTGGCGGAAAAGACATGAGATTATTCACATGGTTATCCACATCGAAATCCACAGACTTTTCCACAGCAGCGTAGGACATCAGTTTGAAATTTCGGAATGCGTCTCGTCTTGTCGATCACCGTCGACGAATGGCATCTTTCAGAGAAGCGCGGGGCAGAGCCTGGCGACCGAGTGCCACAGCAATATGTGTCCACCGAACAGCGATCCTACTAAACCAAATTCGCTGAATCACGCGCAGAATAGCGCAATCCTTCGCCGTATTCGCCCCGTCGTGAATGGCTGGGCATTGTTTCACGTGAAACGATGCGCTTCTTCTTGGCCCGTTGTCACCATGCAACGGTGCGACCCAACGAAAGGAATAAGGGAAGCAGCCGTTGGGGTCGACAAAAGGAGACCATGTATCCCCAGAGTTATCCACAGGGTTTTCCACTGCAGTATCCACCGGTGTATCCACAGTCACACCCCTCCTGGATGGGGGCTTCGCTCAAGGGATAAATCGGCGTCAACCCGGGGGATTCACAGACGTGCGGGAAGTTGTCAACAAGTCTGCGGCCGGGTTTGAGCAACGGGCCCCACTTATTGTGGGTGCCACCGCTAGGGAGTCCCATTCGCCTAGGGGGCGACGAGACGGGTCACCCTTCGCCAAGGCTGATGCAGTGGGACCGAAACAGTCTGACGGGGAACGACACAGACCGCTACCCGCGACTGGGCAACTTACGGTCTCGGCGGGCCGTCGGTGGGAAGTCATTGGCCAGGGAGGCACGCTGAAGGGCCTTCCGTTGGGGGCAGTGCCGAGATAGCTTTGGTCGCTATCGACATCCTGATCGTCGCCGCGCTCGTCTTGGTCGATACGCTCGCCAGTCGATCACGGAGATCTCCTTTCATGTTTCACGTGAAACGACGTCGGCAGTGTTGCACTTGAGACGTTGTGCACCGCGGTACTCACCAGGTGGTCCGGGAAGGTGCTCAGGGGGAGGGTGGTGAGGGAAGGCCGGTACTCCGCCACTCCAGCGAGCCTGTTTTTAGGGTCGACTGCTTCCTTGTGGGGAGTGATGCCCACTCGCCTCTCAATCGTCGTTACATGTGAGCCCGGGGCCCATGGTCTGGACGATCTAGATATCTCGACGATCTGGCGGCATCGGCCTTCTGAGTCGCCGACAAACCGTTCAACGATAGTCGAGGCCACCGTTGGAGTTCGCCGGACCACGTTCATCCAATGTTCGGACTCCAATAAGGTTAGGATTCCTGACAGGATGGGCGTTCGGTGACAGTGATGGTGGGGAAAGTAGCGGTCCCGCCGGACGCCACGCTGACAGCTAGCTCTCCGGAAAGCTCGTCCGCTGAGTCCCAATCGAATGTCAAACGCCGAATAGCTAAGGCTTGGTGCCCAAGGGAGAGGGTTCCGCTCCGTACTGCCTCGCGACACGGCATCACTCCGATGGGCCGGGCTTCCTGCTGCTCATCCTGCGCGCCGCAGTCAACGGAGCCACTGCGAAACCCCGGCCGCCAGCCGGTAGGGGGTCGGAGCCCGGCAAGGAGGTGGAGCAAAGGAGGTGGAACACTGGATCTCCTCTGAACGTTCATGTCAGGCGTACGTGGAAGTTTCACGTGAAACATGGCCGTGATCGGGGTGGTCAATCAATACGGGGGGCATCTCGGTGGACTCAGTTCTAGATTCACCGTTCTGGATATGTCGCGATTGTGGATACTCCGTTCACGCCAGGCCACCCATGACGCGCAGAATACGGTCCGCGCAGGGAATGGCACCCCGAACTGCACAGCCCAACAGATCGTTTCACGTGAAACACCTCTTCTGCACGCGGAAGGTCCGTTCGTCTCGGATCGGGTCCGTACGTCCTTCGGGCCTGCGACCTGCCGATGGCCGCTGCGGGCTGCAGTACCAGCGGGTCCGTCGCAGCCGATCATTGTCTGGCCATCAGCTGCTGTTCCTAGGGGACCGCGGCGTCCCCAAGGCGGTACCAAGCTCATCCCGAGCCGCTGAGGGGCCCGGAACCCATGGCGGGGCAAACACTTCGCCCTTGCTCTTGATTCAGGCTGTGCAACGGCTAGGGGACTCCTGAATGCCCACCGGGAGCGCGCGGCCAACTGCTCCAGGGAGTCGTTTGAGCGGGCCACGTTAGGCCCCAGCAGACGAAAGACGTCGTCATGGACAGTCCTTGTCCACACGAAGCCCAAAGGGATCCCCACGAGGCACACGGCCGCACCCTCATAGCCTGCACATCAACCACATTCAACGCAATCTGAGCCCCGCACGAGGGCCAGCAACCCAGAAGCCCTAGGAGTGTTCGATTGTGGTCTTTGCGGCTCCGCAGACCAGCCATGGGCCACTAAACGCCGTTTCGCCCTTTCGGGTGACCGAACCAGTCCGGAACGTGCGAGGCTGGGTTGGGCAGCAGCTTCGCTGGGCGCCGAACTTGGCCCGAGACGTAGGGCCAGCGAATTGAGTCCACAGCTCAATCCGCCCGCGGACAGGGACTAATTTTCCCGTGCATCAGCATACGCAACGTGAAGCCAAAGTGTTCTGGCCAAGGACGATCCGGCGTGCATCAAATCGAACAGTGTGGTCCGACGGTTCGACCCCCAACCGGGACAGCGGCTGGGGCGTCTACGCCAAATGTTTGACCCTATCTAGTTTTGGATACGGTCCATCCCGGGACCGTAAGGAAGCCAACAAGCAAGATAGCTGCCTCACGCGGCTCCACGAAGACGACGGGTCAAGATAGCCGCCTCACGCGGCTCCACGAAGCCGACAGTCAAAAGTGCCGCGCGCGAGCCACCGAACCGGAGCGCCAACCCGCCTTGGGACCAAAAAAGGGGCCCGTTTCACGTGAAACGGACCCCGAAGTTCTTGCTAACTTAGCTTTCAGAGCCAGGAGCCAAAACATCCATGATTCTGTTGAGGTCCTCAACGCTCGCAAACTCGATGCTGACGCGTCCCTTTCGCGCGCCCAACGAAATCTTCACGTTGGTGTCCAGCCGGTCCGACAGCGACGAAGCGAGGTAGTCCAGGCGTTCGTGGCGCGCCCCCGGCCGCGGAATGTTGTTTTTCGGCGCAGTTGCCGGTTCCCGGTGTAGCGTCACGGCTTCCTCGGTGGCGCGCACCGACATTCCCTCGGCAACAATCCGCTGCGCCAGACGTTCCATGGCAGCGGCGTCCGGCAACGCGAGAAGCGCACGAGCATGACCGGCGGACAAAACATTCGCAGCCACCCGTCGCTGAACCAGCGGCGGCAGCTTGAGCAGCCGAAGCGTATTGGACACCTGCGGGCGGGACCGGCCGATGCGATCTGCCAGCTGCTCGTGGGTGGTTCCGAAGTCCTCGAGCAGCTGCTGGTACGCCGCCGCTTCTTCCAGGGGATTCAGCTGGCTACGGTGAAGGTTTTCCAGCAGTGCATCGCGCAGGAGGTCATCGTCCGTGGTGTCGCGGACAATTGCCGGGATGGTCTCCAGCCCGGCAGCCTGAACGGCACGCCACCGGCGTTCGCCCATCACCAGTTCGTAGGGTTCTCCACCTTCTTCGGTTGAGGTACGCACCACAATTGGCTGGAGGACGCCGATTTCACGTACGGAGTGAACAAGCTCCGCCATGTCGTCCTCATCGAAGACGGTGCGGGGCTGTTTTCGGTTCGGATGGATGTCAGAGACGGGGATTTCGGCAAACCGCACTCCGGGGACCTCAACCAGCTCGACATCGTTTGAAGCCGATGATCTGCCACCGCCGTTCGCAGCCGGACCGGAGTCAACGTCAGTCACGTCAGTCTTCGCGCGGGACTCGGCTGAAGGAGACTCAGCCTTTGTGCCAGACGTAGCCCCCTGTTCCTTGTCAGCTGCCTCGGTGTCCTTCACGCCAGCTTTGTTGCCGGCGGACCGTGTGCCGGCAGGCTTTACGGGAGAAGCCTTCGCCGCAGGCTCGGCAGCGGCCGCGGCCGTGGTACCGGGGGTGCGCCTGGAAGCTACCCCCTTAGCAGCGGTCTCAGAAGCAACGGACTCAGGGGCAGCGGACTCAGGGGCAGCGGACTCCGCGGAGACGGACTCAGAGACGGCGGGAGCGTCGGCGTCAGAAATAACCGGCGTGTCAGCGCGGGCAGTCTTGCGTGCTTCCGGGAAGAACAGGTCCACTGGACGCGACGGAGCCGCTCCGTTACCGGAAGCGCTTGCGGCCGAACTTGGAATAAGTGCGCCAAGACCGCGACCGAGCCCGCGTCGCTTATCGCTCATGGATAAATCCCTCCATTGGAAGAGCCCGGCTATGCCCGGCTCCGGCTGTTGCAGTGTTTGGAAAATTCTAACGCTCAGCGATTTCCGCTGCGGCTTCCAGGTAGGAAAGTGCACCGCTGGAGGACGGATCGTAAGTCATGACAGTCTGCTGGTAGCTCGGCGCCTCGGAGATCCTCACGGAGCGGGGGACAACCGCACCCAGCACCTGCTCGGGGAAATGCTGGCGAACCTCGGCAGCCACCTGCGCTGCCAAGTTGGTGCGGCCGTCGTACATCGTGAGCAAAATTGTGGAGACAACCAGGTCGGCATTTAGGTGCTTCTGGATCATCTCGATGTTCTTGAGAAGCTGACTCAGCCCCTCAAGGGCGTAGTACTCGCACTGGATGGGAATGAGCACTTCACCGGCGGCGCAGAACGCGTTGACCGTCAGCAGCCCGAGGCTCGGCGGGCAGTCAATGAAAATGTAGTCCAGGCGCGGTTCGCCCTTTTTCTCCCGGGCCTTCGCGTAAACATCGATCGCACGTCGGAGCCGTTGTTCCCTGGCAACGAGGGAAACGAGTTCGATCTCAGCGCCGGCAAGGTGAATGGTGGCCGGCGCACAGATGAGGTTGCTGATGTCAGGGCAGGGTGCCACAACATCCTCCAGCGCGACATCGTTGATCAGCACGTCGTAGATGCTGTCCACGTCGGCATGATGCTCAATGCCCAACGCCGTGGAGGCATTGCCCTGGGGATCGATATCAATAACCAGGACGTTCAGTCCGGCCGCAGCCAAGGCAGCAGCGATGTTGACGGTGGTGGTGGTCTTACCAACACCACCTTTTTGGTTTGACACTGTGAAGACGCGGGTCTTCTCCGGCTTGGGAAGGTTGCGGCCCAGCAGCCTTTCGCGGCGCTTGTTCTCGTGTGCCAGCTCGCGGGCTATGGGGCTGGAGTCATCCATGGTGTCCAGAACATTGGATGCACCCGGTGTTTCACGTGAAACCTTGGCGACACTTGCCTTGCCTGCAAACGGATTCAGGTGATTTGAAGCCGTAGCGATGGGCGCAGCAACGGCCCGTGCCGACCCCAAAGACACAAACGGGGGGATCCGCTGTGTGGAGGTTTCGCTACTGGTCACTGGGACACACTCACTCTCGTTCGGCTTTCGCTGCCGCTCTCTAGCCTAACCGGTCCATCATCAAGACCTGCGGCACCGGGCCTGGACTAGGCGATCTTTCGGGACTTCTTCACTACGATGCGCACCACGGTGGTGGGCTCGTCAAGCAGGTCCTGCCCGACTGTGACGACCGACGTCTGTACGCCGCCAAGCCTGCGGATCACCTTAGCGGCCTTCTCAAGTTCCTCAGCGGCGCTGCGTCCCTTGATGGCAACAACTTCGCCTTCTCCGTCAAGGAGTGGAATGGTAAGTCCGGCCAGGTTGCTCAGGGCTGACACCGCGCGCGCCGTGACAACGTCGGCTTTGACCATGCCAACGGCAAGTTCAGCGCGGGTGCGCATGATGGTGACATTGTCCAAACCGAGGTCATCAACCACTTCCTGGAGCCAGATGACCCGGCGTTCCAGGGGCTCAATGAGCGTTAGTTCCAGATCCGGACGGGCAATGGCCAGGCAGAGGCCGGGCAGCCCGGCGCCGCTGCCAACGTCCGCCACGTGGCTTCCCTGGGCAATCTCACTTTCGATGACAGCGCAGTTCAGTACGTGCCGTCCCCACAGGCGCGGAATCTCCCGCGGCCCGATCAGTCCTCGTTCAGTTCCCGACGTCGCCAGGTGTTCGACGTACCGTTCGGCCAGGCCCAGGCGGTCGCCGAAGATCCTCTCCGCCGCCCGGTGCTCAGCTTCCGTAATTTCAACCATCAGTCTGTCAGCCGGCGGTTCAGTCGGCGGAGACAACGATGTGGCGTCCGGCGCCTTCGCCCTCGGACTCGCTTACAAACCCCAGATCGGCTACGGCGTCATGAACGATCTTGCGCTCATAGGCGCTCATCGGCTCCAAGGCAACGGCGTCGCCGGTTTCCTTGACGGTGGCCACGGCGTCTTCGGCGATCTTCTGCAGGTGTCCGGCACGTTCCTTGCGGTAGCCGTTGATGTCGAGCACAAGGCGGGACCGGTTTTCCGTCGCGGACAGAACGGACAGACGCGTCAGTTCCTGCAGGGCCTCGAGGACTTCACCGTCGCGGCCCACGAGGCTCTCCAGACCGGCGGATTCTTCCTCGGCGACGATGGAGATGTAGGTACGTCCGTTGCGGACCTCAATGTCGATGTCGCCATCGATGTCGGCGATGTCGAGAAGTTCTTCGAGGTAGTCAGCTGCGACGTCGCCTTCTTCTTCCAGACGGCTCGCGGACGTGCCCTTGTCGGCGGCCGCAGCCCCGGCATTCGTGTCCTCGGCGGTCACGGCCTCGGCGTCGTTGTCCTGGTCTTCGCTGACTTCAGCGGAAAGTGCGTGCTCGGAGCTTTCAACAGACATTACTTCTTCTTCCTGTTCTTACGTTGTGGCTGGACGCGCTGGCTCCTGGCCTCCGCGACCGCAGCTGCAGCGGCGGCCTCTGCCGCTGCATCGACCTTTTTGCCTCCCAGAATGGGGAGGGCCGGAAGGCCCTTGGCGGCACGGCGCTCGGCGAGGGCCTTGGCGGCGGGGGATCCCGGCGTGGGCATGCGGCGGATAACGAAGAACTGCTGGCCCATGGTCCACAGGTTGGTGGTGGTCCAGTAGATGAGGACACCGATGGGGAAGTTGATGCCGCCGACGCCAAAGACGAGAGGCAGGATGTAGAGCATCATCTTCTGCTGGCGCATGAAGGGACTCGCCATGGCCTCTTCGGACATGTTCTTGGCCATGATCTGCTTCTGCGTGATGAACTGCGAGGCCGTCATGGCAAGGATCATCACGATCGACAGGATCCAAACGGCAACCTCGCCGCCGGCAGTGCTGCCGTGCAGCAGCGACGCGGAGAGCGGTGCACCGAAGATGCTTGACTCGTCGAATTGCTTGACCTGCTCGATGCTCATGGCACCGATGCCCTGGCCGCCCGCCTTGGCCGAGCTGATGCCGGAAAGCACCTGGAACAGCGCGAAGAAGAACGGCATCTGGATCAGCATCGGGAGGCAGGCAGAGAACGGGTTGGTGCCGTGCTTCTTGTACAGGGCCATCTGCTCCTGTGCCATTGCCTGGCGGGAGAGCTGATCCGTCTTGCCCTTGTACTTGTCCTGCATCTTCTTCAGGTCGGGCTGCAGCAGCTGCATGCCTCGCTGAGCCTTGATCTGCTTGACAAACACGGGGATCAGGGCGGCACGGATCACCAGCACCAGCCCGATGATGGACAACGTCCACGTCCAGCCGTTCGCGGCTGGCAGGCCGATGAAGCTCAGTCCGTCATGGAAGCCGACCATAATGACTGAAACCAGCCACTTGAACGGAGCCATGATTGTTCCAAAGATGTCCATGCGATATCCCTATTCGTTAGGCCGCAAGGCGGCCTTCTCCATCAGTCTGAGCAGCCAGGTACTTGTCCGGATTGTTCAGCACAACAATTGTGGGGGTCTGGTTTTCCGGCCATTCCCGGTGGCCGGCGGGGACGTGGTCCACACCGCCGGCATTCCATGGATGGCAGCGCGCGAGGCGCCTGGCAGCGAGCCAGCTTCCCTTTACCGCGCCGTGGACGGTGATGGCTTCAAGCGCGTAGGCCGAGCACGAAGGAAAGAAGCGGCAGACCTGTCCGTACAAGGGCGAAATCACCTTGCGGTAGGCCATCAGCAGAAGAATGAGGATGTTGCGCGGCAGGTTCCAGACGAATCTGCCGGCAGCCGCTGATGCGGACTTTGGCGAACGGACGACGGCGGCAGTCAGGTCAAGCACGCTGTGTCCCTTCCCGTGTTGTTCCGTTCGAACCAGTTCCAACCGACCGTTGATGGCGGCTTTCCAACCGCTTCGTGGTGGTTTCCAAGGCAGCGTTGTAATCCGCCAGCAGGTCCTGCCAGCTGGCGGTCGCCGATGAGGGCAACGCCCGTACCACAATAGCGAACCCGGTACCGTACTCGCGTAGCGAGACAGCACCGGCTTCCCTAAGTCTCCTCTTAACGAGGTTCCTGGCAACAGCGTTCCCGACAGCCTTGGAAACGATGAACCCGATCCTGCTGGGTTCATCGGCTCCGATAGTTGCCGTATATAACACTACGTTCCGGCGTCCATTGCGGACGCCGGAACGTACAGTTGTTGAAAAATCGGTTGAGGTCCTCAGACGGTTCCTGGTGGCCAGCACCGTTAAACTCGCAAAGGAAAGTTAACCGACGAGTCAGTATTTAGGCCGACAGTTCGACGCGGCCCTTGCCGCGGCGGGCAGCCAGGATGGCGCGGCCGGCACGGGTACGCATACGAAGGCGGAAGCCGTGCTTCTTGGCTCGACGGCGGTTATTCGGCTGAAAAGTCCGCTTGCTCACGTTAGTTACTCCAGTGGATCAAAGGTGCGCCCACCCGATCAAAGGGGAAGAACTGGCCGACGCTAAGTTTTGTATATGTCTGCTTCCCCCGGTTTTCCGCAACGCTGGGCGTTCGAAAGATCCAAAATGGGGTCAGAAAGCAGGCACAAAGGACTCCACAACGTTAGGCCAGACCGCGTCCTTGAGTCAAACCGGATGGGTTGCCGCCACCTTTCCCCAGCTGTGGCTAACTCCTTGTCCCAACCTGTGGATGAAGTGGCTCACAGGGCCTGTTTTCGAACCACACCGGTGTAATTATCCACAAGCTACTTCCCAGCTATCTTCTAGCCTTTTCATCCCCTAGAGTGGCTCAGTAGCCAATTATCCACGGACTGTGCATAAACCTGTGGATTAAGCCGGGCCGGTACCCCGGATCCGGGCTTGTGGCTGCATGTAATGCAGGTAAGCAAGCTTTGAGGAACCGGATTGATGACAGTAGACGAAGCCAACCACGCCAATACTGTCGGAAGTTCCTGGCGGCGCGTGGTGACTCTTCTTGAGCAGGACGACCGGGTATCCCCAAGACAGCGCGGCTTCGTTATCCTCGCCCAGGCGCAGGGCCTCATCGGTTCCACGCTCCTGGTGGCAGTGCCCAACGAACTCACTCGGGAAGTTCTCCAGACCCAGGTCAAGGACGCACTCGACGACGCGCTTCACAACGTCTTCTCTGACGACATCCGGTGCGCGATCGACGTGGACACAGATCTGGTGCCCCTCCACAAGGAGCCGGAACCCGCCGTCGAACTTTCCCTCGCAAGTGACCAGTCAGTTGAACTGAAGCCGCAGCCAATGCTGCCGAGCACCTCCCACGAATTCGGCCGGCTGAATCCAAAGTATGTTTTTGACACGTTCGTGATCGGCTCGTCCAACCGGTTCGCCCATGCAGCAGCCGTGGCCGTGGCCGAAGCGCCGGCGAAGGCCTACAACCCGCTGTTCATCTACGGCGACTCCGGACTCGGCAAGACCCACCTGCTGCACGCGATCGGCCACTACGCCCGCCGCCTCTACAGCGGCATCCGCGTGCGCTACGTGAACTCTGAGGAATTCACCAACGACTTCATCAACTCCATCCGTGACGATGAAGGCGCCAGCTTCAAGACCACCTACCGGAATGTGGATGTCCTCCTCATCGATGACATCCAGTTCCTGGCCGGCAAGGACCGGACGCTGGAGGAGTTCTTCCACACGTTCAACTCCCTGCACAACAACAACAAGCAGGTTGTCATCACCTCGGACCAGCCGCCCAAGCTGCTGGCAGGATTCGAAGACCGCATGAAGTCCCGCTTCGAGTGGGGCCTGCTGACCGACATCCAGCCGCCGGAACTGGAAACCCGCATCGCCATCCTCCGGAAGAAGGCCCTCAGCGAAGGCCTTTCCGCTCCGGACGACGCGCTGGAGTACATCGCTTCCAAGATTTCCAGCAACATCCGCGAACTCGAAGGCGCCCTCATCCGCGTCACGGCCTTCGCCAGCCTGAACCGCCAGCCCGTGGACGTGGCGCTGGCCGAGATGGTTCTCAAGGATCTCATCACCGACGACGGTGCGCAGGAAATCACATCCAGCCAGATCCTCACGCAGACCGCGGATTACTTCAAGCTCAGCATGGAAGAGCTCTGCAGCAAGTCACGGACCCGGACCTTGGTCACGGCTCGGCAGATCGCTATGTACCTCTGCCGGGAACTGACGGACATGTCGCTGCCGAAGATCGGCCAGGAGCTCGGCGGCCGCGACCACACCACGGTGATCCACGCGGACCGCAAGATTCGTGAGCTCATGGCCGAGCGACGTGTGATCTACAACCAGGTGACTGAGCTGACCAACCGGATCAAGCAGCAGCAGCGGGACTCGTAGGCCGCACTTCCTTACCTTATTAACAGGTGCATGTGGATAACCCTGTGGACAGTTAAGGGGACAACCGCGGTTAATGGGCTTAAAACCCTTAAGGTGTCTGTGGATCGCCGAAACGGCCAAAAATGTTATCCCCATCCACAGCCTGTTTAAAACCTGCCCCGCCCACAGTCCATGAACAGGGCTTAACCCCGGATTCCTGCCGTGAAATAGAGTTATCCACAGTTTCCACAGCAGTTATTAACACTACTAATCCCAAAAAATTGAAATCCCTCAAACAACAATCTCGTTTCCCCACTCACACGACTCCGCGGCCATGGCCCCAAAGGGCCAGCGTCCTTGCCGGGGATGGGGAAATCCTCAATGTTCCGGCTAAGCTGTCAGCAGCGCTCCCATCCCCGGGTCTGTCTGTGGTTCAGCAAGCGCGGACCATGCAGGTTCCGGTGTCCGGACGCAAAGGTTTTGTGAACTCCCTGCGGGAGTTCCCGTTCAGAAAATGGCAACAGCAATGAAAGGCGGCACCCTTCCGTGAAGTTCAGAGTCGAACGGGACGTCCTGGCAGAAGCCGTCACCTGGACAGCCCGGTCGTTGTCTCCGCGGCCGCCAGTACCGGTCCTCTCGGGCCTGCTGCTCAAGGCCGAGGCCGGAACGGTCAGCCTCTCGAGCTTCGATTACGAAACGTCAGCGAGACTTGAAATCCCTGCCGACATCAGGGATGAGGGCACCATCCTGGTCTCTGGGCGGTTGCTCGCGGACATTTGCCGGAGCCTTCCGTCCGCCCCGGTGGAAATCGAAACCGAAGGCAACAAGGTGACGCTCACCTGCCGCCGCAGCAGTTTCCACCTCGCCACCATGCCGGAAGCCGAATACCCGCCGTTGCCGGCACTTCCCACCATCAGCGGAACGGTCGCGGGCGACTCCTTCGCACAAGCGGTGTCCCAGGTGATCATCGCTGCGAGTAAGGATGACACCCTCCCCATCCTTACTGGCGTGAGGATGGAGATCGAGGATGACCTCATCACCCTCCTTGCTACCGACCGCTACCGACTGGCCATGCGGGAAGTCCCGTGGAAACCGGTCACCCCAGGCATGTCCACCAGCGCCCTGGTCAAGGCGAAGACCCTCAACGAAGTCGCCAAGACACTCGGCGGCAGCGGCGACATCAACCTGGCCATTGCGGATGACGACAGCCGGCTCATCGGTTTCGAGAGCGGCGGACGCACCACGACTTCGCTTCTTGTCGACGGCGATTACCCCAAGATCCGCTCCCTGTTCCCGGATTCCACACCGATCCACGCGACGGTGCAGACCCAGGAACTCGTAGAAGCCGTCCGCCGTGTGTCGCTCGTTGCCGAACGCAACACCCCCGTGCGCCTCGCCTTCACCCAAGGCCAGCTTCACCTCGACGCCGGAACCGGCGAGGACGCGCAGGCCTCCGAAGAACTTGAAGCGCAGCTGTCCGGCGAGGACATCACCGTGGCGTTCAATCCGCACTACCTCGTGGAAGGCCTGAGCGTGATCGAAACAAAGTACGTCCGCTTCTCCTTCACCACCGCCCCGAAGCCGGCCATGATCACGGCCCAGATGGATGCGGATGGTGAAGACCAGGATGACTACCGCTACCTCGTAATGCCGGTCCGCCTTCCCAACTAGCCACTTTGCCAACCTGGTCGCACTCAACGCCGTTTTGAGTGTTTAAAACGACATCGGCTGCGACCCAGTTGGACAGACCCACCACCACCCCAGCGCAGAAAAGAGTTCCCACCGTGCACATCGGACTGATCGGCCTTGGCAAAATGGGTTTCAACATGCGCGAACGGCTGCGCAAGGGAGGCGTGGAGGTCACGGGCTTTGACCGCAATCCGGAAGTGACCGACGTGTCCTCCGTGGATGACCTCATCGCCGCCGTTCCCTCGCCCCGCCTGATCTGGGTGATGGTCCCGTCCGGTGACATCACGGACGCCGTCATCAGCGAACTCGGCAACAAACTTCAGCCAGGCGATCTCGTGATCGACGGCGGCAACTCACGATTCACAGAAGACCAGAAGCACGGCGCCGCCCTGGCCGACAAGGGCATCCGCTTCGCGGACTGCGGTGTCTCCGGCGGAGTCTGGGGCCTGCAGAACGGCTATGGCCTCATGGCCGGCGGTGACGCCGCGGACATCGAACGCGCGTTGCCGGTCTTTGACGCCCTTCGTCCTGAAGGTGAGCGGGCAGACAGCTTCGTCCATGTGGGCGGCGTCGGGGCAGGCCACTACGCCAAGATGGTCCACAACGGCATCGAGTACGGCCTCATGCAAGCCTATGCCGAAGGCTATGAATTGCTCGCTGCCAAGGAGATCGTCACCGATCTTCCCGGTACCTTCCGCGCCTGGCAAAAGGGAACAGTTGTCCGGTCCTGGCTGCTGGACCTCATGGTGAAGGCGCTGGATGAGGATCCGGGCCTGGCCTCGATCGACGACTACGTCGAGGACTCCGGCGAGGGCCGCTGGACCGTGGAAGAGGCCATCGCCAACGCGGTTCCAGCCCCGGCCATCACCGCCGCGCTCTTTGCCCGGTTCTCCTCCCGCGAGGACAACTCGCCGGCCATGAAGATGGTGTCCGCACTGCGCCACCAGTTCGGCGGGCATGCCACCCGTCCGGCAAAGTAGCACCCGCACCGGGGCCGTGAGTCCCGGAACCAGTGTCCCGAGAATCCTGAAGAGCGCGTGTACCTAGAACACCTGTCACTGACCGACTTCCGCAGTTATGCGCAAGTGGATCTCCGGCTGGAACCCGGCGTCACCGTCCTGGTCGGTTCCAACGGGATCGGCAAGACCAATCTGATGGAAGCCATCGGCTACCTTGCAACGCTGAGTTCGCACAGGGTGAGCGCCGATGGGCCGCTCCTGCGTTTCGGCACCGAACGCGCACTGATCCGGGCCAAACTGGTGCGCGGCGAACAGTCCACCGTGCTGGAACTTGAGATCAACGGCGGCCGGGCCAACCGCGGACGCATCAACCGCAGCAACCCTGTCCGGGCGCGGGATCTTCTGGGCATCTGCCACACCGTCCTTTTTGCCCCTGAGGATCTGGCCCTCGTCAAAGGAGATCCGTCCAGCCGGCGGCGTTTCCTTGACGAGCTGCTCGTGAGCCTTGTTCCGCGGCACGCCGCCACGCGGAGTGACTACGACCGCGTCCTCAAACAGCGTAACGCCCTCCTGAAGTCGGCCCGTGCCGGGAAATTCACGGCTGGCCATGAGGCAACCCTGGATGTTTGGGACCAGCACATGGCGCGCGCAGGCGCGGAGCTGCTGCATGCCAGGCTGGAGCTCGTAGAGCGGCTTCGCCCGCACCTCAACAGCGCCTACGCCCAGTTGACCGACGGGTCCAAGGCCGCCGATGCGGTTTACCGGTCCACACTCCAAGACATGATTGACGACGACGGCGCACCCACCGAAGCGAACGTGGAACCTTCCGCGGGTGGAGACCAGATGGAGGATCTCCTGCTGCTTTCCGTTGACGAGCTCACCGAGCGCTACGTGAGGGCCTTCGCAGCGTCCCGCCGCAAGGAACTCGAGCGTGGCATCTCGCTTGTCGGTCCCCACCGCGATGAGCTTGAACTTGTCCTCGGACAGGCACCGGCAAAGGGCTATGCCTCCCACGGTGAAACCTGGTCCATGTGCCTCTCCCTGCGTCTTGCCTCCTACTACGTCATGCTCGATGACGCACGCACCGGCGGTTCGGCACCCATCCTGATCCTGGACGACGTTTTTGCCGAGCTTGATGTGCAGCGACGGCGTAAACTGGCCGCAATAGTAGCCGGCGCCGAACAGGTCCTCGTAACCGCCGCTGTTGACGCCGACATTCCTGAGGAACTGACCGGGCGGCGGGTGAAGGTTATCCCGGGAGGAATCGATGAACAGGGATAAGGACGGCGGCCTCCAGCCAGGCCGCGACCCTGATGAGATCGATGCCCCCCAGGCCGCGTTGAACAGGATGCGCGACGCTGCGGCTGCCCGCGGCGAGGTGCGCCGGGCGGCGCCCCGCGCCGGAAGCAGCGCCCAAAAACAGCGCACCGCGGCGCGGAACACTCGCGGATTCAGCCAGTTCCATGCCACCGGACGCGATCCCTTGGGACTGGGAAAGGTGGTGGGTCGCCTTGTTGCCGAACGTGGCTGGACCTCACCCGTGGCGGTCGGATCGGTCATGGCCGAGTGGGGCACGCTGGTGGGGCCAGAGATCGCTGCACACTGCACACCCGAAAGCTTTACGGACACCACGCTGCACGTGAGGTGCGACTCCACGGCCTGGGCCACGCAGCTTCGGCTGCTGAGCATCAGCCTGCTGGAGAAGTTCCGCGCTGAACTTGGCGACGGCGTCGTCACCAGCATCCAGGTGCTGGGTCCGGCTGCGCCAAGCTGGCGCAAGGGCGGCCGCACCGTCAATGGCCGCGGACCACGGGACACCTACGGATAGAGCCCGTCCGCAAGTGGCAGCGGCCACCCCGCTGTCCGATCTATTGAAAAATGCGCAAACGGCGTGTAGGGCGTTCAAACCGCCGTGAGCCGTATAGGAACCCGAAGACGGTACCGCTGGGGCCTTGCAGGCGGGGCCAATGGCCTGCGAGAGGCACATTGCTCGCCGTTCGCCGCCCTGGAATGCGGGGATCGGTCCTCTTTCACGATAGAATCTCTGTAGATAACTGGGCGCCGGTGAAACGTTGACTGAGTCCGTTTTCCGACGCTTTTCCAGCGGCCGGAAGACGGTTCCGCAAGCCAACCAAGTAGACGGCGTTATCAGTGACGCGCCTGTTGGCGGGCGCCTTTCCCTTGGGAGACGGCATCGGCCAGCCACTATCAATTACAGAGGAGTCGAAAGCGCCTGTGGCTAACGACAATGCAGATATCCAGGCAGTGGAACCCGCAATGGAGGATGCCCCGACGCCTGACACGCCGGCTGAAGCGGTGACCAAACGGGAATACGGCGCCAGTGACATCACCGTCCTTGAGGGTCTTGAGGCTGTGCGTAAACGGCCCGGCATGTACATCGGATCCACCGGCCTCCGCGGCCTGCACCACCTCGTGTACGAAGTGGTGGACAACTCCGTTGACGAGGCCCTGGCCGGATACTGCACACATATTGAAATCGTCCTGCAGGCCGACGGCGGCGTCAAAGTGGTGGACGACGGCCGCGGCATCCCCGTCGACATTCACCCGAGCGAGGGCAAGCCCACCGTTGAGGTGGTCATGACTATCCTGCACGCCGGCGGAAAGTTTGGCGGCGGCGGATACGCCGTCTCCGGAGGCCTCCACGGTGTGGGCATTTCGGTGGTCAACGCACTCTCCAGCAGGGTAAACACCGAGGTGCGCAGGCAGGGCCACGTCTGGCGGATGTCCTTCGCCGACGGCGGCAAGCCCCAGGGCGGGCTGGACAAGGGCGAGGAAACCGACACCACCGGCACCACCCAGACGTTCTACCCCGATACCGGCATTTTCGAGTCGGTTGAATTCGACTTCGAGACGCTGCGCGCCCGCTTCCAGCAGATGGCCTTCCTCAACAAGGGCCTGCGCATCACCCTCACCGACGAGCGCGTCACCACCGCTTCCGGCGAGAACGATGATCTGGACCTTGACAGCGTCGCCACCGAAGGCGAAGTCAACGCGGACCACCGCACCGTGGTCTACCAGTACAACGACGGGCTGCTGGACTACGTCAAGCACCTGAATTCCGGCAAAAAAGTCGATGTGGTCCACGAGGACGTCATCGCCTTCGAAACCGAGGACACCGAACGCAAGATTGCGGTGGAAATGGCCATGCAGTGGACCAGCGCGTATTCAGAGAGCGTCCACACCTACGCCAACACCATCAACACCCATGAAGGCGGAACCCACGAAGAGGGGTTCCGGGCCGCGATGACCTCACTCATCAACCGCTACGCGCGGGAGAAGAGCATCATCAAGGAAAAGGAAGAGAACCTTACCGGCGACGACATCCGTGAGGGCCTCACAGCCGTCATCTCGGTGAAGCTCGCCGAGCCGCAGTTCGAAGGCCAGACCAAAACCAAACTGGGCAACTCGGAGGTCAAGGGATTCGTCCAGCGCGTGGTCACTGACCAGCTCGGAGACTGGCTCGAACGCAACCCCGGACCGGCAAGGGACGTGATCCGCAAGGCCATTTCGGCTGCCCAGGCTCGCATGGCCGCCCGCAAGGCACGTGACAACGCCCGCCGCAAGAGCCCGCTGGAATCCTTCGGCATGCCCGGCAAGCTCTCCGACTGCTCCTCCAAGGATCCTTCGAAGTGCGAGGTCTACATCGTGGAGGGCGACTCCGCCGGCGGTTCGGCCAAGCGCGGGCGCAACCCGGAAACGCAGGCCATCCTGCCGCTGCGCGGCAAGATCCTGAACGTGGAACGGGCCCGGCTGGACAAGGCCCTCGGCAACAACGAGGTCCAGTCCATGATCACCGCCTTCGGCACGGGAATTGGCGAGGACTTCGACCTCAGCAAGCTGAGGTACCACAAGATCGTCCTCATGGCCGATGCCGACGTTGACGGCCAGCACATCACCACGCTGCTCATGACGCTCCTGTTCCGCTACATGCGCCCGCTGATCGAAAACGGCTACGTATACCTGGCACAGCCTCCCCTGTACAGGATCAAGTGGTCCAACGCCCCGCACGATTACGTGTACAGCGACCGTGAGCGCGACTCCAGGCTGGTGTCCGGACAGGCAGCGGGCCGACGCATCCCCAAGGACAACGGCATCCAGCGCTACAAGGGACTCGGCGAGATGGACTACACGGAACTGTGGGACACCACCATGGACCCGGACCACCGGACACTGCTCCAGGTCACCATGGAAGACGCCGCCGCCGCGGATCAGATCTTCAACGTGCTGATGGGCGAGGACGTCGAATCACGCCGCAACTTCATCCAGCAGAACGCCAAGGACGTCAGGTTCCTCGATATCTAAGCGGTTTACCGCACTGATATTCCCGAGCCGACATATACCTGAAACGGAAAATACACACTATGAGTGACGAAACCCCTGAGGTTCCCGCGGACTCCGGAGATCTCCCCGAGCCGGTGTTGGAGGGCGATCTGCTGATTGACCGCGTGGAGCAGGTCGACCTCCAGACGGAGATGCAGCGGTCCTACCTCGACTACGCCATGGCCGTTATTGTGGGCCGCGCGCTGCCCGACGTCCGGGATGGTCTGAAGCCCGTGCACCGCCGCGTGCTGTACGCAATGTTCGATGGCGGCTACCGCCCGGACCGCTCGTTCAACAAGTGCGCGCGCGTCGTGGGCGAGGTCATGGGTCAGTACCACCCCCACGGTGACACCGCCATTTACGATGCGCTGGTGCGCCTGATCCAGGACTGGACCATGCGCTACCCGCTGGCACTCGGGCAGGGAAACTTCGGCTCCCCGGGCAACGACGGCGCAGCAGCACCGCGGTACACCGAAACCAAGATGGCTCCCCTCGCCATGGAGATGGTGCGGGACATCGACGAGGAAACCGTCGACTTCCAGGACAACTACGACGGCAAGAACCAGGAACCCACCATCCTGCCGGCCAGGTTTCCGAACCTGCTGGTCAACGGCTCCTCGGGCATCGCCGTCGGCATGGCCACCAACATTCCGCCGCATAACCTCCGCGAGGTTGCCGACGGTGTCCAGTGGTACCTGTCCAACCCCACCGCCAGCCGCGAGCAGCTCCTCGAAGAGCTGCTGCTCCGCATCAAGGGACCGGATTTCCCCACTGGCGCCACCATCCTGGGCCACAAGGGGATTGAGGACGCGTACCGCACCGGCCGCGGCTCCATCACCATGCGCGCCGTGGTCAACGTTGAGGAACTCCAGGGCCGCACGTGCCTGGTAGTCACCGAACTGCCCTATCAGGCCAACCCGGACAACCTCGCCATCAAGATTGCCGAGCTCGTCAAGGACGGCAAGGTCCAGGGCATCGCCGATCTCCGTGATGAAACTTCGGGACGCACCGGCCAGCGCCTGGTGATTGTCCTTAAGCGGGACGCCGTGGCAAAGGTGGTGCTGAACAACCTTTACAAGCACACCCAGCTGCAGGAAAACTTCGGCGCCAACATGCTGGCGATCGTGGACGGTGTGCCGCGCACACTCAGCCTCGACGCCTTCATCCGCCACTGGGTGACGCACCAGATGGACGTCATCGCGCGGCGTACCCGTTACCGCCTGCGCAAGGCCGAGGAGGAAGCGCACATCCTGCGCGCGCTCCTGAAGGCCCTGGACATGCTGGATGAGGTCATCGCCCTCATCCGTGCGTCCAACACCACCGAAGCCGCACGCGATGGCCTGATGGAACTGCTGGATATCGACGAGCTTCAGGCCAGGGCCATCCTGGACATGCAGCTGCGCCGCCTGGCAGCCCTGGAACGCCAGAAGATCCAGGACCGCCACGCCGAACTCGAAGCGATGATCGCAGAGTTCAACGCGATCCTTGCCTCGGAGGAGCGCCAGCGTGAGATCATCAGCACCGAGCTGGCGGAAATCGTTGCCAAGCACGGAGATGACCGGCGAACCAAGATCCTCATGGGCTACGACGGCGACATGTCCATGGAGGACCTGATCCCCGAAGAGGAAATGGTGGTTACCATTACCCGCGGCGGGTACGTCAAGCGGACAAGGAGTGACAACTACCGCTCCCAGCAGCGCGGCGGCAAGGGTATCAAGGGCGCCCAGCTGCGCGGCGACGACGTCGTGGAACACTTCTTCGTTACCACCACACACCACTGGCTCCTCTTCTTTACCAACCTCGGACGCGTCTACCGGGCCAAGGCCTATGAACTGGCTGAGGCCGGCCGGGACGCCAAGGGACAGCACGTGGCCAACCTGCTGGCCTTCCAGCCGGACGAACACATCGCCCAGGTGCTGGACCTCAGGGACTATCAGCACTCGCCGTACCTTGTGCTGGCCACGAAGCGCGGGCTGGTCAAGAAGACGCGGCTGGAGGATTACGACACCAACCGCTCCGCCGGCGTCATCGCGATCAACCTTCGCGACGAGGATGAGCTTGTTTCCGCCCAGCTGGTATCCGAGACAGACGATCTCATGCTGGTATCCCGGAAGGGCCAGTCCATCCGATTCACCGCGACTGATGATGCACTCCGCCCCATGGGTCGGGCCACCTCAGGCGTGACGGGCATGAAGTTCCGCGAGGATGATGAGCTCCTCGCCGCGAACGTGGTCACCGACGGATCATTCGTGTTCATCGTCACCGAAGGCGGCTACGCCAAGCGGACCGCCGTCGAGGAGTACCGTCTCCAGGGCCGCGGCGGGCTGGGCATCAAGGTGGCTAAGCTCGCCGAGGAACGCGGTGACCTGGTTGGCGCCCTGATCGTCCAGGAAGAGGATGAAGTCCTGGTGGTCATGGAGGGCGGCAAGGTGGTCCGCTCGTCCGTGGCAGGGGTTCCCGCCAAGGGCAGGGACACCATGGGCGTCATCTTCGCAAAACCTGACAAGAACGACCGCATCATTGAGGTGGCGCGGAACAGCGAACGTGGCCTTGAGGGAGAGGAATCTCCGGAGGATGACGTAACGTTGGCTGAAGATACGGGATCCGTAGACGGGTCCGCAGAGGCAGAAACAGCAGAGGCAGAGCCGGCGATGCCCGCGGCATCCGAGGATGCCGACAGCGACACCGAGCTGAACGAAGACAACACCGGAGGTAACGAGTGAGTAATTCCGACTCATTTCCCAAGCCGAGCAGTAATGGTCCCGGCGGGATGCGGCAGCCGGCAACCGCTCCACGAGTGAATGCCCCGGTGCGTCCGCAGCAGAGTCCGGGCACGGCGTCGGGCATTCCGGGGCAACGCCCCGCCGCACCTGGACAGTCACTGCCTGGACAGTCAGCCCCGGGACTGCCCTCCCAGGGCCAGCGCCCGGCGGCGCCGGGACAGCGCCCCGTCCAGGGGCAGCGGCCCCAGGCCCCAGGCCAGAGGCCGGCGGCACCCGGCCAGCGGCCGGGCCAGAGTGCCCCGGGACTGGTGAAGCCGGCCCCGAAGGCCAAGGTCCGCCGTGCGCGCCTGCTGGTAAGCAAGGTGGACCCCTGGTCCGTCCTGAAGATGGCGTTCCTGCTCTCCGTGGCACTCGGCATCGTCACCGTGGTTGCGGCCATTGTGCTGTGGACCGTCCTGGACCTGACAGGCATCTTCGACCAGGTGGATAGCCTCCTTGGCACCCTCGCGGGCTCAGAGGGTGGCGGTTTTGAACTGAAGAAGGTTGCGTCGCTCGGCCAGGTGGCATCCTTTGCCGTCATCATCGCCGTAGTCAACGTTGTGCTGCTGACGGCCCTGTCCATGCTGTCCGCCGTGCTGTACAACATCTCCGCCACCCTCGTGGGCGGCATCGGCGTCACGCTGACGGACGACTAAAAAACCCGTGATTCCGCGGAATTAGCACCGCGGAATGCCTCGATTTGAGATCGGGCCGGGATGTGCTGTAAAGTCATGTCTCGGCCCGATGAGGCATCGGGGCGTATAGCTCAGGCGGTTAGAGCGCTTCGCTGATAACGAAGAGGTCCCAGGTTCAAGTCCTGGTACGCCCACGGAACCTGCACAGGTTCAAGTAAAGGATCAGGTAAGACTGACCGGAACGGGGTGCGTGTGAAGAAGTTGCTGGCAATTGCAGCTGCGATCGCAGGCGTCCTGCTCTACAGGAAAGTGCAGGAATCCGAGGCCCGGAAAACGGTCTGGAGTAAGTCAACCGATACGGTTGAATAGTCCGGATCCCCGGTATGGAGTCTGGTCAGACGGCCTCCGGAACTAGGGTATGATTGATGGGTTGCTTCTTATGGGGGCATGGCGCAATTGGTAGCGCACCTGCTTTGCAAGCAGGGGGTTCGGGGTTCGAGTCCCCGTGCCTCCACCATAAGGAAAGTCCCGGCCAGAGATGGCCGGGACTTTTTTGTTTGCGGGTTGCCGTAGCCCCGCGCGGCGGACCTTGCCACAGCGCTCTGGCCCTTCGGACCTGGCCACAGGGCGGCGAGCGGCCCGTATTGGCCGAATCGGAGGGCCGCGAGGGCACACTACTGTGGAGTCGTGAACTTCTTCCTCGCAGCCCTGGGCGTACTGGGGGTGGCCTCCTCCGGGCCCCTCATCGCTGCGACACTCGGTGCAACCACGGTCAGTGCCCTCGCTATCGCCTTCTGGCGCAACGCGATAGGTGCTGCGGTCATGGCCACACCCACCCTGATCAGGGAACCGCGGCAGTTCGGCCACATCACGGGCCGGGAGTTCCGCTGGTCGCTCGTGGCGGCTTCGGCCCTCGCGTTGCATTTCGCCTGCTTCATTACCTCCCTGCAGCTGACATCGGTTGCTGCGGCAACCGCCTTGGTCTGCCTCCAGTCCGCCTGGATCGCCGTCATACAGATGTTCCGCGGCGTGAAGCACCGGTGGCAGGTCCTCGTGGGACTCGGCATCGCTTTCGGCGGCGTCGTGGCCATTACGGGCTTTGACATGGGCGCATCGCCCGAGGCGCTGCTCGGCGACCTCCTGGCGGTAGCTGGCGGGCTCCTCGCAGGGGTTTATACGCTGGCCGGTGGCCGTGCCCGGCAGAGCATGACAACGGGAACCTACACCACGCTCTGCTACGGCATGTGCGCGGCGCTGGTGGCGCTGCTGGCGATCATCAGCAGGCAGCCGCTCCTGGGGTTCGACGCCGGCGGCTGGCTGGGGATCGTAGCCATCACCGTTTGTGCGCAGCTGGTGGGGCACACCGCCTTCAACTACCTGTTGGCAACCATGAGTCCACTGCTCGTCTCAATGATCATCCTGCTTGAGATTCCCGGCGCAGCACTGCTTGCAGCCATCTTTCTGAACGAGACCCTGCCCGCCGGTACGTATGGCGGCCTTGCACTGATCCTGGTGGGGCTCGCCGTCGTCGTCACAGGTCAGCGCACCGGAAAAGCCGGGCGGGGCAAAACACCGCAGGAGCGGCCGGTGGCGGAGCTGGGGACGGACTGAGGGGAAAGTTTCCCGGCCCCTGCAGGCGCTGAAACTGCTTGCCGGAGCCGCGGCGGCTGGGCCGGCGCTAAGGGCAGGCTTCCAGCGCTGGGACTACTGTCCGCCGCGGCGGGCTGGCTGGCTGGTGTTGACCGTGTGAATGGCTCGCAGGAGCTTCGCAGGGAAGTAGACGGAGAAGAAGACCACCATAGGGGCCTTGAGGGCCATTTTCTTGACGTTGTGGGCCTTATACGTGCGGTCAAAGCGGGTCACGTAGTAGCGGTAGTCACGGGGTGAGTCCTCGAGCCGCCGGGCGGACATTCCAGAGACCATCTGCGGCCAGTACTGGACCCGCAGGTCGTGGTCGGCCAGGTGGAGGGAGAGATCAATGTCCTCATGCATCTCGTCCTTCTCATCCCGGCAGGTCTCGCCGCGGATGATCTCCCAGGCAGAACGCCGCAGCGCCATGTTGGAGCCAAACAGAAAGTGGTATTGGTGCTTTGCCAGCTTGAGCATCAGTTGGCGCATCTTGTCATCGGCCTTGAGGCCGAAACGCCGCATGGGCATGTCGTAGTAGACAACCGGTCCCGTGGCAGCCTGCGTGGACTGGTCCGCGAATGCTTTCTGGACCTGCTCCACCCAGTCCGGTTCCACCACCGAGTCGGCATCGATCCGGCCCAGGATTTCACCGGTGGCGTGGTCGAGGCCGAAGTTCCGTGTGGGGATGAGGCCCTGGCTCGTGTCCTGACGAAGCAGGATGATGGGGCTCTCCGGGTACTCCTGCTGCATCTGCAGGACGATGTCCGCAGTCCGGTCCTTGGACATGTTGTCCACCACGATAATCTCGTGCGCCGGAACGGACTGGTAAACGGCCGCGATGAGGCACTGCCGGATGACGCTTTCCTCGTTATATGCGGGTATGACGATTGATACGCCCGGCAGCTGAGCGTCGTGCAAGGCATCCTCGGCGGATCTATCGGGTGACATCACCTCAAACTTAGCACCGATCGATTTTCTTTCCGCGGCCTACGCAGCCGGACCCACAAAAGGTTCCAGTGGTCCAAACAACCTGGCCCTAAATGACTGGAGGGGCCCCGCAACAGGCGGAACCCCTCCAACTGCACGCCCGGTGGGCGTGGAGATTGTTACTTGTCGGCCGGTTTGTCCGCGCCGTTGTCGATGTTGGCCGCAATGTTCTTGACGGCCGTCTTCGCATCGGAGGCGACAGCACCGGCGTCGGCGTGTGCATCCTCGGCCACGTGCTTGGCCTTGTCAGCTGCGTTGTCGCTGTCCTCGGCGGAGGCAGGGGCCAGCGGCGCGGCGTCGGATCCGGCTGCCGATTCGTTCACCGTGGCGGCGGCTATGGGCGCCGGCGTCTCGGCCACAGGGGCGGAAGCCGCTGTGGTGGACGGTGCTGTGGTGGACGGTGCCGGTGTAACGGGGGCCGGGGTCTTCCACGGGTCCTCCACCGGCTTGGAAGCCTTCCACGCCGCGACACCGGCTGCGACCGCAGCTGCGATCACACCGACGATCAGGAGACCGCGCTTCTTGGGCTTCTCCGGCTGGATCAGCGGCTTGCCGGTCACTGCCCGGCTTGCCTCGGAGGCTGCCGACTTCAACTGGCTGCCGGCAACCTGTGCCTGCTCCTGGAGGGAGTGGATGATGCCGACGTCGCCAAGCCTCTGTGCTACGGCGTCCACCCGGGCCGGCGCGCCCTCCAGCGTCCGGTGGACCACCTCTGACGCCGTGCCGATTTGGTCCGAGAGCCGCGGAAGGTATTCCACTACCACGCGGTCACGGGCCTGGTTGATAACAGGCGTGGCCCGGTCCAGGGCCTCGTGCAGCCTCGGCGTCGCGCCCTCAACGGCGTCGTGAATCCTCGGTGCCAGCTGCGACAGTCCGTCCTGGAGGCGGGGCGTCACGGTGGCAACTCCGCCAGCCAGGTTGTGGGCTGCCGACTTGAGCCCTTCCTGGATCTTGGGGGAAGCGGTGTCGATGCCATGCTGCAGCCGGGGTACAGCCCAGTCCACTGCAGCTTCCATCCGGTCTTTTGCGTTCTCTACTGCGGAACTGACCGACAACTCCAGTTCACGGGCAATACGATCCGATTTCTTCACAACTACCTCCCGATTAATGTGACGGTTCTGCAGTTAGCCTACGTTGCGGATGAGCTGCCCTGCTATCGTTCAGGCGGATTCAGAGCGGATTTCACCCAGCGCGGAACTGCGTTTCAGGCCCCGTCCCGCGTTGACCCGCCGTGAAAGAATGACCGTATGACTGCCACAGCAACTGCAAAAGCAACCATCCACACAAGCCTCGGCGACATCGTCGTGAACCTCTTCGGCAACCACGCGCCGAAGACTGTTAAGAACTTCATTGGACTGGCCACGGGCGAACAGCCGTGGACGCACCCCGAGAGCGGCGAAGACAAGTCCGGCACGCCGCTGTACGACGGCACCATTTTCCACCGCATCATCAAGGACTTCATGATCCAGGCGGGCGATCCCCTGGGCCGCGGCACCGGCGGACCCGGCTACCGGTTTGACGACGAGATCCACCCCGAGTTGAGCTTCAACGCCCCCTACAAGCTGGCCATGGCCAACGCCGGCCTGCAGATGGGCAAGGGCACCAACGGCTCCCAGTTCTTCATCACCACCATCCCCACTGACTGGCTGCAGGGCAAGCACAGCATCTTCGGCGAAGTTGCAGACGACGAGTCCCGGAAGGTGGTGGACGCCATTGAGGCTGTCCGCACCGGTATGGGCGACCGCCCGGTTGAAGACGTAAAGATCAACAGCATCGATATCGAGCAGCTCTAACCCCACCATGAGTTACGGGATTCCGTCGGCAGAGCCGTCCGCGCAGGTACCCGTGTGTCCCAGGCACCCGGACCGGCCCTCCTATGTGAGCTGCCAGCGCTGCGGGCGTCCCGCATGCCCAGAGTGCCAGCGGGCGGCCGCCGTCGGATTCCAGTGCGTTGACTGCGTCAACGAAACAAAACGTACGACGCCGGCAGTCCGGACGGTCTACGGCGGCGCCGTGGCCACCGGGAAACCGGTGGTGACGTTCGGGATCATCGCTGTGTGCGCGCTGCTGTACGTCCTGCAGTGGGTGATTCCGGGAAGCGCCGTGTTCCGGACGCTTGCCTACGCCTCCGTCTATGCCACCCCCGAGTTTGGCGTATTCCAGCCGTGGCGAATGATCACGTCGGCCTTTTTGCATTCCCAGGGCTTCCTGCTCCACATCCTGCTGAACATGTACACGCTATGGATCTTTGGCCAGGCCCTCGAACCATTGCTGGGCAGGATCCGGTTCCTCGCTGTCTATCTGCTCTCCGCACTCGGTGGATCCGTGGGGTACCTGCTCCTGACGCCTATTCTTCCGGAGGGCGGCCCGGTGGGGGTCGTGGGTGCTTCGGGGGCCATCTTCGGGCTCTTCGGCGCCATGCTCGTGGTGCAGCGCCACCGCGGCGGAGACACCAGGCAACTCTGGGTGCTCATCGCCATCAACGGCGTTATCGGATTCATGGTCCCGCAGATCGCCTGGCAGGCCCACCTTGGCGGCCTGATCACCGGTGCGCTGTGCGCGGCTGTCATCGCCTACGCACCCCGCGGACCCCGCCAGCACCTCATCCAGTTGGCCGGGCTGGCCATTGTTCTGGCACTTCTGGTAGCGGTCTCCTGGTACCGCGTCATCACCGCCTGACCCCGCCACCGCCCTCTCCCGACCCGCCCCGCCCAGAATGCCTGCACCCACGTTGGGTGCGGGCGTTCTGCATAGGAGCCCCGTCGCTGCTGCTGTGGACCTGCCCGTCCAGGTAGGCTTGCGCCGTTTTGAGCGCCGAGAACTGCGCTTGCGGCTGCCTGGTCGCCTCCCAGACCGTCACCCGCTTCCCGCAAGCGAACGGCCTTCCCACGTGGTCGACTCTCAATCCTGTTTCGTTCGGGCTCCGCACCCTGCTGCTATCGATGCCGAGTTTTCCACAGGGGTTATCCACACTGTTGGTAACTTACACAGTTGTAGTTCTGTCGGACGTGTCCAGAAATCCGCGTGGACTGGCGGATCTTCGGATTGGGCCGTTCGCTGGGTCCACAATTGTGGATAAGTACTCGGGAAGGCCCTGTGGTTAAGTGGACAACTATTCCGCGATTAGGAGGCGGACAGCGGCCAATCCACAGCTGTACCGGTGCCTGTACCGGGTGGGTAGCTCCAGGGCGCCTGCCGCTGCCAAGCCAGGGGCAAGGCCGCCGGGAGCCTTGGCTGTGCACGGCAGGGATTTTCAACAGGCTTATTCACAGTGTTAATAACTTCCAGCCATGTAGTTCAACGTTGGAGTGCCGTTCTGAGGCCTACATCCCGGTAAATCCGTCCGCGCCGTCCCACAGGTTATCCCCACCTGTGGATAACCTGTGGGTAGTTGCCTGTTGTTAAGTGGATAAGCGCACCCCGTCCGCGTGTAGTCTCGGACTAATCGCCAGCCCGCCTCACAAGTCCGCCGGCTCCGTGCGGCGGCCCGATTCTTCGAGGAGTACGCCATGAGCACCACTGAACATATCTACTTGGACAAATACCACCCTGCGTCTTGGCGTGCCCTCAATGGGCTGGGGCTGAAGGTGCGGGAAGCCGCCCTTGAAGCCGGGCTGGACCCCAAACTCGTAGAACTGCTCAACGTCCGCACGTCCCAGCTCAACGGTTGCGCGTACTGCCTGGACATGCACGTGGCTGACGCCCTCAAGGGAGGCGAATCAAGCCAGCGTCTGGCTGTTCTCCCCGCCTGGCGCGACACGGACCTGTTCGACGGGACCGAGCGGGCCGCCCTGGCCCTTGCAGAAAGCATCACGGCCCTTCCCGATACGCACACCCGGGACCTGGAGGACGGCTACGCGCGCGACCACCTGACGGCCGAGCAGTATTCGGCGGTGAGCTGGCTGGCCATCACCATGAATGCGTTCAACCGCGTGTCCATCACGAGCCGGCACCCCGTCCGTCGGAAGACGCAGTAAGCCGGACGGACGCGACCAGGCCTTTATCCACAGCCTTTCCACAATTGTTAATAACTTGAGCTGTCGTTCGCGGGGATCGGCTAGTGGCTGAACAGCCATGGCGTGCGCTTGCTGCGAATGCGGGCGCTTGGGTTATCAACACTGTGGATATCTTTACCAACACGTGTGCACTCGCGCTCGGCCGTGAAGCAGCGAAACTGAGACAGCCGGCCCGGCTACAACCAGACCCCGGAGGTGCCTCGGCGGTGACTGTCAATGAGGTGTGTGTCCACCATCCCGACGGCTTCCATGAGGGCGAACATCGTAGTTGGCCCCACGAAGGCGAATCCCTCTTTCCTCAGCGCCTTGGACAGGGCTATGGACTCCGGAGACCGGGTGGGCACATCGGCGTGCGTCGAAGGGGCAGGAGTCGAGGTGGGCTGGAATCCCCAGACAAAGTCCACCAGTCCGCCCTTGTTACGCAGCTCAATGGTGGCTTGGGCGTTGGTGATGGCGGCGCGGATCTTCAGCCTGTTGCGCACAATCCCGGTATCCTGCAGCAGCCGTTCGACATCGGTCTCAGTGAACGCGGCTACGGTCTCGGGGTGGAAGTTGGCGAAAGCCGCACGGAAAGCGGGCCGCTTGCGCAGGATAGTGGCCCAGGACAGGCCGGCTTGAAACGCCTCCAGGCTGATGCGCTCGTAGAGGCCCTGCTCGTCACGTACGGGCAGGCCCCATTCTGTGTCGTAGTACTCGCGCATCAGGGGATCGACGGAGGCCCACAGCGGACGGGCGAGGCCGTCGTCGCCGATGATGATGCCTTCGGTCATGGCTGCTGCGTGGTGTTCAGGAACGCCAGCGGGTGGTCATCAGGAAGCCCACGATCGCGATGCCGAATCCGGCCACGATGTTCCAGGATCCCCAGTCGCCAACAGGGAGCTTTCCTTCACTGATGTAAAACGTGATGATCCACAGCAGGCCGATGATCATGAGACCGAACATGACAGGCTTGAACCACACAGGGTTCGGCTTGTACGTCTGTGTGGCAGAGACCGGCTCGGCCGCGCGGGCGGTCTTCTTACGTGGCTTTGACTCGGGCACATGTCCTCCTTGGCGGGCTGAATCAAGAACGGCGACCCGGCTTGATATCCTGCTCAGAGGAATATTGCCGGCGGCCTGCGCGCTCCTGGTCAAGTCTGAAGTCTTACTAGCAGCCAATTCTAGCTGTAGTTCAGGCCACACCAGCGCCCACCGCAACCGCCTTTGAGGAGAACGCGTGGTACTGCAGGAAAGGGTGATCGCCCCTGCCAAGCCGGCAGCCGGCGTCGTGATCCTGCGAAAGGCCGTGCAGATCATTGGTGAGCTGCTGATTACGGTGGGCATTGTGCTCCTGCTCTTCGTCGCCTGGCAGTTGTGGTGGACCAACGTGGAATCCGATGCAAAGCAAAGCGCGGCGGTCAAGGACTTCACCCGCGACCTTGGTGGACCCGTGACGCCGGCGCCCAGCGCGGAGGCGCCGGCAGGGCCGAAGAACTACGGCGCACCGGCAGTTGCCCAGGCTCCCGGCCACGGCGGCACCATCGGCATCATGTACATTCCCAGGTTTGGCGAAAACTACACCCGTCCCATCGTCGAGGGCACCACGGCGGATGTGCTGGACACCCTCGGCCTGGGCCACTACGGCGGAACGGCCATGCCCGGTGCCGTAGGCAACTTTGCCGTGGCCGGACACCGCCAGACACACGGTGCCGTCCTGGACAATATCCACACCCTCGTGCCGGGTGACAAGATCTACGTCCAGACGCGCGACGGCTACTACGTTTACGTCTTCCGCAACAACCGGATCGTGATGCCATCCAACGTTGACGTCTTGCTCCCCGTGCCCTCGAAGCCCGGGGTTAGACCCACGGAAAGATTCCTGACCATGACCAGCTGCAACCCCCGCTTCGGTTCGCAGGAACGGATCGTTGCGTACTCCGTGATGGAACGCTGGCAGCCCGCATCCGCAGGACCGCCTGCCGAGATTGCCGCCCAGGTGGCACGCGCACGAGGGGAAGGCTGAGACTTGTACGGTTGGATATTCCGGCACCTGCCGGGCCCGCTTTGGCTGCGCATCCTCACGTCAGTGGCGCTGATCGCCGGGACACTGTTCCTGATGGTCGAGTTCCTGTTCCCCTGGATGTCCCAGTTCACACAATTCACCGACTCAACGATTGGTGCGGCAAGTAACCCATGAGCACAACCAAGATCCTCGTCGTGGACAATTACGACAGCTTCGTCTACACCCTGGTGGGCTACCTCCAGGAACTGGGCGCCGAGACCACGGTGGTCCGCAATGACGACGTGACGCTCGCCGAAGCGATCGAAATGGCTGAAACGCGCGACGGCGTACTCATCTCGCCCGGTCCGGGCGCACCGTCGGAGGCGGGCGTCTGCATCGAG
Organism: Arthrobacter sp. 10L430; assembly: GCF_056395245.1. NCBI lineage: Bacteria > Bacillati > Actinomycetota > Actinomycetes > Micrococcales > Micrococcaceae > Arthrobacter > Arthrobacter sp. 10L430. Next base: position 26,234 of record NZ_JBFTJD010000013.1, on the reverse strand, counting down.
CTGATCAAGTGGTGCGGGGACAACAGCAAAGCCATGTTCGGCGTTTGCCTGGGCCATCAGGCCCTCGCCGAGGCCTACGGCGGCATTGTGACGCACGCGCCGGAACTGATGCACGGCAAGACGTCCCTGGTCCAGCACGAGGGCGCCAGCGTCTTCGCAGGCCTGCCCTCCCCCGTCACCGCGACGCGCTACCACTCACTGGCCGCCGTGCGGGAGTCCATTCCGGACATCCTCGAAATCACTGCCGCGACCGCCACCGGCGTGGTCATGGGGCTTCAGCACCGCACCGCCCCCCTGTGCGGCGTGCAGTTCCATCCGGAATCGGTCCTTACCGAGGGCGGCTACCAGATGCTGGGAAACTGGCTCGAGTCACTTGGCATGGCGGGCGCGGCCGCACGCGCGGCCAAGCTCAGCCCGCTCATCCAGCACTAGAAGCCGGCAGAGGACTCCGGCGCCGGGCGGGTGCCGGGCAGGAGGCGGGTTGCCGGCCACGCGGGGCAGGCGCGCGCCGGTCACAAAGCTGGCGGCCACTGAACTGACGCCTGAATCGAAGCCCTAAGGCTTGGGCTTCGCCGTGCCGGTGCTGCTCGGTGTCGGCGTCGGGGTGGGCTTCGGCGCCGGAGCCTTGGAAACCGTAACGGTGATCGCCTTACCCTGCTCTACCAGGGAATTGAGGGGATCGCTCTGCCCGGTCACCTTGCCCGGAACCACCTGGGAGTTCTCCACTTCGTTGATGACGGTCGGCAAGCCCAGGGCCTTCAGTGCGGCCTCCGCTTCGGCGCGGGTCATTCCCCGGAGTTCGGGCATGGCCACCTTGCCCGTGGACACCACAATTTCCACGGTGCTCCCGACGGCCACCTGCTGGCCCGGAGCCGGCTTGGTAGTGATCACCAGGCCTCCCGCTACCGTGGCGCTGTTGGCCATGGTGGTGGACGGTGCCCCCACCAATCCGGCCTGTCTCAGGATGTCGCGGGCCGCCGCTTCCGTCCGCCCAGGCAGTGCTTCCGGGACCTTCACCGCACTTGGTCCGGCGGAAATGTTGAGGGTCACGTCCGAGTCCGGCTCAAGCGATGATCCGGCCGCGGGCACGGTTCCAATGGCCGTTCCCTTGGCGATCGTGTCATGCTGCACACGCTTGATCTGGGGCCGCAGCCGGGCGTCGTACAGCAACTGAAGGGCTTCAGTTTCTGTGCGGGCCTCCACAGACGGGACAGAAACCTTGACCGGCTCGGCCGGAGGCTGATTCATCACGTTGTACAGCCACAGCCCGCCGCCGGCCAGCACCAGGAGGGTAAAGATGACAAAGGTGGCGGTCCAGGCCCGACGGCGGGACTTCTGTACGCCCGTACGCTCCCGTTCGCGGGGCAGGCCCAAGGGAAGTTCGTCCTGCTCTGCGGTCTCGTACACTGCGGCGGCCTCCGCGGGGAGCACGGCGTCGCCTGCGTCATCGTAAGCAGGCCTGAGCCGGCCTCCGGGGGCATCGTCAAGGAAGCTGGCGCCGGTCATGGAAAAGGCCGCGGTGGGAGGATTGCGGTGCGGTTCGGGAACATGGTCGTTGGGGTCGGTCGGCGCCTCGCTGGCTGACAGGCCAGGCACCGCGACACCGTTTTTGGCTGCACGGAGCGCGCGCCGGAAGGCCGCCGCGTCCTGGAAACGGTCGGCGCGGTTCTTCTGCAGGGCCTTCGCGAGGACGCTGTCCAGTGCTTCGGAAACCTCGGGATTGAGGCTGCTGGCCGGTTCCGGGATTTCGCGCACATGCTGGTACGCCACCGAAACGGGGCTCTCGCCGACGAACGGCGGACGCCCGGTCAGCATTTCGTACAGCAGGCAGGCCGCGGAATAAAGGTCGCTCCGGGCATCCACGGTCTCGCCGCGCGCCTGCTCTGGCGAGAGGTACTGGGCCGTGCCCACCACGGCCTGCGTCTGGGTCATGGTGGCGGCGGAGTCGGCCATGGCCCGTGCGATGCCGAAGTCCATGACCTTGACAATGTTCGAGCTCTCGCAGAACATCACGTTGGCAGGCTTGATGTCCCGGTGCACGATGCCGGCTTTGTGGCTGTACTCCAGCGCGGACAGTACGCCGAGGGTGTAGCTGATGGCCTGGTTAATCGTGATGTCCTTGGACCGGATGAGGTCCCTGAGGGTTTGCCCGGCGACGAATTCCATCACGATGTAGGGAACCCGGATCTGGTCGTGGGCATCCCCGGGAACTGCGTGGTCACCTGTGTCGTAGATGGCCACGATCGACGGGTGGTTCAGGGCGGCAACAGCCTGCGCCTCGCGCTTGAACCGGGCCTGGAACTGCGGGTCCCGTGCCAGGTCGGGACGCAGCAGCTTGATGGCCACCGTCCGCCCGAGCCGGGTGTCGATGCCACGGTGCACGTCCGCCATGCCACCTCGTCCTATGAGCTCGCCGAGCTCATAGCGTCCGCTGAGGACGCGCTGGGCTGTCACCGGGAGGCTGTCCTCCCGGTGCGACGGCGTTCTTGGCGGCGTGGTCACGGCTTACCGCCCGGTCGGAGGGGCACTGGGAGTGACCGTGGCCGAGGGTGAGGGAATCAGGGCTTTGGCGAGGTGGTACGTCACCACGGAACCGGCGTCGACCTTCTTGCCGGCGCCCGGATCAGAGCTGACAAACGTACCGGGCTCCTGTCCCGGATCACCCTCGACATCATCTCCCTTTTGCCAGCGCAGCCCGGCCTTTTCGATGGCGCTCTGTACCTCGGCCTCGCTGCTGCCGGCGCTAATATCCGGTACTACGATCTGCTCCGGACCCTTGGAATACGTGACCTTGATCGTTTCACCCGCCGGCACCGGGCCGGACGGATTGATGTCCGTGACGGTACCGGGAGCAGCGGGATCGGCGACCGGGACGCCGTTCACCTGCAGCCCGAGCGCGATCAGGTCGCTGCGCACCTTGCTGTACTGCTGTCCCAGGTAGGCGTCGGGAATCAGGTTGATGGCCTCCGGGGTGGTTTCCGTGGGCGTGGGCGTTGGCGAGGGGGTCGTGGGCGTGGGCGTTGCCGATGTCGCGGAAGGCGTCGGGCTGGCGCTCGTGGAGGCTGTCCGGCTTGGCGAACTCGAGGTGGTGCCCGCAGGCGCCTGCGACGGGAAAAGAATGCCGGCTTGGCTCAGGAGGATGCCGACGACGGCGAACAGCACCAGCAGGATCAGGGCGATCAGCGGCCAGGTCCACGGGCTGCGCTTGCGCCGTTCGGGCTCATCGGCAGGCTCGTCGTCGTACTGTTCCTCTTCCTGCACCCAGCTGCGCTCGGCGGCCAGGGCGTCAGCCCGCGAAAGGGTGCTGCCGGCACGGGTGGGCGTTCCCTCGCCTGCTGCGCCTGCTGCGCCCGCGGCTGCCGCACCCGCGGCTGCGGCGCCGAGCACCGGCAGGGCGGAGGTCGCCGTCGTCGAGTTTTTCTCGGAGCCAATGACTCCGGTGGGCGCCGTGTGCATCTTGACCGGGGCCGTGATGGGGCCGGTGGCTGCCTCATAAAGCAGCATGCCGGGAACGGCGGCGTGGGCTGCCGAAATATCGCCGTTGCGGATGGCTTCGGCGGCTTCGGAAAGTTTGATGGCGTTGGCCGGCCGGTTCTTCGGATCCTTGGCCAGCATGGACATCAGGAGCGCCCGGACCGGCTTTGGCAGGGTGTCCGGCAGGGGCGGCGGGGCATCGTTCACCTGAGCCAAGGCGATGGCGATCTGGGACTCGCCGGAGAACGGCCGGTGGCCCGTGAGGCACTCGTAGCCGATAACGCCCAGCGAGTAGATGTCCGAAGCGCCCGTGGCGGTCTGGCCGGTGGCCTGTTCCGGGGCGAGGTACTGGGCGGTACCCATCACCTGGCCGGTCTGCGTCAGCGGGACCTGGTCCGCAAGGCGGGCGATGCCGAAGTCCGTCACCTTGACCCGTCCGTCGGGTGTGATCAGCAGGTTGCCCGGCTTGATGTCGCGGTGCACCAGGCCTTGGGCATGGGCAACCGACAGCGCACGTGCGGTCTGGGCCATCATGGACAGAGTGCGGTCCGGCGAGAGGACCTGCTCGTGTTCGATGATGCTGCTCAGCGGCTGGCCGGGGACCAGCTCCATGACCAGGTAGGCGGACCCCTCCTCCTCGCCGTAGTCAAAGACATTGGCGATGCCCACGTGGTTTAGCAGCGCGGTGTGGCGGGCCTCCGCACGGAATCTCTGGAGGAAGCCAGGGTCTCCCGTGTACTCCTCCTTGAGCACTTTGATGGCCACGATGCGGCCGAGGATAAGGTCCTTGGCTTTCCAGACTTCGCCCATGCCGCCGATCGCAATACGCGTGGTCAACTGGAATCTGCCGCCGAGGGTGATTCCCGATGTAGGCCTCACTTATTCAACACCGCCTCAAAAATCTTCTTTGCGTTCGGACTGGTTAGCTGTGCGCCGGTGGTGATGTCAACGCCTTGCATGACGATGGTGACAGACACCCGCGGGTCCTTAGCCGGGGCAAACCCGGTAAACCAGGAGTTGTTCAAGCCGGTTCCCAGCTCTGCGGTGCCCGTCTTACCGGCAACTTCGACACCGGGGACGGCCGCCCCGCCCGCGATTCCTTCACTCACCACGCTGGTCATCCAGTCAGTGATCTGGCCGGCTATCTCCGGCGTGGTGGAGGTCCGCAGCGGAACAGGCTTCGGTTCTTCGAGGACGCGCAGGTCCGGGGACCGTACGGCCTTGATCAGGTTGGGTGCCATCTGCACGCCGCCGTTGGCGATGGCCGAGGTCATCAGCGCGATCTGGAGCGGCGTGGCGCGGACGTCGCGCTGCCCGATGGCGGACTGCGCCAGCCCGGCCGCGTCCAGGTCCCGCGGGAAGATGCTCTTGGCATAGTCGAGTTTGAGCTGGTCGCCCAGTTCCTGGCCGAAGCCGAACTTAGCGGCCTGCTCGGCGATCGCGTCCTCACCGAGTTTCTGGGCGATGCTCGCAAACGGTGTGTTGCAGGACTGCTGGAGCGCAAACGCGAAGTTGGCGGTGTTCCGGGTGTAGCAGTTGCCGCCGGCATAGTTGGGCAGGCGGTACTGGATGCCCGGGAACGACATTTCGGCCGGATTCGGCAGTTCGCTGTCCGCGTTGTATTTGCCCGAGCCCAACGCTGCCGCGGTGTCCACGAGTTTGAAGACCGAACCTGGTGCCAGCAGGGCGCCCGTGGGGCCGCTGACTGACTGGTTCAGGTTGACGCCGGGAACCTTGATGACCTCGTTGTAGCTTGCCTGCTCCTTGGCCGCGTCCTGGGTGGCGATGAGGTTGGGGTTGTATGACGGCTTGCTGACCATGGCCAGGATGTTGCCAGTCTTGGGGTCCGTGACCACGATCGATCCGCGCTGGCCGTCCGGGATGAGGTCATACGCCAGCTTCTGGATCTTGGGGTCGATGGTTAGTTCCACGGAGGCACCCTTCGGCTGGTTGCCCAGGAACAGCTGCCCGATGCGGTCCAGGAAGAGCTGGTCCGAACTGCCGGCGAGCTGGGCGTCCATGGCGCGCTCGAGGCCGGTCACGCCGTAGTTCTTCGAGAAGTAGCCTGTGAGACCCGCGTAGAGCTCGGGCTGTGTGTAGGTCCGCTGGAACTTGCAGGTCTCGTTTCCCTCAACGGACTCTGCGATGGCCGTGCCGCCAACGAGGATCGCGCCGCGGTCGTTGCAGTAGTTCTGGAGAATGGCACGCTTGTTCCAAGCGTTGGCCTTGAGCTCGTCGGCCCCAACCACCTGGACATAGCTGAGCGCACCGAAGATCAGGGCGAACATGGCGATCGCGGCGATCCATGAATGTCGAATGGCCTGGTTCACAGGTGTTTCACCGCCTCGGTGGGAGCGTCAGGAAGGGTCTGGGTGGCATTCCTGCCGGGCCGTCCGCCGGCAACGGGAGCGGGCTGCTGCGCCGTTGTCTGTGCCTCCGGGGTTTTGCCCGGCTGCATTGGCGTGGTGTCCACGGGGCCGCGCGCAGTGTGGGAAATCATCAGCAGGAGGCCAACGATGATCCAGTTCGCGAGGAGGGAAGAACCTCCCGCGGCAAGGAAAGGTGTGGTCAGGCCCGTCAGGGGGATGAGCCGCGTGACACCGCCGATGACCACAAAGCACTGCAGGGCCACCGCGAAGGACAGGCCGCACGCCAGCAGCTTGCCGAAGGCGTCCCGCGTGCCGAGGGCCGCCCGGAAGCCGCGGGTGAAGAGGAGGAGGTACATCATGACGATGGCGAACAGCCCAATCAGGCCAAGCTCTTCACCGAAGGATGCGATGATCATGTCGCTGTTCGCAAACGGAACCAGGTTGGGACGTCCCTGGCCAAGCCCGGTGCCCACGAGTCCGCCGCTGGCCATGCCGAAGAGGCCTTCGACGATCTGGCCGCTGCCGCCTGGGGACCGGCCGAAGACTTCCTCGGTAAATGCATTGAGCCAGGCGTCGATGCGGAGTGCGACGTGGGAAAAGACCTTGGACGCCACAAAGCCGCCACCCAGGATGAGTGCGAGGCCGATGACCACCCAGCTGATTCTGCTTGTGGCCACGTAGATCATCACGATGAACAGTCCGAAGAACAGCAGGGAGGATCCGAGGTCGCGCTGGAAGATCAACACGCCGATGCTCACCAGCCAGGCGGTGATCATTGGTCCCATGTCCTTGAACCGCGGGAACTGCAACGGACCGATTTTCCGGCCTGCCAGCATGATCAGGTCGCGGTTCGAGGAAAGGTAGCCAGCGAAGAATATAGCCAGGGTGATCTTCGCGACCTCGCCGGGCTGGAACGTCATGGGGCCGAGGCGGATCCAGACGCGGGCGCCCAGGATTTCGCCGGCGGAAATGCCGGGCACCAGCGGCAGGATCAGCAGCAGTGCACTCACTGCAAGGGAGATGTACGTAAAGCGGCGCAGGACCCGGTGGTCCTTGAGCAGCCAGATCACGGCAATCGCGACGGCCATGGCGATGAGGGTCCACCTCATCTGGTTGTTGCCGGTGTCTTCCCCCGGCGCGTCCAGGCGGTGGATCATCGCCAGGCCGAGGCCGTTGAGGGCGACCACAAGCGGAAGTATTACCGGATCGGCATACTTTGCGCGGAGCCGCAGGACCACATGGAAAACCAGGGCCGCAATCGCCAGCAGGCTGGACTGGAACCAGAAATCCGTGTCAAAGGCGGTCTGCTCGTCGATGCTGATCAGCGCGTTGGCGCCGATGCTCACGCCAAGTGCCAGTACGAGCAGCAGCAACTCGACGTTGCGGCGTGGCTTCGGGATTGTGTCGGCGTGGGTCATTGGCCACCCTCACAGGTTGCGGTTGGAGATGGTACTGCGGAGGCGCCGGCGGTGGCTGTTGGAGATGCCGTCGGCTTGGGGCTGGCCGTCGCGGTCGGACGCTTGGAGGCAGATGCCGTGGGTTTGGGAGAGGCCGTGGCAGTAGTCGGTTTCGGAGACGGGGAGCCGGCAGCGGTGGAAGTCGGTGAGGGGGTCAGGCACTCATCCGAGGGAGCGGTGCTGCCCGTGCGCTCGAGGTTCTTAACGATGCGCTGGGCGTCGTAGAGATCGCGTGCAGGCACGGTCTGGCGCACGCGCTGCTGGGAGAACTGGGGCAGTGAATCCATCCGTATGTCGGTTACGGCCTCAAGGGTGGACAGCTGGAGCGGGCCAAGGCGCTGCGAGACGCCATTGAAAATCGCCACCCGCTGGTCGAATTCGCCAATGTAATAGCGCGTCTGCGTCCAGGCGTATCCCAGCCAGAGCCCCACCGCGAGGGCCACGAGCGCCGCGGCCGCGATGCCCATGGTGATCCACCGGCGAGGCCGCCGTTCCGGGCCCAGTTCGGCGGCTTCGTCGCGCGCCTGTTCGGCTTTGTGGGTCAGGACTGTGGCCGCCCGGCGTGCGACGGTGCGCCCAGCGATGGTGGGGATGGAGCCAGTTTCGGCCGCCGCGACTGCCGCTCCAACGAGGAGGTGGGGTCGCGAGGACAGCTCCTGCCGCAGCACCTCTGCCGAGAGATGTTCGCCCAGATGGGGGTCCGTGGTGGTTGTGGGCTCCTTGCCGGCATCGTCCGCGGTGTCCCCGGCGCCGGCGTCGTCTGCCTGGTCGGCGGTGTCCGGAGCCGAAGGTTTGGACGCCCGGGGGGTGCCCGGGGCGGGGGCGGACGCCGTTGCCGGCGTCGCTTCACCGGGCTGCTCCAGAGAATCGGCCGTGGCCGCGGCGGCAACCGCACCGGCGGCCGCAGCCGGCTTTTCGCCGGTCAGTTCAGCGGGAGGAACGATTTCGACGGCGGCTGTCTTGACGTCGTCGTCCGTCTCCTCGGCAATTTCGATCATGACGACGGTGACGTTGTCCGGGGCGCCGGCCTCCAGGGTGAGATCGACAAGCGTTTCCACGCATTCGCGCATGTCCTTGGTTTCCCGGACTGTCCGTTCCACGACGTGGCCGGCCACATAGTTCAGGCCGTCGGAGCAGAGCAGCCAGCGTTCGCCGGGCTGCACGTCCAGCGTGTCCAGGTCCAGCTCGGGGCTTGCATCGACGTCTCCTAGGACGCGCATCAGGACGTTCTTGTGCGGGTGGGTTTCGGCTTCCTCGGGGCGGAGGCGGCCTTCATCGATCAGGCGCTGGACGAACGTATGGTCAATGCTGATCTGTTTGAACTCGCCGTCCCGGAGCCGGTACGCTCGCGAATCGCCGATATGGGCGAAGTGCAGCTTGCCCTCCGCGAGCAGCAGGGCCGTCACGGTAGTGCCCATGCCGGCCAGTTTGGGATTGATGTGGACGAGTTCGGACAGCAGCGAGTTGGCCGTCTGGATCTCGTCAGCGAGGACGGTTCCGGCGTCGCCCTCGTACTCGTCCGTATCCAGGTGGATCATGTCCAGGACGGTCGCCGCAGAGGCAACGTCACCTCCGGCGTGCCCGCCCATGCCGTCGGCCACGACGGCCAGGTGCCGGCCTACGTAGGCGGAGTCGTCGTTTTTTGCCCGGATACGGCCGACGTCGGAGCGCGCGGCGTAGCGCAGAATCAGGGGACGCGGCGAGGCTGGCGCCTTCTCCGCGGGGATGTCCGGAGCGGCCATGGCTATGGCCTCAATTCGATGACCGTCTTGCCGATTCTCACGGGTACGCCGAGGTCCACTGGGAGGGCCCGGGTGAGCTGCTGGTCGGCCAGATAGGTGCCGTTTGTGGAGCCGAGGTCCTCAATGAACCAGCGGCTTCCCTGCGGGAAAAGCCGTGCATGCCTGCCGGAGGCGTAATCGTCCTCCAGCACCAGAGTGGCTTCCTGGGCTCTGCCCAGCAAGATTGGGCTGGCAGCCAGGGGGACGGTCCGGCCCTTGAGCGGGCCTTCCGTCACCACCAGCTGGCGGGCCTGCTGCTTCACCGGCGCAGGAGCCGGCTCGGCAAGGTCGGGGTTCTTGCGGACCTGCCTGGCCGTGGGGACGCCCGTGGCGGCCTTGCGGCCGATCATGAGGTCGCGGCGCATAGCAGAGACGATGCTGAAGATCAGAACCCAGAGAAGGAGCAGGAAACCGAAACGCAGGGCCGTGATGGTCAGTTCGCTCATGGGCGGCCGCCAGAGTTGGCCGGCAGGAGGCGGAAGATGATTTTGGTCCGTCCCATCGTGATGGTGGAGCCGTCGGTGAGCTCCATGCTGCCGGCCACTTTGTGTCCGTTGACGTAGCTGCCGTTGGTGGAACCCAGATCTACGGCCGTGGTGGTGCCGCCGGCTGTTTGGATTTCCAGGTGGCGGCGGGAGACTCCGGTGTCGTCCACGAGAATGTCAGCTTCTGATGAACGGCCAAGGACGATTGAGGGCGCGTTGAGTGAATACCGCTGGCCGTCGATGTCCAGGACGGGCTGCAGGCGGACGGGCTGGCGGCTGGGCGCAGCCGGAACGTTGGTGCGCGGCGGGGCCGCGGCAGCCGGGCCGGAAGCCTTTTCGGTCTTGGAGGTAATTTCGAAGTCTCCCGGACGGTGGGCTTCATCGCGACGGAACGAGATGCGGACCGGACCCTGCAGCGTGTAGCCCTGGCTGCGGACGTGGTTGATCACCACATCGCAGAGTTCCTCGGCCAGGGGCGTGCCCCATTCCTGGGCCCGCTGGAAGTCGTCATCGCTGAGCAGCACGTCGAAGACGTTGGGTGCCAGGGTTCGGCCGGCGGCAATCGTGATGGCCTTGTGGTCCACCTCGCGGCGGAGCCGGCTGGCGATTTCCACGGGCTCAACCTGGGCCTTGGAACCGGTGGAGAAGACGCCGCGGACGGCCTTCTCGATGCCGCGCTCGACTTTGTCAAGCAAACCCATGGTCCTCTCCTTTCCTTGCAGCCGCTGGGCGGCACACCTCGTGGAACTCATCTGGCAATGCAGGTCATAACAGAACAGTGAGCCCGCCGGGAAGCGGGCGCCTATACATCCGATACTACTTGCCACCCCTGTGAATGACCTTAATCCACAACGCGCCGGACGCTCGATTCGTTCATTCACGAACGCCCGGTGTTGCTGTGATCACGCGGGCATGGTCTGCGTTCGGCGGAGGAACATGGGCGGATCACGTGCGCGTCCGCAGGTGGTTTGACGGCCCCAAAACGGCCGATTGGCATTTTGCCGTGATTGTCCGTTATGCTTGATCTCGCTGCTTTTACGAGGTTGCAACTCCGGGATTCGGAGCTGGAATCGAATGGAAGAAGTTGCGCGCGAGTGGCGGAACGGCAGACGCGCTGGCTTCAGGTGCCAGTGTCCGAAAGGGCGTGGGGGTTCAAATCCCCCCTCGCGCACGCAATCAAGGAAAACCCCGGTCTTCGGACCGGGGTTTCTTTTTTTGCCTTAACGGCCTGCGGCTGGCTCGTCTGCGGAACCGTAGGCCTTGCCTCTACGACGGAGCCGCCGCTGCCGGACGGTAGGCGTGGCTGGGGTTTTCAGCAGCCGTTCTCGTACCGTGTACGCCTCAGATCGATGGCGAGTCCCTTGGCTCCGGCCAGACGGCGGCCAGCGGGTCACTCTAGACCTGCGGGCCCGGCAGCAGAGCTGCCGGACCCGGTCCGATTGATGGTTTGGTTGAACGATTATTTGTTGACCGATTATCTGTTGACGGCAACCTTCGGCCGGGCATTCGCCTCAACGGGGGTTTCCCCTTCAGGCCGGGCCTCAGCTCCGTCCGGGGAGTTGGCGGGCTTGCGTTCATTCAGGAAGTAGACGAGGCCGGCAGCCACCGTGGAGGCGGCGGCCAGGGCGAAGAGTCCCGGTACCACGCTTCCGGTCTGTTCTTTGATGATGCCGAATCCAAACGGGGCCACGAATCCGCCCAGATTGCCCAGGGAGTTGATGATGGCGATGGCGGGGGCGAGGACCAGCGGGTGCAGACCGGACTGGGGGATGGTCCAGAACAGCGGGGAGGCGCTCTTGAAGCCCATGGCGGCGACGGCCAGGAATACCAGAGCCAGAACCGGGGTGGCGACGGCTGCCGCAAACGTTCCCACGGCCGCACCGAGCAGGGCAACCACGAGCAGGGGACGCTTGGATTTGGCTTTGTCCTGCCATTTCGCAGCGAAGTACATGGCGAAGACGGCGCAGACCCAGGGAATGGCCGAAAGGAAGCCGACGCTCAGGTCGGTGGTGCCGGGGATCTGCTTGACGATGCTGGGAAGCCAGAAGGTGTTGGCGTAGATGGAGAGCTGCACGGAGAAGTAGATGCCGCAGAGCAGGAGAATCTGCGGATTCAGGAGCATCTTCCAGCGGTTGACCTTGTCGCCGCTTCCGGCTGAGTGCTGGGCATCCTCACGGTCAATGGCGCCGGCGAGTGCGGATTTTTCCCCTGCCGTGAGCCATTTGGCATCTTGGATCCTGGCGTCGAGGACGAAGAATACGGCCATCCCGACTGTGACGGACAGCAGGCCCTCGAAGCCGAACAGCCATTGCCAGCCGCGCAGGCCCGCGACATCGTGGAGGCTGAGAAGCACTCCAGCGATCGGGCCGGACAGCGCCGCCGCGACTGACGATCCCGCGATGAAGACGGCGGTGGCCTTGCCCCGCTGGCCGGCCGGCACCCAGCGGGCGAAGTAGAAAATGACCGCGGGAAAGAACCCGGCTTCGGCTGCGCCCAGCAGGAACCGCAGAACGTAGAACATGGTCTCGTTCTGAACAAACACCATCAGGAAAGAGACGATGCCCCAGCTGATCATGATCCGGGTGAGCCAAATCTTGGCACCGAACTTCTCCATCATCACGTTGCTGGGAAGTTCGAAGATGGCGTAGGCGATGAAGAACAGCCCGGCTCCGAAGCCGTAGGCCGCGGCACCGATTCCGACGTCCGCCTGCAGGTGATCCTGGGCGTAGCCGATGTTGGAGCGGTTCAGCTGGTTACAGACGAGCATGACCAGCATGATGGGCAGCACTCGCCGGAAAAATTTCTTCGTGGCCGAAGCCAGATCCGTGACAGCGGTGTCTACAGACTGCATGGGAAAATCCTCTTTGATCGATCAACAAGCCTACGCTGCGGGGGTGCCGGGAGGCCGGCCTTTGTGGTCCCCGCCACAGCTTCCCCTCGACTTTATTCAACCGCAGTGATGCACGTCCAACACATATTTTGCATTGCTTGATACCTCCAGGGCACTGTGCAGCCCCCTGGCTCAGATGCGCGGGCCGACGTCTGCTTTTACTGCCGTGACCGGGCAGCCAGCTTCCAGGATGACCCGCTGGGCAGTGCTGCCCAGGAAGAGCTTCCCCACCGGGGAGCGCCGCCGGACCCCGATCACCATCAGCTCGACAGCCTCCTCGTAGGAGGCGTCGATCATGCGGTCCGCAGCGTCTTTGCCTTCGCTGGGGCGCAGTGAGGCCTGCACACCCGCTGCCGCTGCCGCGGCGATGGCGGCGCGGATGTCCGACTCCGCCTCGGCGGACACTTCGCCCGCGTCCGGGCCCATGATCTGCAGCGCAGTCCCTCGTAGTGCAGCCTCTTCGATGGCGGCACTGAGGGCCGCACGGCCCTCTTGGCTTGCTACGTAGCCGACTGCGACGCTCATGCCTGCACCGCCGTCAGGACCGAGCCAGTGGCCACGAACTGCCGCAGGTTCGCGAGCGTCAGCTCTGCCATCGCCGCCCTCGTTTCGTGGGTCCCGCTCCCCAGGTGCGGCAGAAGGACCACATTCTCGAGGGCGAGGAGGTCTTCCGGGACCTTCGGCTCCTCCTCGAACACGTCCAGCCCTGCCCCTGCAAGCCGTCCGGCCAGGAGGGCAGCCACGAGGGCGTCCTCATCCACCACAGATCCTCGGGCAACGTTGATCAGGTAGCCGTCGGGCCCGATCGCACCGATGACGTTGGCATCCACGAGTCTGGCCGAACCGGGACCGCCGGCGGCGGCGACAATCAGCACGTCGCAACCGGCGGCAAGTTCGTGCGGGGACGCCTTGTACTCGTAGCTGACTTCGTCCACCGGATTGCGGCTGTGGTAGCTGATTTCGCAGTCGAAACCTTCCAGCCTGCGTGCGATGACCCGTCCGATCCGGCCCAGCCCGAGGATGCCCACCCTTTTGCCGCTGGCTTTGGTGGCCAGCGGGAAGTTGCCTTTGCTGAGCCAGTCCCCGCGGCGGACGAAGCGGTCCGCTGCGCTGACCCGGCGCAGGACGTCCAAGTACAGGGCGATGGCAGTGTCCGCCACGCAGTCATTGAGGACATCGGGAGTGTTGCTGACGATGATGCCGCGCTGGGCAGCCTGGGCGACGTCGGTGGTGTCATAGCCGACACCGAAGTTGATGACCGCGCGAAGGTTTGGGAGCGCGTGCATCAGCTCCGTGCCGACGCCGAACTTTCCGGAAGTCACGGCCACCTCGAAAGACCCGCCGTGCAGCCTCAGGAACTCTTCCTGCTCGGAGGGAAAATCGGGAAGCCGCACGGCGCCGTATTCCCTTGTGATGGGTTCTTGAACGCTTGGCATGAGTGGCCCTACCTGGAGGACAGCGATGTTCTTCATAACTGCACCCTAGGATTCCGATTCATACGCGTCCAACATGTAAATGGCATAGTTCGATTCACGAAGTGAATTGATGGGACCACTTCGGCGGAACGACGCGGATTTCAGGCCAGCGTGGTGCCCATCACACACCCCGAGCGCCTCGCCGGCGCCCCTTCGGGCGCGGCTGGCGACCGCCACGAGCCTTGTGGAGCCTGTGGCCCTCAATTAGCTTGAGTCCAGCGCGGCCCCGAAAGCACCTGTTCTTGATGCCCTGCTCCACTGCTGCAAGAGCACCCCGCTGCCGCAAGTATCCAATCCGGAGGAATCCAATGACGTCTTCTTCAAAGCTCCCCTTTTCCGCTGGCTTGCTTAAGTGGCCAGCCCTTGCATCCGTCGCGGTGCTGGGCCTGAGCGGCTGTTCAGTTGCCAATTCCGACGCCGGCGCGGCTTCATCGAGCACGGTTCGCGTGGTCCTCGCCCAGGAACCGCCCACCCTCGAAGCCTGTGAATCGAACCTGACCTCCACCGGTGTTGTGGTGCGCTCGAACGTCACCGAGCCGCTGATCGAACGCAATCCCCAGAGCGGCGAGCTCGAGCCGAAGCTCGCCACAGAATGGAAAGCCACCACCGATAGGGAATGGACGCTGAAGCTGCGCGAAGGAGTCAAGTTCCAGGACGGCACGCCGTTCAATGCCGAAGCCGCCGCCTTCACCATCGAAAGGGCGGTCAACTCCAAGCTGGGCTGCAACGTAGAGGGCTATGTCTTCGGCGATGCGGATCTCGCCGTGAAGGCCGTAAACGCCACTACCCTCACCGTCACCACACCGGAACCCGACCCCATTCTGCCGCTGCGCCTTTCGTTCCTTGAAGTGGTCCCGACGTCGACCAGCGCCACGGAGAAGGTCCGTGAGCCGATCGGCACCGGCCCCTACAAGATCGAGAAGTGGGATGCCGGCCAGAAGATCACGCTGTCCAGCTGGGACGGCTACTGGGGGGCCAAGCCCGCCTATGCCAAGGCCGAGTACCAGTGGCGTTCCGAAAGTTCGGTGCGGGCGGCCATGATCACCAGCGGCGAAGCTGACGTCGCGATGGGGCTTAGCCCGGACGACAACATCGGTGACCTCGGCGTCGACTACCCGAACAACGAGACAGTGGCCCTGCGGCTCGACGCCAACGAGGAACCGCTCAATGACATCCGCGTCCGCCAGGCCATCAACTTCGCCATCGACAAGGAAGGAATCGTCAACTCGCTCTACCAGGGCAAGCACCAGGTGGCAGCCCAGTTGGTTCCTAAAGGCATCGTGGGGCACAACGACGCACTGAAGGGCTGGCCGTTCGACCTGGACAAGGCGAAGTCCCTTGTTGCCGAAGCAAAGGCCGACGGCGTTGACACGTCCGCCCAGATCTCGCTGGTAGTCCGCAGCGCCCAGTTCCCCAAGATCACTGAACTGGGCCAGGTACTGCAGGAGCAACTGAGCCAGGCCGGCTTGAACGTAAAGCTCAAAATGCTCGAAACCAGCCAGCACCTGACCTACCAGGTCCGCCCCTTCGCAAAAGATGAAGGCGCCGTGGCACTGATGACACAGCACGGAAACCAGGCCGGCGATGCCGCCTTCACTGTGGACCAGTACATGCTGTCCACCGGAGCCCAGAGCTACTTCGGCACCCCCGAGTTCGACGCCATGATCAAGAAGGCGGATGCGGCATCGGGCGACGAACGGAAGAAGGACTTCGAGGAGATCTTTGCCTACCAGAACGACAAGGTTGTCCAGTTCGCCCACATCTCGCACCAGACCGGCATCATCGGCAAGGCCAAGTCCGTGAACTACACGCCCAACTCGTCCAGTGGCGATGAGCTGCGTGTTTCGGAAATGACCCCGGCAAGCTAACCCGGCTCCGGGAGGAAGGACAGCCATGCTGATCTACTTGAGAAAGCGGATTGTCTCCAGCGCATTGCCGTTGATGGTGGTGATCGTCGGTGTGTTCGCGCTGGCCAGGATGACGGGAAATCCTGCCAGTCTGTACCTGCCGCTGAATGCCACGCAACAGATGCGCGATGCCTTCACTGCGCGCAATGGTTTGGACCAGCCGCTGCCGGTGCAGATGGCCGACTACTTCGGCGGTGTGCTCCGACTCGATTTCGGCCAGTCGCTGCGCACGGGGCAGGACGCGGCCGCCATGGCGCTGCGTGCCTTTCCTGCCACCTTGCAGCTTGCCGCGACCACCATGGTGCTGGCCATCCTGCTGGCCCTGGTGGTGGGTTGCTGGGCCGCACTGAAGCCGAACGGCATTGCGGACCGTATCTCAAGTTTCGTCTCGATGGCTGCCGCTTCCATCCCGGATTTCTGGCTGGCAATCGTGGGAATCTGGGTGTTCGCCATCACCTTGGGCTGGCTTCCGACATCAGGCGTGTCGGGAGCCGGTGCCTGGGTGCTGCCCATCGCCACGCTGCTCCTGCGGCCGTTCGGTGTGCTGGTCCAGATAGTCCGCGGCTCCATGGTGTCCGCGCTTTCTGAGCCCTACATCAAACTGGCCCGCAGCCGCGGAGCAGGCGAACTCCGGGTCGTTACGCATCACGCGCTGCGTAATGCGGCCGCCCCCGCGCTGACCGTGGCCGGGGACCTGACGGTGGGCCTGGTCAACGGCGCCGTTGTGGTGGAAACCATTTTCGGCTGGCCGGGCATCGGGAAGCTCATGATCGATTCGATCCTGCAGCGGGACTTCGCTGTCCTGCAAGCAGCCGTCCTGCTCACCGCCGTCGCGATCTTCGCCCTGAATATCCTCATCGACATGGGTTACGCGCTGCTGGACGCACGCGTCCGTCCCGTCACGGTAAAGGCTTAGGAGTAGCCATGAAGAGTTCATTGACTGAAAGTGCGGCTCCGGTGCAGCTGCCGGCGGCACTCCCGGAAGGAAATAGCGACAGTAAGAAGGACAGCAAGCAGGATGGAAAGAAGAAGGACAGCAAGCAGGATGGAAAGCTCAGTCTCTTCCGCCTCCTGCTCAAGGACCGCTTTGCCACCGTCTCGGCACTGGTCCTTATCCTCATCGGCCTGACAGCCCTCATCGGCCCTGCCCTGATGGGCGATCTGGCCACCAAGCAGAACCTGTTGTTCGCCAACAAGGCACCCTTCACCTTCGCGCACGGCTGGGAATACTTCCTCGGCAGCGATTCCCTGGGCCGCAGCATGCTGGCCCGGCTGGTGGTAGCCAGCCGTACCACCTTCTCCGTCGCCTTGCCTGCGGTGGCAGTGGCCCTCATTGTTGGCTCCCTCTGGGGCGTTTGGGCCGGGTACCACCGGGGCTGGCGTGAGAACGTGTCCATGCGCATCGCCGACGTGATCATGAGTTTCCCGTCCCTGCTGCTCGCCGTCGTCGTGCTTTACGTGTTCAGCCCCAGCTCAGCGAACATCGTGCTGATTTTGGCCCTCACCCGCATTCCCATTTACCTGCGGACGGCGCGCGCCGAATCGGCCGAGCTCCAGAGCCGGACGTTTGTGGATGCGGCGCGCACGTTCGGTGCCAAGCCGAATGCGATCATCGTCCGGCACGTCATTCCCGTGGTGCTGCCGACGCTGCTGACGCTGGCTACCCTCGAGTTTTGTTACGTGATGCTGGCCGAGTCCTCGCTGAGCTTCCTCGGCATCGGTATTCAGCCGCCGGATGTCAGTTGGGGCCTGATGGTCTCCCAAGGCCGACAGTATCTGCAGACCGCGTGGTGGCTGTCGATTTTCCCCGGCGTCGCCATCGTGGTCACTACCATCGCGGCCAACGTCCTTGCCGCCTGGCTGCGGATCGCCACCGATCCGGCCCAGCGCTGGCGCCTCGCACTTCCCCGCAAGCGGCTGATCGCCCGCATCCCAGCCAAGGAGATACAGCCGTGAAAACAGCTACCGACCCAGCACCCGCAAAACGCTCGCGCGCCGCAGCCGCAGCAGCAGCCGCAGGCACAGCAACAGGGCAGGCGAAGGCACACGACGTCGTCCTTAAGGTCCGCGACCTTGCGGTGGACATCCGCACGCACCGCGGCACCGTGCGCGCCGTCAACAGTGTGGCCTTCGAAGCCAGGGCCGGAGAAACCCTGGCGCTGCTCGGGGAATCCGGCTGCGGAAAATCCATGACGGCCAAGGCACTGGCCGGGATCATGGACCCCGTCTGCGATCTGGCCGACGGCGAGATCAACCTCAACGGCACCGATCTCGCTGCCCTCACTCCCAAGCAACGGCTCAAGTTTGCCGGGCCCGAGCTGGGCATCGTCTTCCAGGACGCCCTGACTGCCCTGAACCCCGTTTATACGGTGGGCACCCAACTCGGCGAGGCCTTCCGCATCCACCGCGGCCTGAGTGCCAAGGAGGCCCGGGTTGAGGCGATTGATCTGATGAAGCGCGTGGGAATCCCTGAACCGGAGTCCCGGGTCAACTCCTACCCGCACCAGTTCTCCGGTGGCATGCGCCAGCGCATCCTCATCGCCATGGCCGTGGCCCTCAATCCCCGCCTGCTGATCGCCGATGAACCCACCACCGCCCTGGACGTCACGGTCCAGGCGCAAATCATGCAGCTGCTCCGGAAGCTCCGCGAAGAGGGCCAGATGGCTGTCATCCTGATCACCCACGACCTCGCGGTGGTGGCTGAGGAGGCCGATTCCGTGGCTGTAATGTACGCCGGCAACGTGGTGGAGAGCGGGCCGGTCTCCGAAGTCTTCGCCGACCCCCGCCATCCCTACACCAAGGGGTTGCTGGAATCGGTGCCGGTCCACCTGGAGCGCGGCGCACAGCTCAAGTCCATTGCTGGCAGCCCGCCGGAGCTCCACGACATCCCCGCCGGCTGCGTCTACCAATCCCGCTGTCCGCTGGTGCAGGACATCTGCCGGGCCGAGCGGCCCGTGCTCCGTCCGGTCACCCCGGTCACCGGTCCGGTCGGCGGTGCGGGCACCGGACTTGGCGCCGCTGTCACGGGCAGCGCTTTGAACGTCCTTTCCGGCAACGAGCCGCGGCCTGCCCGCGCCGCCGCCTGCCACTTCAGCGAGGAGATCAACAATGTCTGAGCCGCTTCTGACAATTGACTGCCTGACCAAGACGTTCCACGTGGCCAAGAGCGCCAGCGGCAATACGCGGCTCAAGGCCCTGGACGGGATCAGCCTGACCGTTGGCCGCGGTGAAACGCTGGGCCTGGTGGGTGAATCCGGCTGCGGCAAGTCCACCCTGGCCCGGACCCTGATGATGCTGGAAACCCCGGATGAAGGGACTGTCAGCTTTGAAGGGACCAATCCTTTCGGGCTCCGCGGGAAGGAGCTGCTGAGCTGGCGACGGCGGGTGCAGATGGTTTTCCAGGACCCGTTCGCCTCGCTGAATGCCCGGATGAACGCCGGGGACATCATCGCCGAGCCGTGGGCCACCCACCGTGGCCTATACCCCACGTCCAGGGAACGTGAAGCCCGGGTCCGCGAGCTGCTGCACATGGTGGGTCTGCGACCCTCGGATGCACGCAAGTCGCCGCAGGAGTTCTCCGGCGGCCAGCGCCAGCGCATCGGCATAGCCCGGGCACTGGCCCTGAACCCCGATGTCATCATCCTCGATGAGCCGGTCTCGGCCTTGGACCTTTCCGTCCAGGCACAGGTCCTTAATCTGCTCAATGAGCTCCAGCAGGAGCTCGGGGTCTCCTACATCTTCATCTCGCACGACCTGACCGTGGTCCGCCACGTGGCAGACAGGGTCGCGGTGATGTATCTCGGACGGATCATCGAGACGGCAGCCACGGAAGAGGTCTTTGACCATCCACGGCACCCCTACACGGCTGCCCTGATGTCGGCGTCCCCGAAACTCGACGTCAGCGGTGCGAAGCAGGACAGGATTGTCCTCGAAGGTGAGCTTCCCTCTCCGTTGGATCCGCCGTCGGGCTGCCGCTTCCGGACGCGGTGCTGGCAAGCCCAGGACATCTGCAGTGAGGTTGCGCCGGAACCGCAGGTCCTCTCGGCCCTCGGTACGCGGCACGTTGCAGAGTGCCACTTCCCGCTCGATTCCATCAAGGGCCTGAAGGCCACCAGCGCCTCCGTCCCTATCGCGACTGCGCCTGCCACCGCCTCCGCCCCGTGACGGGTGCCGAATACGCCATCATTGCCGGGGTGATCTTCCTGGCCGCGTGCCTGCAGGCATCCAGCGGATTCGGCATGGGCATGCTGGCGGCGCCGGTGATCGCGATGGTGGATCCGGCGCTGCTGCCGGCCACGCTGATCCTCCTCGCGTTTCTGGTCACCGTGATGGTGACGGTGCGGGAGCGGCAAAGCCTGGATTTGCGGGGCGCAGGCTGGGCGCTGGTGGGCCGGGTTCCCGGAAGCTTCCTCGGCGCGTGGCTGGTGGCCGCCCTGTCCAAGGAAGGCCTTGCCTGGATGGTGGTGGCCGTAGTGCTGACCGGACTGGTGCTGGCAGGCCGCGGCTGGGCGCCCCGGCCTGTCCGGGTAAACCTGATCGCGGCAGGCGCGGCGTCCGGCGTCATGGGAACGGCCACGTCGATTGGCGGCCCGCCCATGGCGTTGGTCTGGCAAGGCCACGATGGACCCCGGCTGCGCGCCACCATGAGCGCATTCTTTATGGTGGGTTCGTCGATTTCCATGATGATGCTCTGGATCGCCGGTGCGGTCTCGGCCGAAATGCTGGTGTTGGCGATGTGGATGGTACCGGCGGCTGTGGGCGGCTACGCGGCTTCCCGGTTTGTTAACCGCTTCCTCAACGCGGTGCGCCTCAAGGCCCTGGCCCTGGGAGCGTCGGCGCTGGGTAGCGTCCTGCTGATCGTGCAGCTGGTCCTGGCAGCTAGGTAGCCGGAACCGGCCGCGGCACCAGGTTCAGAAGTTTCCCTCCGCGGGCCAGGCGCCCGATGTTGGCGGCAATGTCCGCTGCCCTGCGTTCAAAAGTCACCCGTGCATGGCCCGAATGGTGCGGCGTCAGTACGGTGTTCTCCAGCGCCGCGAAAGGCAGTTCTGCCGGCGGGACCACACCGTCCGCGGGCGACCCCCACCAGACGTCGAGGCCTGCTCCGGCGATGCGCCGTTCCTTCAGGGCTGCGTAGAGCGCGGCCTGGTCAACCACGGGACCGCGGGCCACGTTAATAAGGAACGCCGAGCGTTTCATGCTGGCCAGTTCAGTGGTCCCGATCATCCCCTCCGTGCCGGGATCCAGCGGCACCGTCACCACAACCACGTCCGACGCGGCCAGAAGCCTGTGGAGCTCGTGGTTTCTTCCGACCCAGTCGAGGCGGACCCCCTCCGGAAGAGGGGCCGAAGGATTGCGCCGGACAGCCCGGACCTTCATGCCCAGCATTCCGCCGACTCGGGCCACCTCGGCGCCGATGGAGCCCAGGCCCACCAGCCCCAGCGTCAGGTCGGCGAGAACGGGATGGAAAGGCACGTCGTCGTCGGTTGCGATGGTGCGCCACTTTCCTTGGCGGACCTCCCGGTCGGCGGCAGCCACATTGCGCGAAAGCATGAGCGTGACCATCAGGACGTGCTCGGCGATGGGCCGTGCGTGGTGGAAGGTGTTGGCCACCTGAGCCGACGGCGCCAGATGGGGCAAAGAAATCTTGTCGTAGCCTGCGCCCGTGACATGCACCAGCCGCACGCGGCCGGCAGCCTCCGCTTCCGCGGGGCCGAGGGAGGAGCAAACCACGACGTCGGCGCCCGCCAGGGCGGTAAGCCGGCGTTCGGGAGTCCATGCCGCAGCCATGTCCCAGTGGTGGGCGCCGCCGTCGGCCCTTAACCGGTCCTCGAAGCGGCTGATGATAGGGTCCGTGACCACGATCTTCAGCGATTGCAGGCCGTCCGAAGCCCGCTCTCCGGCGTTTACCACCGGGGGCTCTGAAGCTCATAGGAGGGTTGGAGCCGCTGCATGTAGCCAGTGTCATCCCGGCTCCTGATCCCGCAGTCCAGGTACTGGCGGTGCAGGCGTTCCAGGGCGTCGCGGTCTACCTCGACCCCCAGGCCCGGGCCGGTGGGGACCTTGACGGCGCCGTCCTTGAACGTGAACACGCCGCCGGCAATGACGTCCTCCGACGGGTCCTTCCACGGCCAGTGGGTGTCGCACGCGTAGTCGAGGTTGGGGGTTGCCGCCGCCAAATGGACCATGGCGGCAAGGCTGATGCCCAGATGGGAATTCGAGTGCATTGACAGCCCCAGGCCGAACGTTTCGGTGATACCGGCCAGGAACTGGGTTCGGCGGAGGCCGCCCCAGAAGTGGTGGTCCGAGAGGATGACATCCACTGCGCCGGCAGCCACGGCGGGCGCCACGTCCGCGAAGCTGACCACGCACATGTTCGTGGCCAGCGGCATTCCCACCTCACGGCGCACGGCCGCCATGCCATCAATGCCGGGCGTGGGGTCCTCGAGGTACTCCAGAACGCCGTGCAATTCCTTGCCCACGCGAATGGAGGTCTCCACCGTCCACGCGCCGTTGGGATCAATGCGGAGCGGCAGGTCGGGGAATTCCGCACGGAGGGCCTGGATGGCCGCGATCTCTTCTTCCGGTGCGAAGACGCCGGCCTTGAGTTTAAGGGCGGTGAAACCGTAGCGGTCCACCATGGTCCGGGCCTGTTTCACGATCCCGGCAGGGTCCAAGGCCGCACCCCAGCCGTCGTCCTCCTGGCCGGGGTGGCCCGCCCACTTGTAGAACAGGTACCCGCTGAACTGCACAGAGTCTCGGACAGCGCCGCCTAGGAGGTCGCTGACCGGCCGGCCGAGGAGTTTGCCCTGGATATCCAAGGCTGCGACGTCGAACGCGGACAGCACGCGGTCAGCTGTGCTCGAGCCGGTCACCATGCCGCTCATGCCGTGGCCGCCCTGGATGTTGTCCTGCTGCAGTGCCTCGGTGATCCGGCTGCGCAGCCGGTTAATGTTGAAAATGTCCGTCCCGGGCAGGGCGGCAGCTGCGAGCTGGAGCCGGGCAATGTGGCCGGCGTCGCCGTAGGTTTCACCGAAGCCAGATACGCCGGCGTCCGTCTGGACCTCCACGATGGCCCGCAGCGCGAACGGTTCGTGGACGCCGACGGTGTTCAGAAGCGGTGGGTCCTTGAAGGCCACCGGGGTGATGAAGACGCCCGTTATCCTGGCCTGGTCGACGTACTGGGCGGGATCGTATGCCTGGTCCACTGCGCTGTGCTCCTTGGGTTGGCTCGGGGTTGATTTGCCTGCTCCGTTCCCCGACCATAAGGGGAGTCATCGATCCACGTCCAAGCTAATTTGCGCACTCAACAATTCAGTAAAGGTATGAATGTTTTCCCTACCCCAGTTAGAAGCGTTCGTGGCCGTCGCTGAAGAGCTTCACTTCGGCGCTGCGGCGGAGCGGCTCAACATGACGCAGCCGCCGTTGAGCCGCCAGATACAGATGCTGGAGAAGAAGCTGGGAGCCCAGCTCTTCGGCCGCACCAGCAGGAAGGTGGAGTTGACCGCCGCCGGCGCCACCCTGCTTCCGCGGGCACGGCAGATCCTGGATATGTGCATCAAGACGGACCTGGATGTCCGCCGGGTCTCGTCCGGCGAAGCGGGCGCCATCACTGTGGGGTACACGGCCATAGCCGGGCAGAGCGCGCTGCCGCTGATGCTGCGGCGCGCCGCGGAGGGAATGCCGGGGGTGTCCTTTGTACTCCGGGAACTGGTCTCAACGGACCAGATGGACGGGCTGGTGAAGGGCAGCGTGGACATCGGCCTGCTGCGGCCCATCGTGGCCCGGCCGGGCGTAGTGTCCCGGCCGCTCATGCAGGATCGTCTGGTGGTGGCGCTGCCCGAGGGCAGTTCGTTGCTGGGCAACATGGCGGCGCCGCAGGGGGAGTCGCTGCCACTCGGGTCCCTGGACAGGCTTCCGTTGCTGATGTACTCCACCAAGGAGGCCCGTTATTTCCATGACCTGGTGCTCCGGCTGTTCGCCAGCGCCGGCGCCCACGCCAACATCACCCAGTACGCCAGCCAGGTTCCCGCTCTCCTGGCCTTCGTCCAAGCCGGGCTTGGTGTGACACTTGTCCCCGCCTCGGCAATGGCTTTCGCCCCCACAGGAGTGGAATTCCATGAGATCGACGGACGGCACGGCATTCAGGAGCTGAACCGGGTGGACTTGGAGCTGGCATGGAACGAAGAAACAGCCAACCCCGCGGTCCTTCGGCTTCTGAAGCTGATCGAGACGTTCTGACCGGCCCGGCTGGCGCCTGGCGGGTCCTGATCGGCCCGTCCTGACTGGTACGCCCTGACCGGGTACGCCCCTGACCGGCAGGCCGGAACTACTGGCGTCCCGCCCGGAGCCGTCGCCGTGAGTTAGCGAGGTGGCTGCGCATGGCAGCCGACGACGACGATTCGTCACCATCTGCGATGGCGGCATAGATGGATCCGTGCTCGTGAACCACCTGCTCGAAGTGGTCCCGGGCGTAGTGCTCGGTTCCGGTCATCAGCCGTGTCCGGGGCATGGCGATCATGGTCTGCCCGAGGGAGGCCAAGCAGTCGGAGTAGAACGGGTTGCCTGAGGCTGCGGCGATGGCTCGGTGGAACTCGTAGTCCGCCTTCATGGCGTGCGCCGGGTGCTCCACACCGGCCGTGAATTCCTCGAGCGCGTTCAACATTGCCTTGAGTTGGCGGTCGGTGCGGTTCCTGGCGGCGAGGGCGGCGGCCTCGGATTCGACGCCGATTCGGAACTCCAGCAGGTGAATCCGGTCTTCCATGGTGACCACGGCCCTGGTGCCGTTTGCCGCCGTCGGGCCGTCCGGGGGCGGGGTCAGCGCGAAGCTGCCCCGCCCGCGTTCGGTCTCCACGAGTCCCTCCGCCTGAAGGCGGGTAAGAGCGGCCCGGACCACGGTGCGGCTCACGCCAAACTCGCCGATCAGCGTGTTTTCGCTCGGTAGCTTGTCCCCGGGCTGGATGTCGCCGTCGACTATGCGGTTGCGAAGATCGGCGGCGAGGTCCGCGGTCAGGTTCCGGCTCATGGCTTCAAGATTACGCGCCGAACTCCACTGTCTCGGTGGTCCAGGCGCGGGCCTGGTCACTAAGGCTCACGCCGAGGCCGGGGCGGTCTGGGACGATCATGCGGCCGTTCTTGGTTTCGAGGCGCTCGTTGAACAGCGGGTCCAGCCAGTCGAAGTGCTCCACCCACGGCTCGCGCGGGTAGGCGGCGGCGAGGTGCAGGTGGATCTCCATGGCGAAGTGCGGTGCCAAGCCCAGACCGCGTTCGTCCGCGAGGGCGGCGAGGCGGAGGAACTGGGTGATGCCGCCGACGCGGGGAGCGTCGGGCTGGATGATGTCGCAGCCGTTGGCGTTGATGAGGCCCTTGTGTTCGGCTACCGAGGCCAGCATCTCGCCGGTGGCGATGGGCGTGTCCAGGACGGCGGTGAGGTGGGCGTGGCCCTCGAAGTCGTATGCGTCCAGCGGTTCTTCGATCCACACGAGGTTGAATTCCTCGAGCTGGCGGCCCATGCGCAGCGCGGTGGCGCGGTCCCACTGCTGGTTGGCGTCCACCATGAGGGGAACGTCCCAGCCGATGTATTCGCGGATCCCGGCGACGCGGCGCAGGTCCTCCTTGCTGTCCGGGAGTCCGACCTTGATCTTGATGCCGCCGATGCCTTCGTGGATGGACTGGGTGGCACGTGCCTTGACCTCGTCCAAGGTCGCGTTGAGGAAGCCGCCTGAGGTGTTGTAGGTCTGCACGGAGTCACGGTACGAGCCCAGGAGTTTGGCCAAGGGCAGGCCGGCACGCTTGGCCTTGAGATCGTAGAGGGCGATGTCGATGGCGGCCAAGGCCTGGGTGGCTACGCCGGAGCGGCCAACGGATGCCCCGGCCCAGAGGAGTTTGGTGTAGATCTTGCCGATGTCGTTGGGGTCCTCGCCGATGATGCCTTCGGCAACTTCTTTGGCGTGGGCGTACTGGGCAGGCCCGCCGGCACGCTTGGAGTAGCTGAAGCCAATTCCGCTGTGGCCCTGTTCGGTGGTGATCTCGGCGAAGAGGAAGACTACCTCGGTCATGGGTTTCTGACGGCCGGTGAAGACCTTGGCGTCGCTGATCGGAACGGCCAGCGGGAGCCTCGCAGTGGAAAGTTTGACGTGCCGGATCAGGTCGACGGTGCTCATGGGTTCTCCTTGGAAGCGGAAGGGGGCAACATCGCCCTCAGGTCTTATGCTACAAGCCGCGAACTTGTATTACAAGTTCCTCACGATGGGACCGACCATTGGAGGTGCCGAAGCCGAAGAGTTCGCATGCCATGACCGCCGGGTGGGTGGTCGTTTTATGTTCGGTGGTGGTGGTTGCGTCGGGGTTTTTGGGTGGGGTCGATGTGGGGTGGGGGGATGAACCAGGGGATGCCGGT
>NZ_JBFTJD010000012.1:0-107884 GCF_056395245.1 Arthrobacter sp. 10L430 | reverse complement strand
GAGATGAACGCGGCTTTCTCGCCGAAGAATTCGCGGGCGTAGGAGACGAAGGAGCCCGAGGACGGGCGGTGCAGGACCAGTTCGCCGAGGGCGCGGAGGATCAGGAAGGCGAAGAAGCCGCAGACGGCGTAGGCGATGACGAGCGAGGGGCCGGCGGCGTTGAGCCGGCCGCCGGCGCCGAGGAACAGGCCGGTGCCGATCGCGCCGCCGATCGCGATCATCTGGATCTGCCGGGGCTTCAGGCTCTTGTGGTAGCCCTTGTCCTCCGCGTGGAGAAGCTTCTCGGTGGCGTGCGCGTGGCCGCCGTCGGCCTCGTGCAGACCAGCCGGGGCAGTGGGATTGTTGGACATTTGGTTCCTTTCGAGCTGTCGAGAATGGAAGGAAGGTTCCGGCGGGTAGGCGCGAAGAAGCCCACAGGCCTTAGCGGAAGAGATAAAATCAGGATCGAGACCGGAAATCAGGCCGGATCAGAAAACAGACCACCCGGTGCGGTCGGACAGGTCGGCGAGGGCAGCCGTTCCGGCCAGGGAATTGCCCTTGGAGTCCAGCCTGGGACTCCAGACGCAGATGCAGCACTCTCCGGGGACGATCGCCAGAATCCCGCCGCCCACGCCGCTTTTCCCCGGAAGGCCCACACGGTAGGCAAACTCGCCGGCGGCGTCATACATGCCGCAGGTCAGCATGACGGAGCCGATGCGCTTCGCCTCGCTCCGGGAGACCACAGCTCCAAACGCTCCGCGTCCGCCCTGTGCGAGGAAGAGGCCGGCCTTCGCCATCTCCACGCAGGTCATCATGATGGAGCACTGTCTGACGTAGTTCGCTACAACTGCCTCGGCGGGCCGGCGCAGGTTTCCGAAATCCTTCAGAAAATGGGCGAGGGCCAGGTTGCGGCTGCTGTTGGAGAGCTCACTCCTGGCGGCGACCTCGTCGATGAAAGGACCCTGTCTTCCGCTCTGGTGACCCACCTGATCGGTGAGGAAGCGGAGGACCTCGCCTGCGGCGTCGGGAAACCGCCCCATCAGGTGGTCGGTCACCACGAGCGCGCCGGAGTTGATGAACGGGTTCCGGGGTATCCCGTGCTCCACCTCAAGCTGGACCAGAGAGTTGAACGACGTCCCCGACGGCTCGCGGAGGACCCGGGACCATAGCGCCGCGGGGTCACCGGCGCTCAGCGCCATGGCCAGCGTGAAGACCTTCGAGATGCTCTGGATCGAGAAGGGAAGATCGGCGTCGCCGGCACTGAACACGTCCCCGGACACGGTGGCGACGGCAATCCCGAAACGGTCAAACGGCAGCGACGACAGGTGGGGGATATTTGCGGGAAGTGACCCTGCTTCACTGCGGGGCCGGTGGCGGCGGACAATGTCATCCAGTACCAGGCCAAGAGGCGGCGAATCGAGTGCTGTCATCATGGCTTGGCCACGTGCTCCTTATGTGTGCCGGCCCACTCCTGAATATGAAGGAGAGCGACCAATGAATGGCGGGGATCGCTGAAGTTCAGGCCGGTGACACGGCTGACTTTGCTGATTCTGTAATAGACGGTGTTCTTGTGGAGCTTCATCCGCTGTGCGCATTCGGCAACATCCAGCGACGCCTCGAAGTACGACCGAAGGGTTTCGGCGAGCTCGTGATCGCCGCGCAGGAGGGCCCAGAGACTGCGGTGGCGGAAGTCCGAGGCTGTGAAGTTTTCCACTGCTTCGCGGAAAAGGACCTCCACCTCATATTCATCCAGGGTGGCCACCGGGGCGTTCCCCGACCACCGCATGCAGCTGAGCAATGCCTCCGTTTTGCGGGTCACGGAGTGAATCGACAGAAGATCGGGCGCGATCGGTCCCACTGCCGCGTACGGACTGATGCCCAGGTGCTTCCCGGCGTCCCTGACGATGGCCTCGGCAAGGCTCCGGAGCCCGGCTTCGGCGTTGCCGGACTGAAGTGCCGGGATGATCACCGCGGTGTCGCCGTTGAACTGTCCCACGATCGCTGACGGTTTATAGGCAGCCGCATGGATGGACGCGAGGTTGGCCAGCTCCCCGTGCTTGAGCGCTGCATCGTCTGCCTGTGCTTCAGCGGCTGACATTCCTATCAGGATCAGGGCGGTTGGGTGGTCAGCGGGAATTTTCGCGCTGTGAGCGGTTGCCGCCGCTTCTGCGGGCCCCGAGAGGACGCGGGCAATCCGGTCCTCGCGCATGTGCACGGACTGCTGGTTGCGGTAGCGGATCAGCTCGGCTGACGCCCGGGCGGCTGATCCGGTCAGGACATAGTCAACGTCCGCTCCGAATCCTTCGCCGGTTTCCTGGAGCCAGATGTACCCCATAATGCGGTCGCCTGCGAACAGGCTGATGGCGACGCGCTCCCGCAGGCCGTCCTGGGGCCTGGCCGGGACCCTGACAGGAAGGCGAGTCCGATGCAGTTCCCGGTAGGCGCCAAGATCTTTGAGGAGGAGTTCGTATTTGCGCGGACCGCGGCGGGCCAGAATCGACGCCTTGCGCAGCTCGTCGATGTCGTTGGACACCGTCGAGTACGCCAGGACTTTGTTGGCGGCGTCCTCGATGACCACGTGGCTCGAGGTCAGGCGGGCCGTCGTCTGGGCGATGGCGAAGAGGTCTTCCTCCAGCAGGGTCAGCACTTCGCTCTGGTAGCTGGGTGGCTGGATCCGGTCCTTCGCGATGGACAGGAGCCGGTCCCAGTCCGCAGCCGGGTCCACCAGAAGGAGCCCTGTTCCTGCCGCCCGGAGCAGTTCTTCAGCTTCGCCCAGGTCCTCGGGGCTGCCCTTGACGGCCAGCACGAGCGGAGGATTTTTCAGCAGGCGCCGCAGCGCCGGCAAAGCAGAGCGCCCGCGAACCCCGATCAGCAGGACGAACGCGCCCCTGCCTTCGGCTTTTTCGTCGTCGGCGTCGACGATGAGAAAGCGTTCGATGGGTGAATCGGCGCGGGAGGGCCGAAGAATGAGGCTAGCGAAACCCAGAGGGAGATCCGACAGGATGTCGTCCACTGTAGCTGCGGCCATGTGCTTCTTTCTGACATTGGCGTCCGTCCGGACGGCTCTGTCCGGACACCCAATGCTATCCAGAGCAATCCCCGGATAATATGGAAGCCAGCCTAAATCCAGCAGCACCTTATTGGTCGGCGTACCAACCCGGGCCAGACGGCGGCAGTGCGCACCGCCGTCGTCCTCTCCTTTAGCGGGTCCGCCGTAGGCTCCGTTCTAGGCTGTCGCCTCCTGGCGCAGCGCCGCCACGTGCACGGAAACCCCCAGGTCGCGGATGTTCTCCTGCATCTCCCCTGGGAGCTGGTCGTCCGTGACCACGGCATCCAGCTTCTCAATGGGGGCCACGTTGAACTTAGACACGGTGCCGAACTTGGAGCTGTCGGCCAGCAGAAAGCACGACGACGACGCCTCCAGCGCGGCGAGCTTCACCTCCACCTTGTCCATGGACGGCGTGGTGACACCGCGGGACATGTTCCAGGTGCCGGTGCTGAGGAAGAACAGGTCAATGTTGATGGACTTGATGGCCTCAGCCGCGATGCGGCCACAGCTGGACGCGCTGGACGGATCCACCACGCCGCCGGTGTGGATCGTCTCGATGTTCGGATAGGCGAACAGGCTCGTCACCACGTAGAAGTCATTGGTGACCACCGTGACGTTCTTCCGCCCGCCAATGTACGGAACAACGGACTGGCATGTGGTGCCCGCATCCAGGAACACCACCATGTCGTCCTCCACGAACTGCGCGGCGAGTTCTGCGATTGCCTGCTTGCGCGGGAGTTCCAGCTGTGCCCTGAATTCGCGCTCCCGGGGCGGCTCCTGGCTGGTCCATTCCGCCAGGCGCACGCCGCCCTGAACGGAGACCACCTGCCCCAGATCCTCCAAGGCGGTGATGTCCCGCCGGACCGTCATGTGGGAGACGTTCATGTAGTCCGTGAGGCTGCGGATGCTCAGGACACCTTCGCGCCGGAGCAGACGGAGGATCTCCTGGTAGCGCTGCTCGGGGATCAGTGGCCGTGCTGTGGGACTCACGCGGAACTCCTTCGGGACGTCGTTGAAACTATCTTAACAAGTTTTCACATGCTGTTCCGATTTGTGAATATTTGGGGTAATCTCTTAATTGATGTTAAACAAATTTGAAGTCCTAGAGACCATTGTCCGAACCGGCGCCCTGTTGATCGCCAGGCTGGATTCGGCCGACGAGGCCTACCGGGTTGCCGAGGCCGCCATCGACGGCGGCATCCGCGCCGTCGAGATCCCGCTGACCGTTCCCGGTGCGCTTGGCGTCATAGAACGCCTCGCCGACAAGTACGGCCACCAGGGAATTGTTGTGGGAGCCGGCACCGTGCTCGACGCCGAAGCAGCCTATGCTTCGGTTTCGGCAGGGGCGCGGCTGCTCGTCAGCCCGCAGCTGAATCCCAACATGATCGCCACTGCCAACCGGTACCAGGCGGTCACCGCCAGCGGCGCGTTCACCCCCACCGAGGTGCTCAACACGCTCGAGGCCGGGGCCGACATCGTCAAGCTGTTCCCCGCCGAACTCGGCGGCCCGGCCTACGTGAAAACCATCCTGGCGCCCCTCCCGCAGGCTCCAATCATGCCGTCCGGAGGGGTGA
This sequence comes from Arthrobacter sp. 10L430, assembly GCF_056395245.1. Taxonomy (NCBI): domain Bacteria; kingdom Bacillati; phylum Actinomycetota; class Actinomycetes; order Micrococcales; family Micrococcaceae; genus Arthrobacter; species Arthrobacter sp. 10L430. Next base: position 103,282 of record NZ_JBFTJD010000012.1, on the reverse strand, counting down.
CGCCGGAGAATGTCGGCGCGTGGTTCGCGGCGGGCGTGACCGCTGTCGGCGTCGGAAGCTTTGTCACCAAAGCAGCCCAGAACGACGGCGACTACGGGCTTGTCGCCCGCGCTGCGCGGACGTTCCTCACAGCAATCAGTGACGCCCGGGGCTAACGCCGGGCAACCATCCCCAAAACCGACAGAAACTGCCGCCCGGCACCCTGTCAACCAGAACACAAAGGAGTGAGCTGCATGAGCCAAGCTTCAGCAGAAACCGAATCGCCCGAGGCGAAGCCGCTGAAGAGCGTGAAGATCAGGTGGTACCTGATCGCGCTGCTCGTCGTCGGCGGGATAATCAACTACCTGGACCGCAACAACCTCAGCATCGCCAACACCACCATCGCCAAGGAATTCGGGCTCAACACCCTGCAGATGGGTCTGTTGCTGTCCGCGTTCTCCTGGCCGTACGCCATCGCGAACCTTCCCGCCGGCTACCTGGTGGACAAGTTTGGGCCCAAGCGGATGTTCGCCTGGGCAGCAGGGCTTTGGTCCATTGTGTCCATGCTGTCGTCGCTGGCTAACTCCTTCGGCTTCCTCTACGCTGCACGCGTCGCACTGGGCATTTCCGAATCCCCGTTCTTCACCTCGGGCTCAAGGTGGCCGACAAATGGTTCAACAAGACCGAACGCGCGCTTCCCGTATCAATCGTTAACACCGGCTCACAGATTGCCAACGCGATTGCGCCGCCGCTGCTGACCTTCCTGATGCTCACCATGAGCTGGCGGGGCATGTTTGTTGTCATCGGGTCCCTCGGCGTCGTCATTGCGCTCGTCTGGCTCCGGATCTACCGCGACCCCACGATGAAGGAACAGTTCATCATCAAGGGTCAGGAGTTCGAGGATGAGCAGAAGCCCAAGGAGAAGCAGGCCGGCTGGGGTGAACTCCTCAAGCAGAAGAACACCTGGTTCATGGTCCTGGGCGCGTTCGGCATCTTCTACACGGTATGGGTCTACCTCACCTGGCTGCCGAGCTACCTCCAGACGGCTCGCGGCTTCAGTTTGAGCCAGATCGGGTGGCTTGCCGGTCTGCCCTTCCTCTGCGGCATCATCGGTGTCCTGGCCGGCGGCATTCTCTCCGGAAAGCTGATCAAACGCGGCATCCCCGCCATCACGGCCCGGAAGATTCCTATTGTGGGAGGCGCGCTGCTGGCGGCTGCGGCCGTCCTGCCGGTGGCCTATGTGGAGAACACGGCTCTGGCGATTGTGCTGCTCTCCGTGGGCTACTTCGCGGCCCAGGTTCCCATTGGCGTGCTGTGGACTCTGGCTGCGGACATCGCTGAATCCAACCAGGTGGCCTCGCTGGGCGCGATCCAAAACTTCGGTGGATTCCTCGGTGCAGCTGTGGCACCGATCGTCACGGGTTACATCCTGAACGAGACCGGCGGCAACTACACACTGGTGTTCCTCATCGGTGGCGCGCTGCTGATCGTCGGAGCACTGTCCTACGGCATATTCGTCAAAGACCGCCGCGCCGTCGCCCGGGTCTAGCCCCGGCAACGATCACGGTTCCCAGGTTCAAGGAAGAACAGGCAGTTGAAAACCACCACCCCCAAAGTGTTCTTTGTGATCGGCCCGGCTGGCTCCGGAAAGTCCAGTGTCAGCCGGCTCATTGCCCAGCGGTACGGGGCGGCGTACATAGACAAGGACACTGCCACCATCCGGTTCACCGAGTTGCTGCTGACACTCAACAACTCGGACCCCAACGAACGGGACAATAACGAGTTCTACCAGAACGTCATCATGCTCCTTGAGTATGAGTCCATCCTGGACCTTACGCGGGACAACCTCATGGCCGGCAACTCGGTGGTACTGGACGCGCCCTTTGGGAAGTTCTTTGCAGACAAGGACTACCTGTCCAAGGTCCGCGTACGCCACAACTGGCCCGCGGCGGACCTGGTGGTGGTAAATGTCAGGCTCGCCGGTGAAGCACTCCGCCAGCGGCTGATAAACCGGGGCTACCCGAGGGACGAATGGAAGCTGGCCAACTGGGAAACCTTCTGGGCCGGGGCGCAGGCCAACTCCTGCCAGTGGCAGGATGCCCGCCAGGTTGACTTCGACAACAGCGCCGCCGCTGCCGACATCACCGCCTTCGCTGCGGCAGTGTCTTCAGGCCAGAGCTAGGGGCGCTCGCGGCTTACCTCGCTGGCGGCGCCTTGCCGCGGATGGCGCACTACGGACGACGGCGGGACTTGCCCGCCGTCGTCTGTGTTGCTCGATCACTTGATGAGGCTCCTGCGAGCTCAGGCGTCAGTTGGACGCCCCGCCGTCGCCCGCTTTGCCTCTAGGGGTGAGCTACTCTCCGGTCTCAGCCCGGTCGGCGTCGTAGCCGGCCAAAAGACGTTTGGCCGCGGTATCCATGTGGGAGCGCATGGTTGCCGTGACGGCGGCCTCATCCCGGGACTGCAGCGCGCGGAAGATCGCGGTGTGCTCGGCCAAAGCTGCGGCCGCGTGCCCTTCGTCAGTCAGGGCGCGGTCCACCCAGATGCGCAGCAGCGAACGGATGCTTTGGAGCAGCTCCTCCAGGACCTGGTTGCCCGAGCTGGTCGCAATCTCGCGGTGGAAGGCGGCGTCCGCTTCAACAAAAGCCCGCAGGTCCTCCAGGTTGTGCTCCATAGTGTCCAGATTGGCCTGCATGCGGTCCAGTGCTTCATCGGTGATCCGCTGTGACGCGAGCTGAACGGCCTGAACTTCGAGTCCACTGCGAAGCTCCACCAGTTCGCGCGTCCGTGGAGCGCCCAGCATCAGACCCCAGCTGAGGGTGCGGGGGAGCAGCTCGGAGACGCCGTCGCGGAGGTAGGTTCCGGAACCTGGCCGGACAATGACGATTCCCAGGATCTCGAGAGCCGCAAGGGCCTCGCGGACTGCAGAGCGGCCCACGCCGAGAGAAGCTGCCAGGGTCCGTTCTGCCGGGAGCCGCGTACCGGGGGCGATCTCACCGCTGGTGAAATGTGCCAGCAGGCGTTCAGCGACCTCGGACACTACCGAGCCCTGCTCCATGGAACCTAGCGCGGCACTGATTTTTGCCGTCGAGGCGGCGGAGTTTGCGGACACAGTCAAAGCGTAGCAACCAGGCGCGGCCGCAATGGCCAGCAACAAGCGAAAATCGCAAACACGTCAACCGGTTGACCAATTCTCAAAATGGCTCTATGGTTTTAATCACTCGCCTAGTCGGATACCGGCCAGCTTCCCGCAACTAGGCATTGAGACACATCCCAACGGCATCCAGTGCAGGAAGCTGCCGGGAGACCAACATCTAGGAGTCAATGTGGACACCACCCAATCAGTGGTCGAAAGATCTGCAATCAGAAAAGTGGCGATCCGGCTGGTGCCGTTTGTCGCCCTCATGTTCTTCATCAACTATTTGGACCGCACGGCCATCTCCTTCGCCGGTCCCAACGGCATGAACACGGATCTGGCCCTTTCAGCCGCGCAGTTCGGTTTCGCCTCCGGCGTCTTCTTCATCGGCTACATCCTGCTGGAGATCCCCAGCAACCTGGCCCTTCACAAGTTCGGTGCCCGCCGCTGGCTCGCCCGCATCATGGTCAGCTGGGGCATCGTCTCCCTGCTCTTCACCTGGGTGGGCGGCGTGGAGCACCTCTACATCCTCCGCTTCATTCTTGGCGTTGCCGAGGCCGGGTTCTTCCCCGGCGCCATCCTCTTCCTCAGTCTCTGGGTTCCCTCCCGGCACCGCAGCAAGATTCTGGCCCTCTTCTACCTGGCCCAGCCGCTGACCACGGTCATCGGCGCCCCGCTTGCCGGCCTCCTTATCCAGCAGCACGGCCTCTTCGGCCTCGCCGGCTGGCGCGTCATGTTCTTTGGTGTCGCCATCCCCGCCATCATCATCGGCGTCATCGCCTGGTTCTACCTGGCCGATTCCCCGGCCAAGGCCAAGTGGCTGACCCAGGACGAGAAGACCTGGCTCACCGGCGCCCTGGAGAAGGAAAAGAAGGAAACCGCCGCCAGCAACAAGCACGTCAGCGTCCGCACTGTCTTCGGCAACGGCCGGGTCTGGATGCTCGCCGCCATCTACTTCGGCTTCATCTACGGCCTGTACGCCCTCGGTTTCTTCCTGCCCACCATCATCGCCGGCTTCGAAGGCCTCTACGGCACCAAGTTCGACGTGCTCCAGAAGGGCCTCATCACCGCGATCCCGTACCTGCCGGCCGCGGCTGCCCTCTACTTCTGGTCCAAGGACGCCACCAAGCGCGGCGTCAGGACCTGGCACATCGCGCTTCCCGCCCTTGTCGGCGGGCTGAGCATCCCGCTGGCGCTGTTCGCCGGTTCACCCGCCGCCACCATCGCCGTCATCACCATCACGGCGATGTCCATCTTCGCGGCACTGCCCAACTTCTGGACCGTGCCCACCCAGTTCCTGACCGGCGCCGCAGCCGCGGCAGGCATCGCCCTCATCAACACCGTGGGCAACCTGGCGGGCTTCAGTGCCGGCTACATCACGGGCTGGCTCAAGGACTGGACCGGCGGCTACACGGTACCGATGTTCGTGGTGGGCGGCTTTATGCTCCTCTCCGCGATCCTGATGTTGGTGCTGAGCCGCTCCGGCAAGGTCAGCGACGGAATCCCGGCCGAGGCCCTGGACCCTGCGGGAGCCGGACACCACGCCGAGCCGTAAGCACGCCGTAATCGCAATCATTCAACCAACCGGTGGTCGAGCCTGTCGAGACCGATTTTCGACAGGCTCAATCACCGGGGCGAGCAATCACTCCAGGAGCTTTCCATGACCCGCCTGTTCAATGAACCCGCAGCGTTCGCTGATGAGATGATCGAAGGCTTTGTCGCCTCCCACGGCCGCTGGGTGAAGCGCGTCTCCGGCGGCGTGGTCCGCAACACGAAGAGCACCCCGGACACCGTGGCGCTGGTGATCGGCGGCGGCTCCGGCCACTACCCGGCCTTCGCCGGGCTCGTCGGCCAAGGTCTGGCCCACGGCGCAGCCATGGGCAACCTGTTCGCTTCGCCCTCCGCGCAGCAGGTCTATAACGTGGCCAAGGCCGCGGACAACGGCGCAGGCGTGCTGCTGGGCTACGGCAACTACGCCGGCGACGTCCTCCATTTCACCCAGGCCCAGGCACGCCTCCGCAAGGAGGGCATCGACTGCCGCAGCATCGCGGTCACCGACGACATCTCCTCCGCCCCGCCGGCCGAACGCGCCAAGCGCCGCGGCATCGCCGGGGACCTGACCGTGTTCAAGGTGGCCGCCGCGGCCGCCGAGGCCGGCTACACCATGGACCGGATCATGGAAATCGCCGAGCGCGCCAACGACCACACCCGTTCCTTTGGGGTGGCCTTCACCGGCTGCACCCTGCCCGGCGCCGACCACCCGCTGTTCTCCGTCCCCGAGGGCCGCATGGCCGTCGGCATGGGCATCCACGGCGAGCCGGGCATCGGCGAAACGGACATCCCGACGGCGGATGACCTCGCCGAACTGCTGGTCGCCAAGCTCCTCACCGAAATCCCCGACGGCGCCACCGACGCAGCCACTGCAGACACCGCGTCCGGTAAGCGCCGCGTGGTCCCCATCCTCAACGGCCTGGGCAGCGTCAAGTACGAAGAGCTGTTCGTCGTCTACCGCCGCGTCGCCCAGCTTCTGGTCGAAGCGGGCCTGGAAGCCGTGGACCCGCAGGTGGGCGAACTGGTCACCAGCTTCGACATGGCCGGCACCTCCCTGACCCTGTTCTGGCTCGACGATGAACTCGAGTCACTCTGGAACGCCCCGGCCGACGCCCCGGCCTTCCGCCGCGGCGCGGTCACGGCCGAAGTCTTGGAGGCGTCCGACGGCGGCGAGCTGGCCGACGTCAAACTCTCCATCCCTGACGCAACCGCGGAGTCCCGCGCCGGCGCCGTGCGGATCCTCGCCGCGCTCGGCGCCGCGAAGGACGTGGTGGACGCCAACGCCGATGAACTGGGCCGGATCGACGCCATCGCCGGCGACGGCGACCACGGCATCGGCATGGAACGCGGCGTCCGCGCCGCTGTTGACGGAGCCCGCGACGCCGTCGCCCGCGGTGCCGGGGCAGCCACCACGCTGCACTTCGCGGCGGACGCCTGGGCCGACAAAGCCGGCGGCACCTCGGGAGCCCTCTGGGGCATGGCCCTGCAGGCCGTCGGTGACGCGATCGGAGACAGCAACGCGCCCGACGCCGGAGCTGTCGCCGCCGGAGTCGCCGGCGCCGCGGCCGCGATCATGGACTTCGGCAAGGCCAAGCCCGGGGACAAGACCCTGGTGGATGTCCTTGTCCCGTTCCGCGACGCACTGGCGGCCGGCGTAAATGCCGGGCAGTCACTGACCGACGCCTGGGGCGCCGCCGCCACCGTTGCGCAGCAGGCCGCAGAAGACACCGCCCGGCTGCTGCCCCTCATGGGCCGAGCCCGCCCGCACGCCGAGAAGAGCCTTGGCACGCCGGACGCCGGAGCGGTGTCCATGGCACTGATCGTCCGGGCAATACACAACACCCTCATCGAACAGACAACCATTAAGGAGAACGCATGAGCGCCAAACTGCGCCTGGTCATCGGAGCCGACGACGCTGGATTCGAATACAAGGAAGCCCTAAAGGCTGACCTGGAGGCCTCCGAGCTGGTCGAATCCGTGACCGACGTCGGGGTGGATGCCACCAGCCACACCCCCTACCCGTCCGTGGCCATCGCCGCCGCCGAACTCATCGCGGCCGGCAAGGCCGACCGTGCCCTGCTCGTCTGCGGCACGGGCCTTGGCGTGGCCATCGCGGCGAACAAGGTCCCCGGTGTCCGCGCCGTCACCGCGCACGACAGCTTCTCGGTGGAACGCTCCGTCCTGAGCAACAACGCCCAGGTCCTCACCTTCGGCCAGCGCGTCGTCGGACTGGAACTCGCCCGCCGGCTCGCCCGCGAATGGCTCACCTACACCTTTGACGAGACCTCCGCCTCGGCCGAAAAGGTCACCCTGATTAAGGACTACGAAGGTGTCACTTCCTGCTAAGAATCCTTCGGCCAGCGCCGTAGGAACAGCACCTCCCAAAGCCATCATCGGCGTCAGCCTGAAAATGTACTTCGGCTACGAACGCACCCTCGAATACTGCCGCGAGGTGGCCACCATCGCGTTCGCGCACCCGGCGGTCCAGAGCGGCGACATCGAGCTGTTCGTGCTGCCCACGCTGCCGGTACTGCCCGAAGCGGCCCGGATCCTCGGGACCGCCGGAGCAGCCGCAGGCGCCCAGGACATCTTCTGGGAAGATGAAGGGCCCTACACCGGCGAGGTCGGCGGCAAGACCGTTGCTGAACTCGGCGGCCGGTACGCAGAGGTGGGCCATGCCGAACGCCGCAGGATCTTCGGCGAGGACGACACGGTCATCGGGCTCAAGGCCGCGGCGGCCTACCGCAACCGCCTCACCCCCGTGCTGTGCGTCGGCGAGCTGCAGCAGGGCTCCGTGGAGGAAGCCGTCACCCGCTGCAGCGCAGAGATCGACGCCGCCCTGAACCGGGCGCAGTCCCTCGGTCCCGCCGGCCGGACCATCGTGGCGTACGAGCCGCAATGGGCCATCGGCGCCCCGGAACCTGCCACCCCGCAGTACATCAGCGCCGTAATAGGCGGGCTGGACGCCCACCTGCGTTCCCTGTCCGGACAGGCCGACAGCCGGGTCATCTACGGCGGCAGCGCCGGGCCCGGCCTGATCGGCCAGCTGGACTCCGCGGTCGCTGGCCTCTTCCTGGGCCGCTTCGCCCACGACCCGAAAGCGCTCAAGACCATCCTGGATGAGGCCGCGGCACGGCTCACCGCGAAGAAGGTGGCGGCATGAGCCGCATAGGCCCGGGCTCAACAATAGGCCTGAGCAGCTACGCCTTCTTCTGGCAGCTCTCGGACAAGGTCTCTGAGCCGCTCAGTATCCACCAGGCGCTCGAGCGGACCGCGGCCCTGGGCGTGGAACTGTTCCAGATCTGCGACTACGCCCCGCTGGAATCCATGACGGACCCGGAACTCAAGGACGTGCGTGCCACCGCGGACCGCCTTGGCGTCGCGCTGGAACTGGGCACCAAGGGCATCCGACCGGAGCACCTGCGCAAGTTCCTGCACATCGCCGGAATCCTCGGGTCGCCGCTGCTGCGGACCATGTTCAACGTCCCGGGCCACACCCCGACGGCGGACGAGGCGGCAGCAATCTTCACCGAGGTCCTGCCGGAATTCGAGGCAGCCGGGGTGAAGATCGCCGTGGAAACCTACGAGCAGGTACCCACCTCCCGCATCCTGGACGTGATCCGCCGCGTGGACAGTCCGTACCTGGGCATCTGCAGCGACCCGGCCAACACAGTCGCGGCGCTGGAGCTGCCGCGTGAGGTGATTGACGCCGTCGCGCCTTACGTCCTCAACATGCACATCAAAGACTTTGCGTTCAGCCGCAAGGAGGGCTGGGTCGGCTTCACGTACTCCGGCGCGGCCCTCGGCGAAGGCCTTCTCGACTATGACTACATGGCCGGGAAGTTTCAGCCCAAAGAAAGAAACATCAACCAGATCGTCGAACACTGGCTGCCGTGGCAGGACTCCGAGGCGGAAACCATCCGCCTCGAAAACCAGTGGACCCAGCAAAGCATCGATTTTCTAAGGAGCAAGTGAAATGTCAGCAGAACAATTGACCGTCGCCGTCATCGGAGCCGGTGGCAAAATGGGGATGCGCGTTTCCCGGAACCTCCAGAAGAGCGCCCACACCGTCTTCTACAGCGAGAACTCCCCTGCGGGCCAGGACCGCGTCCGCGCCGAAGGCCGTGACATCACCTCCACCGACGACGCCGTCCAGGGCGCCGACGTGGTCATCCTCGCCGTCCCGGACACCGTTCTGGGCATCGTGTCCGAAGGCGTGGTGCCCCAGATGAAGGCCGGCGCGATCCTGCTCACCCTGGACCCGGCCGCCGCCTACGCCGGGCTGCTGGCCAAGCGCGACGACGTGGTCCAGGCGGTCGCGCACCCGTGCCACCCGTCCGTGTTCCTGGAGCGCACCACCAAGGAAGAATGGGCCGACACCTTCGGCGGCGAGGGCGCCCCGCAGAACGTGGTTGCCGCGATCGACGAGGACACGCCGGCCGCGACCCGCGATTCGGCCGAGGCCGTCATCCGTACGATCTACGCCCCCGTCATCGACGTGCACTGGGTCACCGTGAAGCAGCTCGCCATCCTCGAGCCCACCCTCGTGGAGACCGTGGCCTGCATGATCGGCACGCTGCTCAACGAGGCGCTGCACGAGACCGTGCACACGGCCGGGGTTCCGGAGGAAGCCGCCAAGGCCATGCTGTTCGGCCACGTGCAGATCGCCCTGACCAACGCCCTCCGCGGCTCCAACCCGTTCTCCGAGGCGTGCGAAATCGCCATCCAGTACGGCAAGGACACCATCATCAAGGACGACTGGAAGAAGATCTTCGACGACTCCGAGCTGGACGGCGTCATCGCCAAGATGCTGAAGCTGGACGCCGTCAAGCGTTAAGGCGGCACGCCGGTCAAAGAAAACGCATGAGGACGACGGCGGGAATCTCCGCCGTCGCCCTCATACGTTAACAGGGCCTGCCCATTGACACCCCTCCACCGCGGGCATATTCTACAACCAAATGGTTGTAGATCAGATGAGTGAGGCCGGACTCGACCGCCTTTTCCAGGCGTTCGCGGATGGCACCCGCCGGGACATCATGCGCCGTGTAGCGGTGGGGGAGTATTCGGTGTCCGGCCTGGCGGGCCTCTACGCCATGAGTTTCGCCGCCGTTCAAAAGCATGTGGCCGTGTTGGAGCGCGCGTCCCTGGTCACCAAGGAGAAGCGCGGAAGGCAGCAGATCGTGCGGGGCAATCACGAAGGCCTGCAGAGAGCCCGGCGGCTGCTTGATGAGTACGAGGCGATCTGGCGGCAGCGCGCCGGGCGGATCGCGGACATTCTCGCTGAAGATTAGGAAGGGTTCCGCAATGACGGTTATCAGTTCCACCAAGAGTCCCGAGACGCTCAGCTTTATCCTCGTTGCCGAGTTCGACGCCGGCGTCGAACGCGTCTGGCAGATATGGGAAGACCCGCGGCAGCTCGAGCGCTGGTGGGGTCCGCCCACCTGGCCGGCCACATTCGAGAAGCACGAGTTCTCTCCCGGCGGAGAAGCGGCGTACTACATGACCGGGCTCGACGGCGAGAAGGCCCGCGGCTGGTGGCGCATCACCGCCATCGAGGCACCCCACCGCCTCGAATTCGACGACGGCTTTGCCGACGACAACGGCGCGCCCGTCGAAGCCATGGGGACCACCCATGCGGCCGTCACGCTCGAGGACATCGGCGGGCGTACCCGCATGACCGTGAAGTCCAGGTTCGAGTCCGAGGAGCAGATGGACAAGATGGTCGAGATGGGCATGGAAGAAGGCATGAAGGAGGCCGCCGGCCAGATCGACGGCATTCTCGCCGAGCAGTCCCACGCCTGACCGCCGCTGGGCTCAAACCGGTAAAGCAAACGCCAGCAACCGGAAGTAACGCAAACGCCAGAGGACGGCGGCGGGGGTCCCGCCGCCGTCCTCTGGCGTTTGGTCGCGGAGCTTCCTAGAGAGCGGCGCCCTGGGCCGCGTTGCGGTTCAGGCTGACCGTGAAGGTGTTGGGTCCGCTGCAGGTGACCGCGATGCTGTGCTTGGGGGCGTTGGCCCTTGCCGACAGGTCGTGCACGGCCTTTTCAAGGGTGTGGTCCAGTGCTGACCGGTCCCAGATCTTCAGAGTTACAGAGTCAGTGGTTTCGAACGTCATTATTCGGTGCCTTCATTCATAAATTCGGTCGGGCTTTCGCATCAGCGCGAAACCCGGAACGGGTCAATCCATGAACGCTCAGAGACCTTGTTCAGCTCGGCGAGCTCACTGGTTTGGCCTCGTTGCGTCCACCAGATTGGGTTTAATTTTGCTTCTAAGCCACTGCATCCTCTTCCCGTAGGAGCGAGGGTCAGGGCTATGCAGGCTGGGAAATCGTGCTCTCAGCCCTTCCTTTTCATCATGCACGGCGGAGCGCTGACGTCTCAAGCGGATCGCTGGTGAGGTTCACCACAGCAGCGGCTGGCACGGTGCAAGGGAGGGCATCACTTCCCTGCAGCGAAGCAAAAGGCCAGAGGACGACGGCGGGAATTCCCGCCGTCGTCCTCTGGCCATTTGTTTCCGGTGACTTTTTCTTACGGACAGTTCTTTCCTGCGCCCGAGACTCCCATGACAACGCTGACGGGGCTCACTTAGAGGGCCCCTTGGTGCTCGGTTCCGGCCGCGATCGGTGCCAGGCGCGTCACTTCGACCGGCTCCTTCAGGAGCCCCTCGAGCGAAGCGTTGAGGCGCTTGACGGCATCCCCTTCGCCGTGGGCGTCGAGCAGCTCCGCGGTTTCCCATTTTTCAATCATGAGGATCTGGCCGTTCGGGTCCTCATGGATGGCGTACAGCAGGCAGCCTGGTTCGTCGTGCACCTCGGCGATGGCGGGGGAGAGGGCCGCGACGACGTGGTCGAACGCGCCTTCGTTCGGCGTGAACACAGCAGTAACAATGACGGGCATGGGGGTTTCCTTAACTTGCGACGGACCGGATGAGTGGGGCACAGCTGTTGCGCGGCACGAAGTCCGCCTTGACCTCGATGGTTCGGGCGCCGGCCGGGAGCCGGCCCTGCATCCGTCCGAGGACGAGTTCGAGGGAATGCACCGCGAGCATGTCGATGGGCTGCCGGATCGCGCTCAGCGGTGGGTTCGTCAGTTCGGTCCACGGATTGTCGTCGAAGACGATGACCGACAGGTCATCGGGTATCCGCACGCCGACCTGAACGAGGCGCCGGACCGAGCTTTGCACCTGGGCGGTGTTCGCCACGATGAGTCCAGTGGGACTGTCCGGAAGCGCCAGGAGGGACCCTACGGCGTCGCCACCTCCGTCCCCGCGGAACGGCACGTCCCGGACCAGCATGGGATCGACCGTGATCGAGGCGTTTTCGTGGGCTGTCCGGTAGCCGTGGATCCGCGCGCGGCCGGTCGACGTGCTGGCGGGGCCGGTTATGAGGCCGATGCGCGTATGGCCGAGGGCGATGAGGTGCTCGGTGGCGCGGCGGGCTGAGTCGGAGTTCTCGATGCTGACGACGTCCACATCCTCAAGTTCCGCGATGGTGCGGTCGACGAAAACGACGTTTACGCCCAGGTCCCGCAGCCGTTCCCACTTCTCGATGTTCCCTCCAGTCGGGGTGGCGATGACGCCGCCCACGGAGCGGTCCAGCAGTGTGTCCAAGGATTCGGCCTCAAGGTGGGGGTCTTCCTGGGTGGTCATAACCACTACCTGCACCCCATGGCTGCGGGCTTCCCACACGACGCGGTCGGCAAGTTGAGCGAAGAAGGGGTTGGCGAGATCCGCAACCACAAGCCCAACGGTGAGGGCGTGGCCGGCACTGAGCTCACGTGCAGCGGCCCGCGGCCGATAGCCAAGATCCCCGATCACGCGCAACACTTGTTCGCGCTTCGCCGGCGCAACTGGCCCAGATTCGGGATTCAGCACCCGGGACACCACGGAGACCGATACTCCCGCCGCCGCCGCGACATCGCGAATAGTTGGGGCCTTCTTCACTTCTCCTCCTTGAGGTCCTCTAGCGGCTGTAGGTCACTAAGGGTTGTTCATCCGCCCCGTGATCCTTGCCGGAGGAACCTTCGACTGCGTTCCGTTGTGACTGTTGACACAGCCTAACACTGACTGGTACAAAAGTGGTACCGGTTCCACTCGGTCCCGAAAACAGCTCAATCTGCGACGAAGAAGTTGCTCCACCTGAGGTGGAGAGCTCCTCTCCGGCGCGAAACGTCAACCAGAGAGATCCCCATGAACCTCCACAAACTTCTTAGCGACCGTGAGCAGCAGGGCCGCCCGGTTCGAGTCGGACTCATCGGAGCTGGCCGCTACGGCACCATGTACCTGGCCCAGGCAAACAACATCCCGGGCATCCACGTCGTCGCGATCGCCGACATCAATGTGAAGCGCGCTGAAGGCGCATTTGAGCTGGTCGGGTGGCCCCAGGACCAGATCGCCCCTGACATCGCCACGGCACTGAAGAACCGCTCGACCACGATCGTTGCCAATGCGGATGAATTGTTTGAAGTCGACATCGACGTCATCGTCGAGGCAACGGGAAACCCCATCGTCGGGGTGAAGCACGCACTGCGCGCCATTGAAACGAAGAAGCACATCATCATGGTCACCGTTGAGGCAGACGCCCTGGCCGGTCCGGCCCTGGCCAAGCGCGCAGAAGAAGCCGGTGTGGTCTACTCGATGGCCTACGGTGACCAGCCGGCCCTCATCATGGAACTCGTCGACTGGGCACGGACCAGTGGCTTCGACGTCGTGTGTGCAGGCAAGGGAGCAAAGTACCTTGAGCACTATCACGAGATGAACCCGGACAACGTCTGGGAGAACTGGGAGTTCTCCAAGGAGCTCACCGACTCCGGGCAGCTGAATCCCTACATGCACACCTCGTTCCGCGACGGCACCAAGGCCTCCATCGAGATGGCTGCCGTCGCCAACGGCGCCGGCCTCACCCCGTCTGACAACGGGCTGTCGTTCACACCGGGTGACGTGGAGGAAATCGCCACGATCTGCCGCCCGGCCGACGTCGGCGGAGCCCTGGCCCACGAGGGAAGCGTTGACGTCATGTCCAGCGTCAACCGCGACGGCAGCTGGATCAGCCACAACACCCAGGAGGGCGTGTTCGTCGTCGTCAAGGCCACCAACGGGTACGTTTCCGGCTGCTTCAATGAATACCCGTGGCACCCGGACCCGACCGGCCAGTACGCAGCGCTGTACCGCCCGTACCACTACGTGGGCCTCGAACTGAATATGTCCATCGCCAACGCGGCCCTTCGCGGCATCGCGACGGGTTCCCCGGTCGGGTTCTTCGGCGACGTCGTTGCGACCGCCAAGAAGGATCTCAAGGCAGGCGAGTTCCTCGACGGCGAAGGCGGCTTCACGGTGTGGGGCAAGCTTGTCTCCGCTAAACACTCCGTAGCCATTGGCGCCCTGCCGGTGGCCCTCGCCCACCACGTGGAACTCCGTGCCGACATCGCCAAGGGCGCAACTGTCCGGTGGGAAGACGTCATCATGGACGAATCGCTGTCCCAGGCCCTTGAGCTGCGCCGCGAGACCGAAGCGCTCGTAGCGGACGCCGCCGTCAGCGTCTGACCCCTCTGCTCTACCATCCGGGCGCGGCCAGGAGATGACGATGTCGTTTCACGCGTCTGGAACCAGACTCCTTCCAATGAAGAAAGGCATCACATGAAATCCAAGACCCGCGCCCTCACCGGAGTACTGGCATGCACCCTTGCCGCCTCGCTCCTCGCCGGTTGCGCTTCCGGAGCGCCCGGCGGGGGCGGGCCCGTGGCGAAGATCCAGCTCTCCATCCCGGATCCGCTCACCTCCTCCGTCGGCGTTTCCGCCCAGCACTTCGCCGACCAGGTGAAGAAGACATCCAACGGCTCGGTCGTGGTCACGGTCGTTCCCAACGGAACGAGCTTCAGCGGAGACCAGAACGCGGCAGTCACCAGGCTGCAGGGCGGTTCACTGGACGCACTGATCCTCTCGACCTCCGTGTATGCGTCCGTGGTGCCGGAAATGAACGCGATCAGCATCCCCTACCTCTTCGACGACACGGCTGAGGAAGCGGCGTTCCTGACGGGGAAGCCCGGCGACGTCCTCAAGGAAAAGCTCAAAGAGAAGAACACGGTCGCGCTGTCCTTCCTCACCCGGACCGGCCGGCAGATCACCAACTCCGAGCGGCCCATTGAACAGCCGTCCGACCTCAAGGGCCTGAAAATCCGCGTCCCCGGCAACCCGCTGTGGACTGACTTCTTCGGGAAGCTGGGCGCGAGTCCCACGACGATGGCGTTCTCCGAGGTCTTCACGGGCCTGCAGACAGGAACGATCGACGGCCAGGAAAACCCGATCGAGGTGCCCTGGACCAACAAGTTCTCCGAGGTGCAGAAGTACGTTTCGCTGACGCACCACATCAACGATGCCTGGGTCCTCGCTCTTTCCTCCAAGAAATGGGACTCCCTGACCGAAGAGCAGAAGAAGGCCCTCTCCGATGCCTCGACTGAGACGGCGACGTTCAAGACCGGTTACGACAAGGAACAGTCCGAGAAGCAGCTGGCAGAACTCACAGCCAAGGGCATGAAGGCCAACGAGCCCTCCGCCGCGGGGCTGGAGCAGTTCAAGGAAGTCTCCAAGAGCCTCTACCCGGTGTTCTCCGAGCTCATCGGCAAGGAATTCTTCGATCAGGCGATTGCCGCCGCCAAGTAACAGCATTTGAGGGCCGGAGCGCTTCCCGCGCTCCGGTCCTCAGCCGAACACCCCCGCTCTCAACGTTGACAGTCTGGAAGAACATGGAACACACACTCGCCCCCAGGGAACTCGAAGAGGTCCTTCCGTCTGACGCGGAAGAAATCCTCCACCACGGGCACGTCGCACCGCGCTGGAGCGGGGCCGTCTGGCTCGACAAGACCCTGGAAGGGATTGTGGGCGCGGCGATCCTCGCCGAGCTCGTCGTCATCCTGCTGAACATCACGGTCCGGGTGGTCACCGGTGATTCGGTGCTCTGGACCCAGGAAGTATCTGAAATCGCCCTGCTGACCATCGCCTTCATCGGCGGTGCCATCGCGTATCCCAAGGGTGCGCACATGTCCGTCCAGGCGCTCATCATGCGCCTGCCGGCGAGCTGGAAGCCGTATCTGGCAGCCCTCGTCGACTGCCTCGTCTTCGTCATGAGCGCGGGAGCGTTTGCGCTGTTCGTGCCGACTCTCGTCCAGCAGGTCGAAGAGAAGACGCCGATCCTTCAGCTGCCGGTCTTCTGGGTCTCGCTGCCCTTCTCGATCGGCATGGTGCTCATCGCCTGGTTCGCTGTCCTGAAACTCTGGCGGCAGGAACGCCGCACCGTTCTCGTGGCCGCCGGCATTACAGCAATCCTGGCCGCAGCCGTGCTGGTGTCCCAGCCCCTTTTCTACTACGTTTCACCCAACGCCCTCCTCGCCGTCGTGCTCGTTGCGCTCTTTGTTCTGCTGTTTCTTGGCCTGCCGATTGCGTTCGTCCTGGCGCTGGCGTCCGGCATCTACCTCTACCTTGGCGGCATCTCCGAGGTCAGTGCCATCCCGATCGGGATGGCGTCAGGGGCCAAGGGCTTCGTTCTCCTGGCAATCCCGTTCTTCATCCTCGCCGGCACAGTCATGAACTCCGCCGGCCTTACGCTTCCGCTGGCCAAACTCGTCGACGCGCTCATCGGGCACCTGCGCGGCGGCCTGCTTCAGGTGGTCGTCGTGACCATGTACATCTTCTCCGGCATCTCCGGCTCCAAGGTGGCGGACGTTGCCGCCGTGGGCACCACGATGCGCGGCATGCTCGAGGAACGCAAGTACCCCCGCGGCGAGGTCGTCGCTGTGCTCTCCGCCTCGGCCATCATGGGCGAAACCATTCCGCCGAGCATTGTGCTCCTCATCCTTGGATCCATCACCACCATCTCCACCACCACCCTGTTCCTGGCCGGATTCGTTCCCGCAGCCTTCCTGGCCCTCGTGGTCATGGGTCTCGTATTCTTCCGGGCCCGCAAGCAGGGCGGCGTCGCCAGCCCCAAGGCCACCTGGCGCGCACGGGGATCGGCGACGTTCTTCGCCATTCCCACCCTCCTGCTCCCTGTCGGCATGGTGGTCGGAATCCTGAGTGGCTTCGCGACACCCACCGAGGTGTCCTCTGTGGCCGTCGCCTACGCCTTCATCCTCGCCGCCGCCTACCGGCGCGGCAGCAAGAAACTCCTCGGCGACACCCTGCGGGAAACGACAACGACGGCGGGCATGGTCCTGTTCATCATCGCCGCCGCGTCCCCGCTCGCCCAGACGCTTGCCCTCGCCGGCGTCTCCCAGCAGATCCATGACCTCATGTCCGGCCTTGGTGACTCACCCGTGCTGTTCATGCTGTTCACCGTTGTGCTGCTGATCATCATGGGCCAGCTGCTCGAGGGCCTTCCGGCGGTCCTGATCTTCGCGCCGCTGCTCCTGCCGATCGCTACCGACTTCGGCGTCAACCCGGTGCAGTACGCCATGGTGCTGATCATTTCCATGGGCATCGGCTCATTCGCCCCACCGGCGGGAGTCGGCTTCTACGTCGCCTGTGCAACCGCACACGAAACCGTGGAAAAGAGCCTCAAACACTTCTGGCCCTACCTCATCGCGGTCTTCCTGGGGCTGCTTGTGCTTGCCGCCGTCCCGTGGTTCAGCACCTTCCTGCCCGCCCTCGCCGGACTCATCCCCTTCTAAGCCACATGACGACACCGACCAACACCCAGAAGCAGTTGCCCGGCTTCCCGTTTTCCGTCTCGCTGTGCGGCACCGGGCCGATGGGGGCACCGATCGCCCGGAACATCCTCAGCGGCGGCGTTCCGCTGACGCTCTGGAACCGCACGGCAGCCAAGGCCAGAGTCATTTCCGGCGGGAGGGTCGCGGATTCCCCGGCGGAGGCCGCCGCCGAGGTGGTCCTCACAGTGTTGCCTGACCTGCCCCAGGTGGCGGCCCTCCTCCCTGGGGAGAACGGCCTGCTGGCTGGATGGCAGGCTGCCGGAATAGGGAGCCCGGTCCTGGTGGTTCACGGGACCGTGTCGCCGGTGGCAGTCGCAGAGTTTGCCGAGGATTGCCGGCGCGATTACGGACTGACCGTCCTCGACGCACCCCTCAGCGGCGGAACCATCGGGGCGGAGGAGGGGCGTCTGAGCACGATGGTCGGAGGCCCACCGGACGTCGTGGGCCGCCTTACGCCGCTCTTCGAGCTCTACAGTTCCACGGTGGTCCTGTTCGGCAAGACCGGCGCGGGGTCAACAGTGAAGGCGTGCAACCAGATCGTTGTCGCCGCCACTGTCACGGCCCTGGCCGAAGCGATGGCCCTGGCCGCCACCACCGGCCTTGACCTCCAGAAGGTGCAATCCATCCTGGCGGGCGGATTGGCCAACTCAGAGGTGCTCCGGCAAAAGGGAGGACGCTGGATCCACGCGGACTTTGAAGGCGGAGGATCCGCGAAAAACCAGCTCAAGGACCTCAGCTTCATTGCGGAGATTGCGAAGGACGCCGGCCTGGAGCTGCCGCTCTCCACAAGCGTCCGGGATGCGTTCGAAGTCATGATCGCGGCAGGTGACGGCGACCTGGACCATACTGGAATTTACCGGTCCATCCTCACCGAAAAGTCCCAAGCCTGACCCCGGTTCATCACGGACGGTCAGTAACGCAAAACGCAAGCGAACGACGGCGGGACTTCCCGCCGTCGTTCGCTTGCGTTTTGCCCCTTTATGGCGGTCTGAATAGCAGCCGTCAGGCGCCCTTGCAGCCTGGTCGCAACCTCTGGTCCCCTAGCGTGGGGGCAGGACGAAGACGTCTGATTTTCCAGAGGAGTAACCATGACTGTTTATGTACAGCCCGGCCAAGAAGGATCCAAGGTCCAGTTCAAGGACCGCTACGAGAACTGGATCGGCGGCGAATGGGTGGCTCCCACTACCGGCCAATACATCGAGAACGTCTCACCCGTGAACGGCAAGCAATTCACGGAGGTGGCCCGCGGCGCAGCAGCGGACGTAGAGCTGGCACTGGACGCAGCCCACAAGGCCGCCCCGGCGTGGGGCAAGGCTTCGGCCGCCGAACGCGCCGCTGTCCTGAACAAAATTGCCGACCGGATCGACGCGAACCTGGAGTTGCTGGCCGTTGCCGAAACCTGGGATAACGGCAAGCCGATCCGCGAAACCCTGAATGCGGACATCCCCCTCGCCGCCGACCACTTCCGCTACTTCGCCTCCGCCGTCCGCGCCCAGGAAGGCGGGCTGTCACAGCTCGACGAGGACACCACCGCATACCACTTCCACGAGCCCCTCGGGGTGGTGGGCCAGATCATCCCTTGGAACTTCCCCATCCTCATGGCCGTCTGGAAAATGGCGCCGGCCCTCGCTGCCGGCAACGCGGTTGTCCTCAAGCCCGCTTCGAATACGCCGGCTTCCATCCTGGTCCTCGCCGAACTCATCGCCGACCTGCTTCCCGCGGGACTTCTGAACATCGTCAACGGATTCGGTGCGGAGGTGGGTAAACCGCTGGCGTCCAGCCCGCGGATCCGCAAGATCGCCTTCACCGGGGAGACCACCACCGGCCGGCTGATCAGCCAGTACGCCAGCGCCAACCTGATCCCGGTCACGCTGGAGCTGGGCGGCAAGAGCCCCAACATCTTCTTCAACGACGTCGCCGAGTCCAATGACGCTTTCTACGACAAGGCGCTCGAGGGGTTCACCCTGTACGCGTTCAACCAGGGTGAAGTCTGCAGCAGTCCCTCCCGCGCGCTGGTTCAGGAAGGCATCTACGACTCCTTCATGGCCGACGCCGTGGCCCGGACCCAGAAGATCATCCAGGGCAACCCGCTGGACACCGAAACCCAGATCGGCGCCCAGGCCTCGACAGGCCAGATGGAGAAAATCCTTTCCTACATCGACATCGGAAAGCAGGAGGGCGCCAAGGTCCTCGCCGGCGGGAACCAGACGGAACTCGACGGTGACCTGGCCGGCGGCTTCTACGTCCAGCCCACCATCTTCGAAGGCCACAACAAAATGCGGATCTTCCAGGAGGAAATCTTCGGCCCCGTCGTTTCCGTGACACGCTTCAGCGACTACAACGACGCCATGGGCATCGCCAACGACACCCTCTACGGGCTCGGCGCCGGCGTCTGGTCCCGCAACGGCAACGTCGCCTACCGCGCTGGCCGCGAGATCCAGGCCGGCCGCGTGTGGGTCAACAACTACCACGCCTACCCGGCCGGCGCCGCGTTCGGCGGCTACAAGTCCTCCGGCATCGGACGTGAAAACCACGCCATGATGCTGGACCACTACCAGCAGACCAAGAACCTCCTGGTCAGCCACTCCGAGAACAAACTCGGGTTCTTCTAGACCTGCTTCAGGACCAAACACAAGTTTTCACCGGCACCACGAAGGGTTACTTGAATGACGAGAATGCTGATTATTGGCCCGCCCGGCTCGGGCAAAGGAACGCAGGCGGAACGGATCTCGGAACGCCTCGGCGTTGTTGCGATCTCAACCGGCGACATCTTCCGCGCCAACGTCAAAGGGGAGACGCCCCTCGGCGTTGAGGCCAGGAAGTACATGGACAACGGGGATTTCGTTCCGGACAGCGTCACCAACGAGATGGTGCGCAGCCGTCTCAGCCAGGATGACGTCGGCCACGGCTTCCTCCTTGACGGCTACCCCCGCACGACAGCGCAGGTGGGCTACCTTGACTCGATCCTCGCCATCAGCGGGCACAAACTGGACGTCGTCCTGCAGCTGACGGCTGACGACGGGGAACTGGTCACCCGCCTGCTGGGCCGTGCCAAGGAAACCGGCCGCAGCGACGACACCGAAGCCGTGATCCGGCACCGGCTGGACCTGTACCACGGGCAGACCGAAGCGGTGGTGGCGAAGTATGTGGAGCGCGGCATCCTGACACAGGTTGACGGCCTCGGCCGGATCGACGAAGTAACCGACAGGGTCATGAGCACTATTGATAATCCTTTGAGGATTTCCGTCGTCAGTGGATCTTAGTCCCGCGTCGCCGTCGCCCGCCGGACGTGTTACGGCCCAGCGGGGCGATCTTGCGCCGGCTGCTTCTACTTGGTGACCTGCAGCCCAGTGTCCCAGTTGAAGTCGGCGAACTCGGGGTTGGCCTGCATGGTCATGAGGACGAACTGGAATCCTTCGAGTTCGCGGGCGCGCTTGAGCGGGCCGACAACCAGGGGGCGCATGCCGCCGGCGCTGACGAAGCTGCTGACAGCAGCGTTGGCGTCGGCGTTGTCTCCGGAGACGAAGACATCCAGGGGCCGGCCGCCCGATACCCCGGCGACCAGGGTGCCGGCGAAGGTGGTGTTGAAGGCCTTGACCACGTTCGAGCTTGCCGGGACGAGCTTGGCAATTTCCTCGGCCGCGGACGTGCCGGGCTCGACCACCAGGGAGTCAAAGGTTTCGAAGTTCACCGGGTTGGTGATGTCCACGATGGTCTTGCCGGCCAGGGTGTGGCCTAAGGCGGTGACCACGGATTTTGCGGCCTCGAACGGGACGGCCAGGACCACGATGCTTCCCTGCGGAGCGTCCGCGGTGGTGCCGAAGGTGACGCCGGCGCCGAGTTCGCGGGCCAGTTCCTGCGCTTTGGCGGCGTCCTGCCCGAGGATCTCTACGCTCTGGCCTCCGGCCAGGGCGCGAGTGGCGATGCCTCGGGCCATGTTGCCGTTGCCGATGATGGTGATGTTCGTCATGGTGGTCTTCTTTCCGAATATGCGGGCCAGGAGGGTTTTCATCAGATTCTGTTCTGCTGGAGGATCAATACTTGAAGCTACAACTAAATCTACATCCAGAAAGTTGAAGCGTCAAGTGCCTTTGGAGCGGAGCCACATGCCGTCGTCTTGCGGTGGCATGTGAGCTTCTGGATACAAAGCTGAAACGTTCAGTCGACGCCATGAAACAAGCTCTGGCTACGCTAATTCCTACTTGTAAAACGTGATCCGCGTGACGCATCGAAAGGAATAACAATGCTTCGGAGTAGCTTGAGCCTGTTTCTCAGTTCCCGCCAGAAAGATGGAAGCCGTCAATCCGGCGAAACCAGTGCTGTCGCTGAGTTCCCCCAGGGTCAGCTGACGTCCACCGCTTGGGAAGGCTGGTGGCACAACCCGGCACAAGCCTGACGAGGCCGTTAGGGCCATCCGCGCCTGGTCTGAGCCCGGCGGCTTACCCTTCCATCCCGGTTATTATTTGGATATTTTCAGCGGCCCAGTAGGCTGACCGAAAACAGCCAGAGTCAAGGAAGGTGGAAATGACCAGATTAAGCAGAGGTGTGGACGGTGTCCAGGTCCGGGAGGCCTTGAGCCGCGCGGAGCGGAAACTCCGATCCACCCGCCAGGCCTCCAGGACCGCATGGCTGATCGCCGGTATCGTGGCCGCCGCCGTCACCGGATCGGTGATCGTGTGGCAGGTCCTGGACCGCAGCGGGGAACCTGAGGCGACTCCGGATCGAAAAGCCCCGACAGAGCACATGTGACCAGACGCAAGAGAACGACGGCGGGAGGTTCCCGCCGTCGTTCTCTTGTGATGAGGCCCCTCGCTGGTGCCTAGAGGGCGGATCCCGTGGTGAACACCCACGTGCGGGTGACGAACGGGTTGCCCGCGAGGTCGCGGACGGCTCCTGTGCCGCCGGTTATCGTGACCCGGTACTGCGTGTTGGCCAGGAGGGTGGCGCCTGGGTTGATGGTCAGGGTTTGGTTCGCGGTGCTGAAGCCGAGAGCCGCCGTGACCCCTGCGCCGTTGGATACCCGGGTGACCGTCACTGTCGCCGCCGAGATGCCGGTGACGTTCTCACTGAACCGTGCCGTGATGTTGGCATTGCGGCGGGCCCCCGTGGCGTTGATGCCCGGAGTTACCGAAACCATTGTGGGTGCCGGTCCCGTAGTGAACTGCCACGACGTGAACGCGATCGTATTGCCGGCCGTGTCACGGATCGAGGACATCGATGCCGTGTAGGTACGGTCCGGCAGGAGGTTCCCGTTCGGATTCAGCGTCGCCGTCCGGGTGGCGTTGTTGTACGTCACTGCGGCGGGGATCGGGGTCGCCGAACCGTTGAGCCGCAGGACGACAGTGCCGGTGCTGACATTTGCGACTGGTTCACTGAATGTCGCTGTCACGTTTCCGGACTGGCTGACCGAGCGGGCACCTGAGGCAGGTGTCCTGGCCGTCACCGTCGGGGCCACAAACTCCGTGCGCGGCGTTGCCAGTGCGGACCGGGCGGAGGCCGGGCCGGTGCCCACGGAGTTGATCGCCGCAACATCAAAGGTGTAGCCGGTTGCATTGATCAGGGTTCCCATCACCGTGCTGGTGACGTTGGCAACCGTCGTCGTGCGCGTCGGCGTGGTGCTCGTGCCGACGTAGGTGCGTACAACGTATCCGGTGACCGCAGAGGCATTGGCGACCGGCCCTGGCGCGGACCAGTTGACAGTGACCTGGGCGTTGCCCGGAGTGACGGCCCCCATGACCGGTGCTGCGGCGACTACCGCTGCACTGGGAGTCACGGCATTGGACAGAGCGGAGAAGGCACTCGTGCCGAGGTCGTTCGTTGCCGACACCTGGAACCGGAACGCGGCTCCGTTGGTCAGCCCGGTGACAACCAGGCTCGTTGCGCCGGCCGGTGCAGTGCGAAGGGCACCGACCTGGGCGCCGGCTGCGTCCACGACCTTCACTGAGAAGCTGGTGGCAACGCCGCCAGCCCCGGGGGTGAAGTTGACCGTAGCCTGGCCCGCTCCTGCTGCTGCTGCCAGGCCGATGATCGGGGCCGCGGGGGCAACGGTGTCGGAGAAGACAAGCCGTTCGATGTTCCGCAGCGTATCCGTTCCATCGGCGCCGACGTTGTCGGTGACCGTGGTGGTTGACCCCGCCGAGCCAACGGTGCCGTCGCCGCCGGTGGTGGTAACGGTGTAGTTGGCCTGCGGTCCGGAGAAGACCGCGGAGTCGATGTTGCCTGCGGTGTCCGCCGCGGTTGGTGTGATGACCTCCCGGACGGCGACCAGGTTGCCCGGGTCGATGACACCGGCAGCGACGTCCGCTTCCAGGGTGTGGGTGTTGCCCGCCTGGTAGGTGTGCTCCATGAGGTCGGTGCTGCCGATTTCAGTGGCCGGGTCGGCCGGGTTGGTCCGCACGCTGATGCGTACCTGGACATACCGGTCACCGTCGATCACGTCGTTGGCACCGCGGCCTTCGATGCTGTCGCTGCCGAGGCCGCCGAGGAGGATGTTGCCGTCTCCCCAGACTGGTCCGTCGAGGGGGCAGGCCCCCATGGCGGATGCCGCTTCCACCGGGGCGAGCGGGGTGCTCGGAGCGGGGAGGAGGTTACCGAGGCCGGCGATGCGGTCGATGCCCGTCTGGTCGAGGACGTCGCAGCCGCTAAAGCCTGCGCCGCCCACGGCACTGGGCACTACGTCGTCGCCCTTGATGACATCGTTGAACGCCGAACCGGAGTTTGCTTCCGTTTCCTGCCAGCGGTCGCGGTTGACCACCAGCTGGAGGGGGACGCCCGCCAGGTTCTGGTTGATCTTCATGTCATCGTTGGCCCCGACGGTGTCGTACTGGTGAATCGCCCAGTCGAATCCCGCGGCGCCGGCGAACCGGTCAATAGCGGCGTTGGCGGCCATGACGTCGTCGCCGCCTTCAGCGTCGTAGTCGTTTTCGCCCACCTGGCCCACCATGATGTCATTGCCCGGTTTGGTCTGGGCAGGGTCGTCGAAGAACGGTGCGCCGTGGTCGCCCTGGAGCAGGTCCTGGCCTGAGCCGCCCTGGACCCAGTCGTCCCCGCCGTCGCCGAACACGGCGTCTGCACCGTCACCGGCCCGCACGAAGTCGTTGCCGGGTCCGGCGAACGTCTCATTGTCGTTGGCTCCGCCATTCATGAAGTCCTGGCCGTCGCCGCCCATCATGATGTCGTCGCCGATGCCGGCGTTCGTGTAGTCGTTGCCGGGACCGCCCTTGAGGACGTCGGCGCCGGACAGGTCCGTGATGCGGTCATTGCCGTCGCCGCCCAAGGCAACGTCATCACCGCCCTGGCCCTCAATGACGTCATTGCCTGCGTTGCCCCAGATCGTGTCGTTGTCGTTGCCGCCTGCTACCCGGTCCGCCGCGGCGGTGCCGTTGTAGACCGACTGGCCGTTGATGCCGGACGGATCGACGGTGTTCTTTTCCTGGTACTGGATGGTGCCGTCCGGCTTGCGCAGGAGCAGCAGGTTTTCATTGCAGTCAGGGGTGGAAGGATCGTCAGCGACAGAGGGTCCGGAAGCGAGGTAGCCCTCCGGAGTGCCGGCGAGGTTGCTCAGCTGGAACTTGCAGTCGGCCGTCGCGAAGACGTCGGCTTTCAGCGTGTTCGTGCCGTCGGTGTTGCGCATGATCATCTCGGCGAAGCTGTTTCCTTCGAGCTGGGTGCGCAGGTTCATGCCGGGCGTGCGGGCCAGGTAGTACAGCCGGTCGCCGTTCTGGAGATCGGTGAGCTGGTTCTCAAACACGTAGTTGAAGGTGCTGCCGAGCAGGCCGCCGAAGAGGTTGGTCTTCTCCGCGAGGCCGCCTACCCACAGGTCCACCTTGTTCAGGCCGGCCTCCTGGTTGGCCCACGCTCCGGTGCTGTTCATGAAGTCCATCATGTCGGCGGTGGGAGGCGTGGCGCCGGGGCCCGGGTCCACGATGGCCTTGGCAGCTGCCCGCTTGTCAGCCAGTGTTGCTGCACCGGTGATGCTCGGGTAGGTGCCGTAGGCCGCAACGAAGTTGATCAGCGACTCGGGGTGCTTGATGTTCTGGCCGAAGTCAGCCCAGCTGGTGTAGGGGGTGAGCTGGCCGTCCCCGGTGGAGTCGTGGATCTGGCGGCGCACCTCGTTGAGGGGAGGAACGCCGGCTTCCCGGGCGCGGGTCATGTTGATCGTTGCCAGGTCCAGGGGCAGGCCGAGCAGGTTATTGCGAAGCGTGTCGGTCACGAATTCGTCGAGTTCGTTGCCCGTTTGGTCGCTCATGCCCATAACGACTGCGCCTGCGGCCTGCTCCGAGGTGAGCTCGCCGGCGGTGCCGCCGTCCCTGTACGAGGGCGGGTTGAGGAAACCGTTCAGCAGCGGGATCGAGTTGTCGGTTCCGTCCGGGTTGGTTCGGGCGATGGTCTCGGTCAGCATCGAGTGGCCGAACCGGTAGACCGCGTGCGCGAACTCAGCGTGGATCGCCGGGTTGATGTCCGTGTGGTAGACGTGGAAAGGCTGGATCGCGGGCTGGACCTTGCGGGCGAATTCTTCGAACACCAGGTGCTGGTACTCCATCTCGGTGACGAAGCGGGCGGCCTGGAACAGGCGCTCGCCGTTCCAGCCGTCAGGGGTGCCCAGGGCCGATTTCCACTCGGCCAGTGCCGCGACGCCCTTGACCGAGGTGTCGTTGGTCAGGGTGTTCTTGAAGTCCTCCACCAAACGGTCATGCTCGGAGTGGAAAACCTGGTGGATGGTGCTCAGGCCGATGTTTTCGTTGACGCGGCCGTCGCCGGCGGTGAAGTGCGCGTTCAGCATCTCGTCGTCATAGGTGCCCGGAGGCTGGCTGGCGAAATCGGCCGAGGCGACGTTGTCCGCGTCAGGCACCGGAGCTACCGGCGGGGTGGATGGGTTGTGGTCAGTGTCCTGCGGGGACGGGTCCGCGTTGTGGGCGATGTCCGTCAGGAACGGAGTGTCGAAGTAGAGCACGTTCGACGGGACCAGAGTGCCCAGGTTGCCATTGTCGGCGCGGTTGGCCTCAACCAGTCCCGTTGCCGTCACGAACTGCGGAAGCCCGCGTGCGGGACCGGGGACGAACTTGCCGTACGGGTCGACTTCGATCTGGGGGACGTTCAGCACGTCCTTGTCGAGCAGCTGGATACCAAGAAGCTTCGAAGCCTGCTCCTTGGTAGTGGCCCAGGTGGCCATGCCGTTAACGGCCTTGGTGCCGGCTTCCCCGCCGAGGAGCTTGCCCGTCGAGACCGGCTTGCCGTCTGCGTTGTCCACGTATTCCCGCAGGAACACCTGGTGGGAGGGGTGGGAGGTGTAGGTCTGGGACTGGTCCACGTACGGGGAGTCCGTGTTGGTCGCATTCTGTTCATCATCGGCGGTGCCCATGACCCCATCGGGGCCCGGCTGGTTCTGCGCCCGGGTCAGCACCATGAAGCGCTGATTGGCGGGCAGGTCATCCGCGTTGCCGAAGACGTGGTCCGGTCCGGCGACCAGCGGGTCGTCGTCCCGGAGCGGCACGAAGACGTTGCCGCCGCTCTTGACGGTCTGGTCCACGCCGTGGTCAAAGAACTGGCCGAACAGGGTGAACATCGAGTTGTACGGTGGCGACAGCCCGACGTCGGTGGTGACGTTCGGGATGAAGAGCGTGTTGTGCGACGGCACGCATCCGGCGGGAACGCCGTCCACGGGCGGCGTTGCCAGGGGATCGGGGTCGGTGGTGCACGGGTGGACGCCAACATTGCCCTGGGTCCGGACGGGGAAGCCTGCTGCGGCAACGGCGGCGGGGTTAGTTGAGGTCTGGTCCACGATCAGGTTGGAGATGTCACGCGGCTTGCTGTCGAAGACGTTGCCTGTCTTCTGCTTGTAGGAGGTGGGGCCGGCCGGACCGAAACCTGGCGGAACGGGGTCTGCATCATTGAAGACCGGCGTGGTGTAGCGGGGGAACTTCTGGTCAGCGGCGCCGAAGGTCTCGCGGCTGTTGATCAGGTTGTTGCATGAACCGTCGACTGTCCGCAGGCCATAGGAGGTCAGCGCGTCTGGGATCTGGTTGGGGCCCGGCCCGACGAGGGCCCCGCAGGGGCCGGTCTCGGAGGTGGTGTTGGCCACGTGGGCTTCCGCGATCTTGATTTGCTTGAGGATGTAGGCCAGGTCTGAGGCTGTAACGGTGAAGCCCTGGCCCACCGGCGCCACCACCGCGTTTGCGTTGACCACGGGGAGGCCCACGGCAATCGGCAAAGCGAGGGCTGTGGCGGCGCTGATGAGCCGGAAGGTTCCGGACCGCGTGCCGCTGCGACTGCGCCGCTGGCTGTGGTTCGGTTGGGGGGCAGGGCCTGCGTGCTTTGCAGTTGCTGCAGGGCCGGATCTTGTGTCTGAGGTTTTCATGGCACACCTGCTGTTTCAAAGGGGATAGGACGCGCTCATCGTGAGGCGGCTCGCTCCGGAAAACCTTGAACAGGAGAGGGGACCCGAACAGGCCCCCTCGGGGGCTGACGGCGCCAAGGTATTCCTAGGTTGGCTCCGTGCTGGCTCTGGAAGCGTGTTGACAGGGTGTGCGCAGGCGCGGAAAGACCCCCGCTCCTGCGAATACGCGGATCTCGGGGGCTTTCCTAGCGGCAGGATCAGACAGCCGCGCGGTTGACTGAGCCTGTAATAAAAGCTAAGAACCGTTCCTGAAGATTCGCTGGAAAAAGGGAATTAACAGCCTGTCACTATGGACAGCGGCCAATGACGGCGTCCGTCATAGCTCCGGAACGCACGCTCCAGCGCCGAGGAGAGCCAAACCGGCGCGGTCACCGTCTGCGAATCCCGTGATGTCCGAACCCTCCGGGTACATCAGCTGCTTCGGGTCGTCAACGTGGTCGAGTCCCACAACGTGGCCGAGCTCGTGCATGATGACGGCACGCACATGGGCGGAACCATCGGGCCACTGCAGCATCTCGGTGAGGTCAGGGGCGTCAAGTTCCACCTGGCCCGCGACCAGGACGTAGGGTCGGCCAGGAGTGTAGGCATAGCCGCTTCCACCCAGCCCGTCCACGTCCCCGGCCAGGTCGGGGCTTTCCTCCGGAGTGGACCATCCAATCAGGACCGGGGCCCACCTCTTGCCGTACAGATCGGGCTGGTAGGACTCGCGTTCCTCGCTGGGCGCCTCGGTGGTGCTGCCGTCGTAGACGAACCGCAGCCCGGTTGCGGCTGACACCTCCATGACGGCCTGCTGGATCAGCCGGTCTGCCCCGGGCGGCGCGTTATCCGGCCGGACCACGTAGTGGACGGGGCGGCATGGATCGTAGGCCGCGAAGGGCTGGCCGGGGTCGGGGGACTCCTGCAGCTTGTAGGCGCGAGACCCGCTGCCCGCCGGCGCCTGGCCCAGCGGAACGTCGGAGGCTTCAACGCCTGGGGGTGGCAGCGGAGCGCCGGGCAGATAGGGGAGGACGGCCGGCAGCACATAGCGTTCGAACAACGCCGGAGTGAAGTACAGGCCCGCCAGCAGGACGAGGCTGGATCCAATGGCCAGCCATCGGCGCCATGGGCGGATTCCGCCAGGCCGCTTGCCCGGGTGGTATGGATATATGTTGTGTCCGGGCATCGGGCCCGCACGCCACGGCAGGGGTTCCTCCAGATTTCCCAGGGCCTCATCGATGGCCCATTGCGGGATCCGACCGCTGGCCGACCGCCGGACCTGCACGGGCCTGCCGTCGGCCGACACGATTACACGGTCCGGGGACGGATCTTCCCACCTGCCGGGGTTCG
This sequence comes from Arthrobacter sp. 10L430, assembly GCF_056395245.1. Classification (NCBI taxonomy): domain Bacteria; kingdom Bacillati; phylum Actinomycetota; class Actinomycetes; order Micrococcales; family Micrococcaceae; genus Arthrobacter; species Arthrobacter sp. 10L430. The sequence goes on along the minus strand of NZ_JBFTJD010000012.1, from coordinate 74,195 downwards.
AACGCTGCATTCGTTCCTCAGTTGAGCCCGGTGGGCCGCCGGCCGGCTTTTGAACGCGCTGGACTAGCGGAGTTATCAAGCATGTTCTTCCCCCATGGAAACGTGGTTGCGGCACCGTGTGATGAGTCACACTAGCAACCGCGTCGCAGGAAAGCCGCAGGGAAGCCGCAGGTTTTGCGTAGATCCGCGCGGTCTGTTCGGCGCCGCGAACCCAAGGGAGCAAGTATCGGCGGCATCGAAAAGTCGGGTACCGCTTACGGGTTCATCCAGATGCGGGTTCGCCGTAGTGTTATTGCATCGGGTGGCCGGGTGTGTGCACGCAGCTTGAGTTGTCTGCACCCGCTGGGCTGGGCGGCCGCCACCTACGTGCCGGAGGGACCGATCCAGTCATGAAAAATATGAGGTCCGAGCTTCCCGCCACCTCTGACTCTGCCACCGCCAGCCAGGAGGTGCCGGATACCACCGGGCAGGCGCCGCGTGCCGACGGCGCTGCCGCTAAAGGCGCGCAGGCAGCCGGCGACCCCCCGGGCGGCGTTACCGTCCCCGCGCGCGAGGCAATCGGAAACTGGCCTGATCCCATGTAGGGGGATCTCAGCCCCCATCAAACGTTTGGACGACGACGGCGGGAGGTCCCGCCGTCGTCTGCCCCGTGGGTGCCGCACGGCAACGCGGCCTTTGGTCAGATGGTGCGCGGTGCGCGTGCCAGGTTCGCGGTGAGCTCGGCGGCGGTCTGACGCGCGACGTAGGCCGGGCGGTCCCGTTCCACTCGCCAGCTCTCGGACAGCGGGCCGACGTTCACGGTATCGAAGCCGAATTCGTCGTAGAGCTTTGTCACCAGCTCGCTGGCCTCCGGGAAGTCGCTGGCGGTGGCAAGCGCGCGGCGGTTGGCGGTGCCGGCCGGCGTCCCGTCGGTGGTGATGTCCTTGGCCAGGATGTGGTTGAATCCCTTGGCTACCTTTGACTGGGAGAGGTGCTCCTGAACCAGCCCCGAGGTGGTGGCTTCGCCGTTGTCCAGGGCCGGCATGCGGCCGTCGCGCTCCCAATAGTAGTTGTTCGTGTCGATCACGATCTTGCCCGCAAGTGGCTCCACGGGGATGTCCCGGAGGCTCTTCAGCGGCACTGTGACGACGGCGACATCTCCAGCCGCCGCCGCTTCGGCGGGCGTCGCGGCCCGCGCGCGGGGACCCAGCTCAGCCGCCAGGTCCGCCAGGGTTTCCGGTCCGCGGGAGTTGCTGATCACCACGTCGTAGCCGACCTGCACCGCCTTGCGGGCAACCTGGCTTCCAATGTGTCCTGCTCCGATGATTCCTATTGTTGTCATGTCCGGGCCAACACCGGTTCGCGCGCAGATATTTCACCGTTACGCAAGTGCCGCGCCACGCAAGAGGACGACGGCGGATGCCTCCCGCCGTCGTCTCCTGGCCGTCCGCTCCTGCCAGTGCCATTGAAAGGCACGAAGCACGCCGGAATACTGGAAGGCAGGGCTACAACTCGCGGACGAGAACGGTGGTGAACGATGAGCGGCGGGGCAGCCGGCGAGTTCAAGCGCAGGATGGAGCGGCTGTCTGAGATGCGCGCCGTTCGGGGTGCCGGCATCACGGCCGAGGAGGAAGCGGCGCTTGACGCCGCGGAGGAGCAAGAGCGACAGAAACGCAAGAAGGTCTCTGACGCCGCCAGGGTTGAATACCTGATCCGGGACGCCATGGCCCAGGGCAAGTTCGACAACCTGAAATACGCCGGCAAGCCGATCCCCGGCCTGGGGGAGGGATACGACCCCGACTGGTGGGTCAAGGGCCTGATCCAGCGCGAGAACATCACCGGCATGGGACCGAAGGCCATCCTCCTCCGGACCGAGGACGCAGAGCTGGACGCCCGGCTGGATTCCCAGTACTCGGAGAAGCAGGTGCGGGACATCGTGGAGGACTTCAACGCCCGCGTCATCGATGCCCGGCGCCAGCTCCAGGGCGGCCCGCCCGTGATCACCAGGACCCGCGACGCCGACGCCGAGGTGCAGCGCTGGCAGGAGCGGCGGTCCGCCGTCGCCGCTGCCGATGCCGACCTGTCCGAGCCGGAACCCCGGCGGCCATGGTGGCGGCGTCTCTGGAGTGGCTCCGGCTAAGCCCGGCCGGTGGTCAGCCAGTCCTGCTCGAAGTCAGGATGGTCGGCGTAGGGGAGAGCCAGGGCGTTCAGGGACAGAGTGGTCCATTCAAGGGCCTCCGGAATCCACTGGGAGCCATCCCCGTACGGGTTGCTGACCAGCGTTGCCAAGGCCGTCTGCCGGGCGGCCTCGATGATGCCGATAATTCTTCGCTTTGCCGCACACTCCAGCAGCAGGCGGTTTTCGTACCACTGGCCCGATTTGGAAAGGGTCCTGTCACTGAGAAGTTTCCGGGCCGCGGCCTCATCCTCGGTGATGCGCTCGGACAGGAATTCGACAATGTCCACAAACCGAGCGTACGCCCCGCCGCAATGGCGGGACACGGGGCTATGATCCGCTGCCGAAGTCCGATGCAGACAGCGGGAGGTAGTAGGCGGAGTGGTAGCGGCTGTCGTCGCCGGTCACCACCCAGGCCGATCCCTTGCGGACGCGGAAGCGTTTACTCAGCACCGTGCGGTCGTTGCGGATGAGGTGCTCCACAACGCCCGCCATCACGCCCTCATGCGTGCACAGCACGGTTCCCGTCCCGCGGGCCTCTGCCACCAGGTCGAGGGTCGCTGCGATGCTGCCCCCGGTCAGGTGGTCTGAGCGCTCCACTTCGAGGGACTCCTGCCGGGCAAGCTCGGCGACGGTTTCGACACACCGGGCAGAAGGGGCGGACACAACCCGATCTATTTTGAACATCGACCCCAAAGCAGCCAGTGTTCGGGCGGCGTATTCACCATTCTCAGCCAGCATCCGGCCGTCATCTGAACTGCCCTCTTCGTTTCGTTTGGTGACTTGCGCGCCGCGGACGAGGAGCAGCATTTTCTCCAGGTCGGGCACCGGGCGCACGCCCAGCTGCATCTGGAGCTGGGTGCCCAGGGAGATGATGGCAGGACGGTCCCGAGGCTCCGTTAAGGTGCGCAGGGCTGCCGGAAGAGACAGCCACCGGACCGCGTCTACCTCGTCGTTGGCAGTAAAGCTGCCTGACTCCATCGCCGCTGCCCAGTAACGGATGGTTTTGATCCTGTTCTTGCTGTCTTCATACCGGATGCTGGGCAGTTCCGCGCCAAGACGGCACTCAAAGCCGGTTTCCTCCAGCACTTCCCGTGCCGCACATTCCCTGCCGGATTCTCCCGGCTCGGCTTTGCCCTTGGGGATGGACCAGTCGTCATGGGCAGGCCGGTGGATCAGGAGGACTTCGAGGGCGCCCTTGCGACCGATCCGCCAGGGCAATGCACCGTAGGTGGGGGGCTTGAGCGTGCTCATGCGCTGGCCTCCGTTTGTACCAGGGCCAGGGCCGGGGTTTCCCGTGAATGCTGAAGTTCATCCAGCCGGCTGTAGAGACCGCCGGATGCCACAAGATCCCCGTGGCGGCCGCTTTCCACAATCCGGCCGTGGTCGAGGACGTAAATGTGGTCGGCTCGCTTAAGCGTGGACAGCCTGTGGGCAATGACGATCACTGTGCGTCCGGCCATGAGCCGGTCGAGCCCACGCATGACGTACTGCTCGGAAATCGCATCCAGGCCCGACGTCGGTTCATCGAGGATGACGATGGGGGTGTTCCGCACGAGGGCGCGGGCGATCGCGATGCGCTGACGCTGTCCGCCGGAGAGCGAAACGCCGCGCTCGGCCACCGGCGTGTCGTATCCCTGCGGGAGGTTCCGGACGAACTCGTCCACATGGGCCGCCTCGGCCGCCGCAAACACCTGCTCGCGGGTGACTCCCTCGGATCCGTAGGCGATGTTGTCGTAGATCGTCCCGCGAAACAGGATGGATTCCTGCAGCACCATGGAAATCTGCCTGCGGACGGTGGCGAGCTGCAGGTCCCGCACGTCCAGCCCGTCGAGAAGCACAGACCCCTGTGTGGCGTCGTAGAGACGGGGAATCAGGCTGACCAGCGACGATTTTCCGGCACCCGTGGGGCCCGTGATGGCCACCAGGCTGCCCGGCTCGGCCGTGAGGTCAATACTGTGCAGGACATCGTGCTGCCCCTGATAGCCGAAGCTGACCCCACGCAGCTCCACGCCGCCGCTCAGCCGCGGGGCAGGGCGGGCGTCCGGCTTGTCGAAGACGGCCGGCGCCGTGTCAAGGATTTCCTGGATGCGCTCGGCACTGGCCTGGCCGCGGCTGATCACGGTTGTCAGTTTCGCCAGGGACTTCATCGGCGAATACAGTGCCTTGAGGTATGCGATGAACACCAGCAACAGGCCGAGTGTCATGGTTCCATCCAGCACCCGCTGGGCGCCGATCCAGAGCACCAGTACTGTTCCCAACGTCGCGATGACATCGACCAGCGGCGAGAACAATGACTGAAGCCGTATGACCCTCAGTCCTGCGTTCATCCGTCCGTCATTCCGTGACCGGAAGTCCTCCTCATGGCGTGCTTCGCTGGTGTAGGTCTGCATTACCCGCACGGACGCGAACGTCTCCGACATCGCCGCCGCTATGTCGCTGTCCTTGCTGCGTGCCTCCCGGGAGGCCTTCTTGATGCGGCGCCGGTAGAAGAGCACCGTCACGAACAGCAACGGTGCCACTGCCATCCCGATCAACGCGAACGCCGGGTCGACGAGTACGCAGATGGTGGTGACAAACCCCAGAATGAACACGTTGGGAAGCAGCACGGAAAGCATGGACACCATGAGCGAGCGGACGTAATCAACGTCCGTGGTGGTTCGTGTGACCAGGTCCCCCAGCCGTTGCTTGTCGTGGAATGACAGGGACAACCGCTGCAGGTGGGTAAAGACGTCGGCGCGGATGGCCGCCATGGTCTTTTCGCCGACGCCGTTGAGGATCCGGGTCCCCAGATAATCCGCCGCGGCATTCATCACTGTCATGGTGAGAAGCGCCGATGCGGCGAGAAGGAGCAACTGGAGCGGGCCGAGCCCGGCGAGCCCCAGGTACGCCGCCGTCGGATCCGGCTTGGAATTGCCCCGGGGCTGCAACACGTCGTCAACGATGATCTTCATTGGCCAGGGCAACGCCACTTCCATTGCGGCGACGAAAATAACCAGCAGTGCGCCGCCGCCCATTGCCCAGGCGTGGGGCGTGATAGCCCGCCGAAAACGCCAAAACGTGAGAAACATGTGTCCCCCTAAAGTAGACCTGCGGCATCCAAGGAGAGCCGTGCCGCCTAGCTGCAGAGCGGAAGCCGGAGCATTTTCACCCGGCCTTGCCGCAAGCCGGCCCGTATGTGGGCCGGCACCGCTCCATCCCGAGTGGAGCTTCTTTGGTGCGCTCCAATATCCACGAGGGAGCTTGGGGAAAACGCTGTCAGAGCTTGGGGAAATCCTGTTTGGGTCTGAAGGGTCCCCCAAATTAGGCAGTATCGGCTAATTGGGGGCTTACAAGCGGACCTGCAAGGACTAGCGTTTCTTTCGTAGGACACTGCCTCCCGTTCCTCACGACCAAAGGAGCTTCCATGGGTGACGTGTGGATCCGCACGATCAGCCAGAGCCTGGTTCGTGCCGATAAGGTCACGGAAATTGCCTCGACCCGCGGATCCGTCCATGAGGAACAGGGATATTCGCTGAAGGTCATCGTGGAAGGCAAAGCACACTTCCTGATCGACAACAGCGACCTCCTGGGCAGCCTGGCCGAACGGCTGGAGCACGCACGCCACATGGAGGACGCACTGTTGCTTGCCATGGATGCCGCGCGGGACGCGGAGGCGTCTGTGGTGGTCTGCTACGAACAGGACGGCGAACGCTGGGTCCTCTCGACGGCTTCGGAACTTGCCGGCGGACTGACCTCAGAGGGCCTCGGATTCGGCAGATGACCGGGCCGAACGGACTGCACAGACACCTGAGAATGGCCCGGCCCTAGGTGGCGGGAGCCGTGTTGGGTACGGTGGGCTTCATGGCCCACACCATCGGATCCGGGAAGCCGGTTCAGGGCGCATGACCGTGATCATCGCCTTCGTGGCGAATCTTCTCGTTGCCGTCGCCAAGACCATTGCCGCGCTCCTGACCGGCTCAGCGTCAATGATCGCCGAGTCCGCCCACTCGTGGGCGGACACCGGAAACCAGATTTTCCTGCTGCTCGCCGAGAAAAAGTCGAAGAAAAAGCGCGACAAGGCCCACCCGATGGGCTACGGCCGGGAGGCCTATGTCTGGTCCATGTTCGCGGCTTTCGGCCTGTTCACGGCCGGGGCGGTGGTGTCGATCATGCACGGCGTGCAGCAGATTTTCGCGCCAGAGCCGGCCGGTGACTTTGGCATCGCCTACGCCGTCCTTGCGGCCGCGTTCGTGCTGGAGGGTGTGTCCTTCATCCAGGCGTTCCGGCAGGCGCGGAAGGCCGCAAGGGATCTCGACCGGAACACTCTGGAGCAGGTGCTCAAGAGCTCCGATCCCACCCTGCGTGCCGTCTTCGCGGAGGATTCGGCAGCGCTCATTGGCCTGGTCATTGCGTTCGGCGGGATCTTCCTCCACCAGGTCACTGGATCGCCGCTTCCGGACGCCGCAGGATCCATCCTCGTGGGACTCCTCCTCGGTGTCGTTGCCGTGGTCCTGATCGACAGGAACCGCCGTTTCCTCGTGGGACAGGGCGTGAGCCCCGACATCGAGGAGTCCATGGGGCGCCGGATCCTGGAACACGCGGAGATCGAGCGGATCACGTACCTGCATGTCGAATTCGTGGGGCCGCGCAAGCTATACGTGGTGGCGGCCGTGGACATGACGGGTGACCGTCCCGAGCGCGAAGTGGCCGTGGCGCTGCGCCGGATAGAGCGCGACCTTGAGGACCACGACACGGTGGAGGAGGCCGTGCTGACCCTCGCCACACTGGATGAGCCCAGCCTGACTTTCGGCGCCGGTTCTTCCCGCTAGGGAACGGACGACGGCGGGACCGCCCGCCGTCGTTCTCTTGCGTAGAACGCGGATGCCATACCCTCTAGTGACCTGCGATGCCCTCGGCCTCGTGGGGCCCCACGAATTCGCAGGAACCATGATGGCGCTCCGGCAGGATGCAGGTCCGGCCGGTGGCCATATGGACGTTGCCGCACCGTCCCGAACGGGCCACGTCCTCGCGGACGTGGACGCTTCTCAGGTCGGGGCGCTCGCGGCTTTGGTCGAGCGGACGGACGTATTGGGAATTGCGGTGCTCATGACTGTTCATGCCTGCGTGACTCCTCGTTGAGTAGCTGCCCCCAGTAGCGAAAGGCCAGTCGTGTGGACTCTCTGTCGCGTGGACTCTATGTATCAAGTCTCACGCCGCTATGTTAACGCCGGATTACGGGAGTGTTAGTACCTGTTTTTTAAGAAGCCCACGCCCAGCGGGCCGTCCGGCGCTCCGGAAAGGAGTATGAGTACCTGTTTCAGGGGTCACCCCAGGAGGTCGTCCACATAGCACCAGCGCCAGCCCTCGCCAGGTTCGATGCTGCGCATGGCCGGGTGGCCCGTCTCCTCAAAGTGCCTGGAGGCATGGGTGCCGGGCGAGGAATCGCAGCAGCCCACGTTCCCGCACTCCAGGCACATCCGCAGGTGCACGGTTGGGGTGCCTTCGCGGACGCACGCCTCGCAGTAAGGGTTCCGCGGGACTGCGGGGTCGGGCGCCGATTCCAGGTGATCGCAGCCGCCGCCGGGCCGGGCAGTGCGCGCTGAGCCGGTGACGTCCTGCTCGTCGAGGGTGGCGTCGAGCATGGACTCTTCAACGTCCAGCCGTTCCAGGACTTCGCTGAGGACCTCGTGGGCGTACTCGCCGCCTCGCCGCAGGTCCAGCACTTTGGCACGTTCCGCCTCCAGCATGGCTAGCCGCAGCTGGGCGTACCGCTGGCTGGGGGTGGCCGTTTCCGACGTAGGCCGGCCCAGCCGTTCCCACGCCGCCAGCCCCCGCTCCTGCGTCCGCCGCTTGAGCATCGCCACCACCTCAGGCGGATCCTCCTCCGTCCGCAGTTCGTGCAGCTTCTCCACGCCCGCGGCCGTGGCCTGCTGCATCAGCGAGGCTTGGCTGAGGGCATCCTCTCGCTGGTCCGGGCCCTGGACCCGGAGGAACCTGACCAGGGCGGGCAGGCTGAATCCCTGCGCGGCCAGGGTACCGGCCACCACCACGAGGGCAGCCAAGATCAGCACGGAGCGGTGTTCCAGGGCCTCCGGCAGCGTGAGGACCGCCGCGAGCGTCACCACGCCGCGCATCCCGGCCCAGGAAATGATGGCGGGGAACTGCCACGGCGGTGCAGGATCCGTGCGGGCCACCGCGGGAATGAGCCGGGGCAGATAGGTTGCGGGAAACACCCACACCGGCCGGAGCACCAGCACAGCCAGCAGGATTACCGCGCAGCCTGCCCAGATGCGGGCAGAGCCCAAGGAATCGTCCTGGACGCCGTCGATGATGGTCCGGACCTGCAGGCCGATGAGGAGGAACACAGAGTTCTCCAGCAGGAACTGCACAGTGTCCCAGTTGCTCCGCTGGCTCACCCGGGCTGCGCCGTTCGGCATGGAAGGCGCCTTGGTGCCCATAATCAGGCCGGTGACCACGACCGCCAGCACACCGGAGGCGTGGATCGCCTCCGCCGGAAGGTAGGCAACGAAAGGTGCCATCAACGACGTCGAGGTGTTGATGGCGACGTTGCGGATCCGGAGCCGGAGCTGGGTGAGCACATAGGCCGCCGCGAGGCCCACCACCAGTCCTCCGCCTGCCGCCAGGATGAAGTCTCCGGCGATTTCCGCCGCGGACACAGTTCCGGAGAGTGCCGCGACGGCGGCGCGGAGGCACACCAGCGCGGTGGCATCATTAACCAGCGATTCGCCTTCCAGGATGCTGACGATCCTGCGCGGCATCCCCACTTTGCGGGCGATGGCGGTGGCCGCCACGGCGTCCGGCGGCGCCACCACGGCGCCCAGGGCGATGGCGGCAGCCAGCGGGATCTCGGGAAACAGCCAATGGACAACCAATCCCACGGCGATGGTGCCGAAGATGACGTACCCCACGGACAGCAGCGCGATGGCGCGGCGGTTGGAGCCGAAGTCAAAGAGGGATGTCCGCAGGGCGGCCGCATAGAGCAGCGGCGGGAGTAGCCCCACCAGGACCAGCTCCGGGTTCAGCTCGATTCTCGGAACGAAGGGCAGGAAAGAACCAACCACTCCGGCCAGGACCAGCAGCAACGGAACAGAAACGTTGATTTTCCTGCCCAGCGCACTGCCGGCGCACACCACCGCCACCAGCACGAGCAGTCCCAGAGCGACGTCCATGCGGCTATTCTCTCAGCTCAGGTTTTGGCACGGGTGCCAGTTCCCGCTGCCGTTTCGCCCCGGGGGAACGGCCCGACGGCGGCGGTCCGCTTTGTTGGCAATGCCCCCTAAGTTTTCTTGAGGGGCGCGTCCGCGATGTCCGCGCCTTCGGCGGGGTCCTGCGAGTGCATGCGGATGTCAGTAGGGTCGGCCGTTTCATCCCCTTCGGCAGGGGCCTCGCTGTGGATGCGCTGCATCCCTTCCAGGTTCTCAGTCATGACTGCCGCTCCTCTGCTGGCGTTGTGTGCTGTAGGTCATCACCTAATGTTCATCTAGCTCCTGCATTCGCGGACTGTCAAGAACCTTCCCTCCGCTCTGGCCGCGGATATTCTTCTGTGCTGAACTGTGTGTTGAGTCGTGCCCGCACCATCCACTCACCGCCCACAGCAGCGCCCGAAGCAATGTCCAAAGCACCGTCGGCCAGCCGGTTCCTGCCGGCTGTTGGGAAGGATCATCACCATGGCAACGTACAAGATCGGCTACTTCGTCGGAAGCCTTGCAAGCGGTTCGATCAACCGCACGCTGTCCAAGGCGCTCATCAGTCTCGCCCCGGAGGAGCTTGAGTTCACGGAGATTCCCATCAGGGACCTGCCGCTCTACAGCTACGACTACGACGCCGACTTCCCGCCGGAAGCGCGGGCGCTGAAGGAAGCCATTGACGGATCGGACGGCATCCTCTTCGTGTCCCCTGAATACAACCGTTCCATTCCGGGAGCACTCAAGAACGCCATCGACTGGGGCTCACGCCCTTGGGGGACCAACTCCTTCGCGCGGAAGCCCACCGGGATCATCGGCGCCTCACCCGGCAGCATCGGCACCGCGGTGATGCAGTCCTCCATGCGCGCCGTGCTGAGCTTCCTCGACGCTCCCCAGCTCAACGCCCCCGAGGCCTATGTGAAGTTCAATCCCGAGGTCTTCGGAGCCGACGGGGAGGTCAAGGACGAGTCCACCGCCGCGTTCCTCCGGCACTACATGGAGGAGTACTGCGCGTTCGTCCAGCGGGTCCTAGCGGCCAATGCGCCCGGGCACATCGGCGACCTGGAGCCCGACGCCGAAAAACTGTCACGCTGAGGCGGTGGTGCGCCTGCCTGCAGTCCGGCCGTCGTAATCCAGGCCGATCTGGCGGGCAGCCTCCTGCAGGAGGGGCACAACTGTCTGTTCGATGGTGTCCGGGGGCGCGCGGTGGGTTTGCAAAGAGACATTCACCGCTGCAACAACGCCGCTCCCGCACCAGACGGGCACGGCGACGCCACGCAGGCCTTCTTCCAGTTCCTGCGAAACCATGGACCACCCTTTCGCCCTGGCCAGGTCTACTTCGGACCGTAACTGGTCGAGGCTTCCGATCGACCGCTCGGTGAAGCGCTGCAGCTGAACCGAGTCGAAGTAGGCATTCAGCTCCGGGTCCGACAGTGCCGCCAGAAGCACGCGCCCCATGCTGGTGGCCCAGGCGGGAAATCTGGTTCCCACGCTAATAGAGACATTGAGAAGCCTGGGTGACGCTATGCAGGCGACATAGACCACCTCCGTGCCGTCAAGAATGCACAAAGAGGTAGTTTCATTGAGTTCTGCGGCCAGGGACCGCAGGTGCCGCTCGGCAATGTCCGGGATAGACAGGTTCGCAAGAAATGAGGAGCCGACCTCCAGTGAGCGGGCCGTCAAGGTGAAGTGGGGGCCGTCGGCACGCAGGTAGCCGAGATCGGTCAAGGTCAGCAGGAAACGCCTGGCCGAGGCGCGGGTCATGTCCGCCTTCGCGGCGATCTGAGTCACGGTCAGGCGTGGCGTATCCGGGGCGAAGGCCCGCAGCACGTCAAAGGCCTTCTCGACCGACTTCACGAAGTACGTCGGATGCTCCTCCATGAACTCCTGCAATCCCTAGAAAACACACGGGCACCCTGCGGGTGCTGAAGCAAACAGGGTTGCACCGAGCATATCGGAGTCATTGTGATGTCCCTCACCGTGCGGTAATCTATTTCTAGTCGCATAACGCACAGAAGTTCGCTAGTCGAACAAAACTGCATTTCCCACCCATCTAAACCACCGTCTTTCAGTGTGGAAGGACCATCAGAATGACCAACCTCGTAAACGGCTCCACAGCCACGGCAGACCCGGTGCAGCTCAAGCGGGCCAGGAAGGCGGCCCTGGCTGCGTTCCTGGGCGGCGCGCTGGAGTACTACGACTTCTTCATCTACGCCACCGCGGCCTCGCTGGTCTTCTCCAAGATCTTCTTCCCGGCCGGCAACCCCACCGTGGCCCTGATTGCCTCGTTCGCCACTTTCGGCGTGGCCTATGTCGCGCGGCCGTTCGGCGCGGTGGTCTTCGGCCATTTGGGCGACAAGATCGGCCGCAAGAACACCCTCGTGCTGACGCTGGTACTGATGGGATCGGCAACGTTCCTCATCGGCGCGCTGCCTGACTTCGCCACCGCCGGCTACTGGGCGCCTGCCCTGCTGGTGCTGCTGCGCCTCATGCAGGGACTCTCCGCGGGCGCGGAAACGGCGGGCGCCTCGGCCCTGTCTACCGAAGAAGCCCCGGAAGGGCGCCGCGGCTTCTTCGCCAGCTTCGCCATGAGCGGCATTTCCGCCGGCATCGTCCTGGCTTCCCTGGCGTTCCTGCCCGTGGCCGCGATGAGCGAAGTGGACCGCCTCGCCTGGGGCTGGCGCATTCCGTTCTGGCTGTCCATCATCGTGCTTATCGTCGCTTACCTGGTCCGCCGTTCCCTCGACGAGCCCGAGGTCTTTGAGGAAAAGCACGACCACGGCGAACTCGTGAAACTCCCGTTCGCGAAGATGTTCAAGACCCACCCGGCACAGTTCTTCCAGGTGGCCCTGATGTCCTTCGAAACCGTCACCAACACCTTCATGCAGTCCTTCGGCCTCGCCTACGCCGTGTCCGTCGGGGTCCCTGCCTCCACCATGCTTTGGGTCAGCATCGCCGGCAATGTCCTGGCCATGTTCACCCAGCCGCTCATGGCGCACCTCTCCGACCGGTTCGGCCGCCGACCCATCTTCATCGCCGGCGTCCTCGGCTCCGGTGCGATGATCTTCGTGTACTTCTCGGTCATCTCCACCGGCAACATTCCGATGATCTTCCTCACCAGCACCCTGATCACCGCCGGGACCTACGCGATGTCCAACGCCATCTACCCGGCCTGGTTCTCCGAGCTGTTCAACGTCAAGGTCCGCTACTCCGGCATGGCCATCGGCCTGCAGGTGGGCATCCTCTGCGCCGGCTTCACCCCGCTGCTCGGCACCGCCCTCGTCGGCGCCGAAAAGGCGAACTGGGGCCCCGCCGCCTGGATCGTTGCAGCGTCCTCACTGCTCGCCGTCGCCGGCGCCTTCTGGGCCCGCGAAACCAACAAAATCCCGCTCCGCGAACTCGGCAACCCCGTCCGCTAGCGGCAACCCCGGGATGGATCGGGTTGCGGAATGCCGCGGCCCGATCCACCGCCACGTGAAGGCCGCTTCATCCACCACGAAAACCCGCCCTCGGGGCCACGGGGTAGCGTAGCGTCGGCAGGCGCATTCAGCTGGCGCCTGCTCCTGCCAGTCCGGCCCGAGCGAACGAGGTACAGCACTGATGATCACCCGAGCCGACGTTGATGAAGCCACAGCACGGATTGCCGGGCTGGTGCGTCGCACGCCGGTCATGGCGGCCGACGCCGGAAGCCTTCCCGGTGCGGTCTGGCTGAAGTGCGAGTTCATGCAGCACACTGGCACGTTCAAGGCCCGGGGGGCCTTTAACCGCGTGCTGGCCTGCAGGGAGCGCGGCGAGTTGAAGGACGACGTCGGCATAGTCGTGGCGTCCGGTGGCAATGCCGGCCTCGCCAACGCCTATGCCGCCGCCAGGGCGGGAGTGCCGGCTGCGGTCTTCGTTCCGGAGTCCGCCCCTGCGGTGAAGGTCAGGAAGCTCAGGGAGACGGGGGCTTCAGTCATCCAGCGCGGCGCGGAATACGCGGAGGCCTATGATGCCGCGATGGCCTATGCGGGTGAGACGGGTGCCGTCTACTGCCACGCCTACGACCAGCCGGAGATAGTGGCCGGTGCAGGCACTGTCGGCTCGGAACTCCTCGAACAGGTGCCGGACGTGGACACGGTGCTGGTCGCCGTCGGCGGCGGTGGACTCATGGGCGGCATCGCCGCCGCGGTAGAAGGCCGGGCGAGGGTGGTGGGCGTGGAGCCCGCCAGCGCACCGACACTTCATGCCGCCCTGGCGGCCGGGAAGCCGGTGGATGTGGCTGTTTCGGGAATCGCCGCAGACTCGCTCGGCGCACGCAGGATTGGAACGATCGGCTTTGAGGTGGCCGTGCGGACGGGCGTCCGGAGCGTTTTGGTGTCCGACGACGAGATCGTCGCCGCGCGCTCCCAGCTGTGGGCGGAGTACCGCATGGTGGTGGAGCACGGTGCAGCCACCGCCTATGCCGCCCTCAGCTCGGGTGCCTACGTCCCGGCTGCGGGCGAGCGGGTTGCCGTGATCCTGTGCGGCGCCAACACCGATCCCGCCACGCTCTGATCCCGCCACGCTCTGACGTCCGGCCAGGAAGCGCCGGCGAGCACCTGCCGGCCCGGCCAGCAGGTGCAGGCCGGGCCGGTCCGGGCGGGACGGTCCGGTCGGCACCTTTGGTCAGGCCGGGTTGGCGGCCTCGGCCACGAGGCCACCCAGATTGCGGTACTTATCCAGCCGCCGGGGCAGCAGTTCGCTGATCCCTGCGGACGCCAGGGTGGACAGTTCGTACTCGATGGCCTGCCCGAGGCGCTGGCAGAAGGCCTTGCCTTCGAGCGCGGCGTCGCTGCGTTCGTCCACAATGTGGTCCACGAGGCCGTTGGCGTACAGGGATGCCACGCTGACGCCCTGGGCCTCGGACATGGCCGGCGCAAAGTCGGTGCTCCGGTGGACGATGGCACTCGCGCCTTCGGGCGGGAGCGGGGACAGCCAGGCGTGCTGGGCCGCGATGGTCCGGTCTGCCGGCAGCAGGGCCAGCGCCCCGCCACCGGCCCCCTGGCCGAGCAGCACGGATACCGTGGGGGAGTTCAGGCCGATGAGGTCGTGCAAGGACCTGGCAATTTCGCCGGCCAGGCCGCCTTCTTCGGCCTCCTTGGACAGTGCGGCGCCGCCGGTGTCGATGACCGTCAGGAGCGGTAGCCCCAGCTCCTCGGCCAGCCGCATGCCCCGGCGCGCTTCACGCAGGGATGCCGGTCCCATGGCCGTCTGCTGTGAGGGCCGCGGCCGGGTGTGGCCGATCACCACACAGGACTTTTGGCCGAAGCGGGCCAGCGCCAGCAGCAGTCCCGGATCCTTTTCGCCCTGGCCGGTGCCGTTGAGCGGCAGCACGTCCCTGGCCCCGTACGCGAGCAGCTGCCGCAGGTCCGGTCGCCGCGGGTTGCGCGAGATTTCGATCGATTCCCAGGCGCCGGCGCCGGAGGGTTTTACGGACAGGGTCCGCGGCGGACTGACGCGCGGATGCGGGCCGGTGACAAGTATGCCCAAGGCGCGGTCAACGACGTCGGACAGCTGCCAGGGCGGGACCACCGCGTCCACCAGGCCCTTGTCGAAGAGGTTTTCGGCGACCTGGACGTTTTCCGGGAACGGTGTGCCATAGAGCGCCTCGTAAACCCGTGGTCCCAGGAAGCCGAGCAGGGCGCCCGGCTCGGCCACCGTGATGTGGCCCAGCGAGCCCCAGGAGGCCATGACTCCGCCGGTGGTGGGATGGCGCAGATAGACGAGGTAGGGCAGTCCGGCCTGCCGGTGCGCCCGGACCGCCGCGCTGATTTTCACCATGGACAGGAAGGCGATGGTCCCTTCCTGCATGCGCGTGCCCCCGGAGGCGGGTCCGGCCAGCAGTGGAAGTCCTTCCCGGGTTGCCCGCTCGACGGCGTTCACGATCCGCTCCGCCGCGGCAAGCCCGATGGAGCCTGCCAGGAATCGGAACTCGCTGACGATAACCGCCACCCGGCGGCCGCGGATGAGGCCTTCCCCGGTCAGGACGGACTCATCCACCCCCGTCTTCTCGCGGGCCGCCGCCAGTTCCAGCCGGTACTCGGGACCCGGGTCAGGGTCCGAGACCGGGGTGTCCCAGCTCCGGTAGGAGCCGGGATCGATCACGGCGGCAATGAGCTCCGTGGCGCCCAGGTGCCGCACCTTCTGTTGTGTCAGCATTCTCAGCGGCCTTCCTGCCCGGAACCTGAGCTGCCGAGGGTTGCCGGAGCCAGGCCCAGCCACTGCCGGATCTGGTCCCCGTCCTGATCCAGCAGCGGCGGGGCTGTGTGCGCCTTCAGCGTTGTTTCGGCGGTGTCGGCCGCGCTGAAGAACCGCAGCGGCGGCCCCGGCAGGCTTACGTTCCCGAGGATCTTGTGCTCGACGTCGATCACGAGCCCCTGCGAGTGGACCTGTTCCCACTCATAGACTTCGTCCAGCGTCCGGACCTTGCCCGCCGGGATTCCGGCCTCGTTGAGCTTGCCGAGCAGCGGTTCGGCCTCGAAGTCGGAGAATACCCGTTCGACCTCTTCGATGACTTTTTCGCGGTTGCGCACCCGGTCCGCGTTGGTGGCGAACTCCGGCCGCGTGGCGTCGATCCCGAAGGTCGAGGCAAACGTGGCCCACAGCTTTTCGCTTCCCACGCTGATCTGGACCCTGCCCTGCCGGCAGTGGAACAGGCCGTACGGCGCGATGGACGGATGGTGGTTGCCCTGCGCCTTGGGGACCTCACCCGCGACCGTGGCCCTGGTGCCCTGGAAGGCATGGACCCCGATCAGTGCCGCAAGAAGGGACGTGCGGACTATCTGCCCCTGGCCGGTGCGTTCGCGTTGAAGGAGTGCCGCGAGGGTGCCGAACGCGCCGTACATGCCGGACAGCAGGTCCGCGATGGGCACGCCCACCCGCTGGGGATCGTCCGGGCCGGAGCCAGTCAGGGACATCAGCCCGGCTTCGCCCTGCAGGATCTGGTCGTAGCCGCTTCGCCGGGACTCCGGACCGTCGTGCCCGAAACCGGTGATGGACAGGACCACCAGCGCCGGATTCAGCGCGTGCATCTCGGCGGCCGAGAATCCCAGCCGGTCCAGTACGCCGGGACGGAAGTTCTCGATCACGACGTCCGCCCGTTCCAGCAGTTCGCGCAGGACCGTCCGCCCGTCGTCGCTCTTCAGGTCGAGGGCAATGGATTCCTTGTTGCGGTTGCACGATAGGAAATACGTGGCCTGGGGATCGTCCTCGGGGCCGACGAACGGCGGCCCCCAGCCGCGCGTGTCGTCTCCGGTGCCCGGGTTCTCGACCTTGATGACGCGCGCGCCGAGGTCGGCCAGCATCATTCCGGCGTGGGGCCCGGCGAGGGCGCGGCTCAGGTCCACCACGAGGTAGCCCGAGAGGGGGCCCTCTGCCTGGGGCGTGAAATCAGTGCTCATGCGGGGTTTCCTTACTTGCTGTACGGGCTTTGCTGCAGGGGTGGCGTTCCGGTTCCGGGCTACATCCAGCCCGGGACCACCATGACCAGCCAAGCGACGGCGGGTCCGGCGGCAACCACGATGCCGCTGTAGGCGAGGATCTGCTTGTAGAACTTGTCCTTGTCCACGTCTTCCGGTGCGTTGGCCAGAACCAGGGCGCCGTTGGTGGAGAAGGGAGAGACGTCCACGATCGTGGAAGCGACTGCCAGCGCTGCGATGACGCCCACGGCGCCCACCTCGCCGCTGGCCAGGAAGGGAACTGCCAGCGGGATGAGAGCGGCGAGGATGGCCGTAGAGGAGGCGAAGGCCGAGACGATGCCGCCGATGTAGCAGATCAGCAGGGCTGCCAGCAGCGGCATGCCCATGTTCGACACGCTGTCGGAAACGAACTTGATGGTGCCGGCTTCCTCGAGGACGCCCACGAAGGTCAACATGCCGCAGATGAGCAGGACGGTTGACCAGCTGATTTTGTTCACGGCGCCCTTCTGGGCGGCCGGGGACACGAGGGCCAGGATGATGGCGATGGTGATGGAGACGAAGCCGACGTCCACCTTGAAGCCGAGGGAAATGACGGCGAGGGCCACCAGACCGAGGATGGTGACAAGCTGGGGAACGTTGGCACGGGCACCGTTCCCGGCAGCCGGTGCGGCGGAAGCGGCGGCGCCGGAAGCGGCGGAACCCGGGGTGCTGGTGCCCTTCGCGGAGACGCCGGCGGGGGAGATGTCCGAGCCGGAGCCCTGCAGCGTGACGCCGGCCGCACGGGCACCGACGCTGACGGACATGCGGGTTTCAGCGGCCTGTTCCACCAGGCGGCCGGCCTTCGTGGAGCGGAACCTGTTGCCGCCAAGGACGATGGACAGCACCACGGCAATGGCGAGGTTGAAGACGAAGCTGGCCAGGAAGATCGCCATGGGGTTCGTTTGCAGGTCCGTCTTGGCGATGATGCCGTTGACAGTGACACCGTAGACGGCGATGGGGGAGAAGCCGCCGGCCTGGGCACCGTGGATGACCATCATGCCCATCATGAGCGGGTTGATCTTGTGCTTGGCGGCGAAGCTCAGGGCGATCGGCGCAATGATGGCGACGGCGGCGGGCGACAGGGCGCCCACGGCGGTGATCAGGGCGGTGATGGCGAACATGACCCAGGGGATGAGGGCCACTTTGCTGCCGACGAGCCGGACGGCGCCCCTGACCAGCAGATCTATGGTGCCGTTGTTTTGGGCGATGGCGAACAGGTAGGTGACCCCGACGATCGTCAGGAACAGGCCGCCGGGGAAGTTGGCAAGGATGTCGTTGGTGGACATCCCCAGCACGACTGATCCCAGGACGAACGCCCCTACGAAAGCCAGGGCACCCATGTTGAGGGGCAGCACCGTGGCCAGCAGGAACATCACCGCCAGGATGATGATGGACAGTACGGGAGCGGACATCGTTGTTCCTCCGGATCAAGAGATTGGATGTGACGTGGCTTACTGGCTCACTGGCCTAGCCTCCTAGACACTAGGTGACTTTGTCAATAGTTCTCCGCTAGGCTGGGGTTGACGACGACGCCGGAAGGACGCGCATGCCCAGGAAAGCAGCAACGCAACAGATCTCCCGTCTCTCGCGGCCGCGGCTCTACGAGCAACTGGTGGAGCAACTCATGGACTTCATCGAGTCCGCCCAGCTGGGACCGGGCGACACCCTGCCGGCAGAGCGCGACCTGGCTGAGCGGCTGGGTGTCTCGCGGGCAACGCTTGCCCAGGCGCTGGTGGCCCTCGAGGTGCTCGGTGTGATCGACGTCCAGCACGGCACCGGCGCGGTGCTGGTCTACCGGCCCAACGTCCCGTCCGTGATCAAAGGCCTCCGCGAGCACCGCAGCAGGCTCCCCGAGATCGTGGAGGCGCGCAGCACGCTTGAGGTCAAACTGGCGGAACTGGCGGCCACCCGGCGGACCGACTCTGACATGAAGGCCATCGAGAACGCGCTGGACGCGATGGCAGAAGAAGTGGCCTCGGGTGCCAAGGGCGCACGCGGCGACGAGCTTTTCCACCAGGCGGTCACTGCCGCCGCGCATTCCGCGGTTCTTGCCCAGCTCATGACGTTCATTGCCGGGATGATCCTGGAAACCCGGCTCGAATCGCTCGGGCAGCCTGGCAGGCCGGAGCAGTCACTCGCCTCCCACCGCAAGATCGCCGACGCCATCAGGGCCCAGGACTCCGCGGCCGCAGCAGCGGCGATGTTGGAGCATATCGATCTTGTCTCCGACGTGGCGCTGCTGAAGTGAGCATGAAGCCGTTTCTGTTGCTCGCCTCGCGGGCCGAAGACGCCGCCGCCGAGGATGAGTACGAGGCCTACCTCCGCTACGGCGGGCTGGAGCCGGACCAGCTGAGACGGATCCGGATGGAGCAGGCTCCGCTCCCGCATCTCGACCTGGACGATTATTCCGGTGTAATCGTGGGCGGCAGCCCGTTCACGTCCAGCGACCCCGCAGACCATAAATCAGAGTCCCAGCGCCGGGTGGAGCGTGAATTGTCGGCGCTGCTGGACCGGATTGTGGCCGAGGACTTCCCGTTCCTGGGCGCCTGCTACGGAGTCGGAACCCTCGGCCTGCACCAGGGCGCGGTGATTGACCGGACCTACGGGGAGCAGTTGGGCGGCGTGACCATCAGCCTGAGCCCGGAGGGCCTGGAGGACCCGCTGCTGGCCGGAATGCCGGCACAGTTCACCGCCTTCACCGGCCACAAGGAAGGCTGCACGGTCCTTCCCTCCCATGCGGTGCTGCTGGCAAGCTCGGCGGCTTGCCCGGTGCACATGTTCCGGATCAAGAAGAACTTGTACGCCACGCAGTTCCATCCCGAGCTTGATGCCGAAGGCCTCGTGACCAGGATCGACATCTACCGCCACGCCGGGTACTTCCCGCCCGAATCTGCTGAGGAACTGATGGAGGCTGCCCGGACCTTCACGGCAACAGAGCCCATGAAGATCCTGCGGAATTTCGTCAAGATCTACGGCCGGTAGCTGGTAGCCGACAGCCAGTGCCGGGTAACGCAAGAGGACGACGGCGGGTGGATCCCGCCGTCGTGTCCGCTTTTGCCGGACCCGACAAGCCCTGTTTTCATCGCCCGGGTGACCGCCGACCTCCAGGAATTGCCTAAAAAGACATCCAGTACGAGGTTTTCGGCCCGGACCTGTGGCTGGCTGACTTCCAGTAACTGCGCGGTCAGCTGTCCTCGGCCGCCGCTGGAACGGCCGAGAGGTGCTCATGCACGGCAAGTACGTCGCCGGTTTCGGTCCGGGTGAATATGATGGTCTCCCGTTCATCGCTGGCCAGGGTTCTGCGGCCGGGTCCGGTCCGGACGAGTGTGGCCACGCGGTGCGTAAAGATCGCCGTAGTGCCGAGCATCTGGATGTTCTGCTCGCTGCTGCGGCAATCGAGGACTTTCCAGCCCGAACCCACCCAGGTATCCCACACCTCCCGATACTCGCTTCGGGAACCCAGCGACTCAGGCTCCGGATGGAAAATGAACGTGGCCGATGGGCTGAACGCGGCGAAGTAGCGCTCGGTATCCGTCGATGCGAAGGCAGCGACCAGTCGGTCGGCGGCATCCTGGACGTCCGCCCGGCTCAGCGGCGCAGTCCCGGCGAGACGTGCCATGGCCCGGATCGGTGCCCCGTCGGCGTCGGGAATGCTGAGCGGAAAGAGGAAAACCTCGACGCCGGCGCCCCCAGCCGCTGCCCGTTCAATCTGTTCCAGCCCGGTGAGGTTTTCGACGATAACGCACCCGTTCGCGGCCAGGATGTGGTGTGCCGGGAAGTCTTGGCCCGCTGTCCTGTCAACGCTCAGCGCATCCAGCCCGACGGTACGGTAGCCGCGGTCCACGATCAGCTGCGCGGCGTCGGCGTGGAGCCACGGATGGTCCAGGTACTCTGGCGAGCCCCAGTGGCTGGCGAAGCCCGTGTGGAGCAACAGGATCCGGTCCGGATGCCCTGCCCGTCCGTCGCCGGGAGCCGGCCGGATGCCGGCGAGGTGTTCCGCAGTGATAACGCCGCCCGGCCCGGCGGAGCGGACGTCGACCAGTTCCACGGGTCCGTTGAACTGGGCCGGCGGCAGCGCATCGAGTGCCGGGAAGGCATCGTGGACGTGGAACGGTGCGTCAAGGTGCGTTCCCGAGTGGGAGCCGAGGGCGAGGGCAAGCACGTTGGCGCCGTCGCCGTCGGCCGTCAGCGCCGGGGTGATCCGCACTTCGGGATCTCCGGGATAGACGGGCATCCCCGTCCGGAGCGGGACGCTCAGATCCATCCAGGTCACGGTCGGACCGCCAGTTCGTCCAGATCCAGGTTCAGATCCAGATCCTGGTGCCCCGGCGCAACGACGTGTCCGGCGCTGTCCGTCACCGGAGGCACGGCAACGTTCCGGCTGGGAATCCAGCGCGGACCGGCCTCGGGAAACACGGCGCGGGGTTCGGGGAAGATCCAGAGCAGCCCCAGATAGAGCACCGCGGCAAGGACCAAGGAGGCTGGGAGGCTGATGTCCACGCCGCCAGCGAGGTTGCCCAGCGGGCCCTGGAATTGGCCGGGCATGTTGACCAGGCACAGTCCCGCCGCGGCGCTCAGCAGCCACGCCAGCATTCCGCGCAGGTTCCAGCCATGGTTGAACCAGTAGCGGCCGCCTGTCTGGCGGCGGTTGAAGACCTGCAGGGCCTCCGCGTCGTACCAGCCGCGGCGGGTGATGAAGCCGATGATCATCACCACCATCCAGGGGGCAGTGCACGTGACAATCAGCGTGGCGAAGGTGGAGATGCTCTGGACGAGGTTGAAGGCGAAACGGCCCACGAAGATGAACGCAATGGCCAGCACGCCGATGAACACCGTGGCCTGCACGCGGTTGAAGCGCGGGAAGACACTGCTGAAATCCAGTCCGGTTCCGTACAGCGAGGACGCACCCGTGGACATGCCGCCGATCAGGGCGATCGCGCACAGCGGGACGAAGTACCAGGCGGGGGAGACTGCCAGGAGCCCGCCCACATAGTTGGGGGCCGCCGGATCCATGAACTCCGGTGCCTTGGTGGCGATGATGGAGGCGGTGGCGAGCCCGAAGACAAACGGTACAAGGGTGGCGAGCTGTGCCAGGAGGGCGGCCCCCATGACCTTGCGCTTGGGGGTGTTCGTGGGAATGTACCGCGCCCAGTCGCCGAGGAAGGCGCCAAAGGAAATTGGGTTGGACATCACGATGAGGGCGGCGCCGATGAACGCCGGGATGAAACCGGCTACGCCCAGGCCGTCCAGGCCCACGCCGAAGGCGCCGGCAAAGTTCAGATCCAGGTCTCCGGCGAACGCGATGTATCCGACCACGAACAGGAGGGTGGCCGCCGTGACGGCGATCTTGTTCACGAGCAGCATGAACCGGAACCCGTAGATGCAGACAGCCAGCACCAGAACCCCGAAGAGCCCGTAGGCCACGGCAAAGGAACCCATGTCCTGGGGCAGGCCAACCAGGCGGTTGAGGCCTCCCACCAGAGCGTCGCCGGAACTCCACACCGAGATGGAGAAGAACGCGGTGGCGGTCAGGAGCGAGAGGAACGACCCCACGACCCGGCCGTGGACGCCAAGGTGGGCGGACGACGAGACCGCGTTGTTGGTACCGTTTGTCGGCCCGAAAACGGCCATCGGCGCCAGCAGGAGCGCCCCGACAGCCAGGCCGAGGACCGTGGCTGCGAGACCCTGCCAGAAGGAGAGGCCGAAGAGGATGGGAAACGCTCCAAGGAACGCCGTGGAAAACGTGTTGGCGCCGCCGAACGAGACCCTGAACAGATCAAAAGCGGTGGCATTCCGGTGCTTCTCCGGGATCTGTTCGATGCCGAAGGCTTCTACCTCGGTTACTTTGCCGCGGCCGCTTTGGCCGCCTTTGGCCTTATGCTGCCTATTTTCCACGCTGATCTCCATCCGACGGCAACGCCTCATGTTGCTTAGCGAGCATCACAAGTTGTTAGTGAGGCTACATTTTTAATGAGGCTACCGTGTGAAGAGGCTCACATCAAAGATTTCTTTCTCATGACGCGGGAAGGGTTCAGCCCCTCCCTTCCACTGACTCAGAAGGGATCGGCTAAAAGACAGCGGACGACGGCGGGTGCGCCCCGCCGTCGTCCGCTTGCCCTTTGGAAAAGGGTCTCGAGTGTTCGTTCGCGCTGTGATGCTTAGTGCGGGGGCGTCACCATCGCCTCGTAGGTCAGGATTTCGGTCCCATTGCCCTCTTCGCCATTGTCCGGGGCCACCCGCATGGTGAGGTGGTTCCCCTCGGCCGTCATCTTGAACGGGTTGCGGGTCGCGACGTGGCCGCCCGCGCTCCACCGCTGGAACGGTGCATCGTGCAGTGTGTTGTGGGTGTTGATGTCGATCAGTGCCATGCCGCCCAGCTCGTACGTCGCGGAAGGACCTCCTGCGGCAGGTGTCTGGGGCAGGTTGGCTATCCCGGCGCACAACATCGTGGAACTCGCCGCGTATTGGCAGTCCTGGTAGTCGATGAAGTTGTCCGGGTTCTGCCAGGAGGTTAGCTCCTTGCCCTTCAGGTTCCACTCGGCGAAGCGGCGCGAACCCCAGGTATTGCCTACGAGGTGGCCGGTCTGCTTGTCCATGACAATGCCGCCGAAGTGGTCCTTGACCTCAAACTGCCTGTGGACGTCCAGCGTGCGGGCGTCAACGCGGTACACGATCGAGCTGCTGTCGGGGCGGTACTCCGCGACCGGAACCCAGACGTTGGTGCCGTCGAAATCGATGCCGCCCGGGTGGTACATGGCGCCCTCGCCCAGGACGATGTCCTTCTGGAGGTTCCCCGCCTTGTCCATGACAAACAGGTGTCCTGTTCCCTTGCCGGGCGTACGGTCGTAGCCGCCCTGCGGGCTCGGGAACTTCACGGTGGGCTCGATAATCTCCACCGAGGACAGGAAAATGTGGTCCTTCGTGAACGCTATCCCCTCGGTGTGGAACGTCGGGAAGTCCAGTTCCAGCCTGCTGGTCAGCTGCCAGGCGGTGTTGCGGTCGACGGCGGTGAAGGCGTCTGCGACGGCGGTGTCCGCCCCGTGGTGGCCGGCATTGCCGGGATTCTGGTCTCCAGGGTTTTGGGAGGCCTGGGCGACAGCCGTGCCGCCGATGGCCGACGCTGCGAAGGCGGCCGCGATCACGGCCGCGACGATGGTGCGGGTGCGGGTGGTGCTCATTGGGGAGGGGCCTCTCGTTGGTTCGGACCGGGGCGACGCTACCGACTGGTAGTGAACTGACGGCAACCGCTGCCTTAACACTGCTGGGACAGCCCCGCCCTTCGGGATGCCTGACCGATTTTTCCCCATTGACTTAGGCCCCGGGAGGGCTAACGTTGAACTACGGCAACAAGGATCTGTTGCACGCGCGTGCGCTGGAGGGGGCAGCAGCACTTGCGGGCTGTTCGCACATTCAGGCCTCGGTCTGCAGTCCGCAAACCTTCAGCTTTGCTCCGCTCCGGAGCACCACAACATCAGGTCTCAACTTAGTCCCCAGGTAGCGTCCCATGACCGCTAATTTCGTTACTGCTTTTGCCGTTAAATCCTTCGACGTCCCGGATAAGAAAAGGTATCCGGACAAAGCCGAGGTGGATCTCGTGAGTGTGAACGACTACTCGGTCGCCCGGCTGATTCTCGCCCCGGGCTGGCAGTGGTCGGTGTGCTCCAAACACACGGAGAAGACAGATTTCTGCGAACACAACCACCTCGGATTCTGCCTGTCGGGCACGCTGGAAATCGCCACACCCGACGGCCAGAAGTCCATCATCCACGCCAATGACACCTACGCCATTCCGCCAGGCCACGACGAATGGGTGGTGGGTGCCGAGCCGTTCGTGGCCGTTGAATTTCTCGGTGCGGCGTCGTTCGGCCGGCCTTTCAGCCGCGGCCAGCACGCCCGAATCTGACACGTCTCTGACCCCGTCCCCTGCTCAGCCGACGTGGACCCACGGGCGCCTCGACACGTCCGGCTCCGCTTCGCGCAGGACCTCGCGGGTGACAGGTGCGATCTCGCCCTCTCCGAGAAACAGGAACCGGAGCAGATTGACCACAGGATTGCCTTCAGTCCAGCGGAAGTAGATGTGCGGCATCAGTCCGGTCACGTCCCGGATATGCAGGAGCACCGAGGCGATGGAGTTTGGCACCACCGGCCCGTGCACCTCAAGAACCGGGTAGCCGTGCCGGACGATTCCGCGGACCTCCAGGGCCGTTTCGAAGTCCGAGGAATCGTCCACGATCACCTCCAGGAACAACGCCTGGTAGTCCAGCGGCAGGTGGCTGACCTCGATCGCAGAGGTCAGCTTGTCCCGGTAGGCTTCCGCGGTCAGGCGCAGCGGCTCGTGCGCGATGATGCCGATCGGCCCGTCCAGGTTGGAGGACATGAATTCCAGCGCCTGGCGGTCGAGGTGGACGTGGGTGGCGTGCAGTTCAAAGGAACGCCGGATCCGGGACAGGAGCGAGATCACGATGATGCCGAGGATGAAGAACGAGGCGATCCGGAGGCCTTCGGGCCGTTCGAAGATATTGGCCACCGTGGTGTAAATGAACACTATTGCGATGGCTCCGAACCCGATCGTGCGCTTGCGCTGTTGGCGGCGGCGGGCCGAAAGCGTGACCGCCACCGCTGCCGAGGTCATCAGCACCAGCACGCCGGTGGCGTAGGCGCCGCCCTGTGCATCGACGTCGGCCTTGAAGAGGATGGTGACCAGGAACCCGATCAGCGTGAAGACCAGCACCAGCGGCCGAACCGCCCTGGCCCACCCCGGGGCCATACCGTAGCGGGGAAGGTACCGCGGCACGAGGTTCAGCAGCCCTGCCATGGCGGAGGCGCCGGCGAACCAGAGGATGGCGATGGTGCTCAGGTCATAAAGGGTGCCAAATCCGTTCCCCAGATATTCATGGGCCAGGAACGCCAGGGCCCGGCCGTTGGCCTGTCCGCCGGGCTCGAACTCCTGGGCAGGGATCAGAACCACCGTGGTGAAGCTCGTGGTGACCAGGAACGAACTCATGATGACGGCGGCAGTGGTCAGCAGCTTCCTGGCGCCATCGATCCTGCCCGCCGGATGCTCTTCGGTGTCGCCTGGCCGCCCCTGGATCTGGGGCATCACCGCCACGCCCGTTTCGAAGCCGGACAGGCCCAGGGCCAGTTTCGGGAAAACCAGCAGGGCAATGCCGACCACCATGACGGGGCTTCCGTGCGATGTGGTCAGGGCGTGCCACCAGTCGCCCACGGCCACCGGATGGGTCAACGCTTCGAAGACGGTCGAGGCGACCACCACCACGTTCAGGCCCAGATAGATGGCGACCAGGGCCACCGCGACGCCGATGGCCTCCTTAAAGCCGCGGAGGAATACCGCGGCAAGCAGCGCCAGCAGGACCAACGTGACAGCGACACTGTTGCCCTGCAGCCAGCCGGGGGCATAAGGGTTCTGGATCGCGTGCGCTGTCGCATCGGCAGCCGACAAGGTCATGGTGATCATGAAGTCAGTGGCCGCAAAGCCCAGCAGCACCAGGACGAGGAGTTTGCCGCCCCAGCGCGGCAGCAGGCGCTCCAGCATCGCGATGGACCCTTCGCCCCTCGGGCTTTCACCGGCTACCCTGCGGTATACGGGCAGGGCGCCCAGCAGGGTCACGGCCACCAGCACGAGGGTGGCCAGCGGGGAAATCACGCCGGCCGCAAGCGCGGCGATGGCCGGCTGGTAACCCAGCGTGGAGAAATAGTCCACACCGGTCAGGCACATCACCTGCCACCAGGAATGCTTCTTCAGATGGGAATCGCCCACAGCGCCTGGGCCTTGGTGTGAACCCTTGGCGTCCTGCAGGCCGAACAGCAGCCAGTTCCTGAATTTTTCCCTGGCCCCCGGGCTGGGCGCCGAAGGATCCAACGGCGGTCTGCTAAGCGTGGTCATGTGAGCCTCTCCGGGCGTTGCGCACTTCGACATAACAAATGAATCCGGCGGTGGCCGGCAGATACCAGTGCCTGCGTCGCCGGACGGGCCGGTAGGTGTGGCCGAAGGGATCCTGGACATGAACGTCGTCCAGCTCGTCCCCGTGGGAAAGTCTGCGATCGATCTCCTGCAGGTCGGGCGTGTGCGATGCGACCCCTTCGATGACCACGGTCCAGGAACCCACGGCCGGGCCCGCTTCCAGGGCGAGCGTTTCGAACAGGTCCTGCAGCAGATCAGTCAGGGTTTCGGGGTAAAAACGCCGAAGCCGAAGCGCGTCCGGATGCACGTCCTGCGCCGCCAGCCAAGCCTGGCGGAGCCAGTGGAACTCCACCGGACCGGTTGCCGGCCCCAGCACGAGGCGGCGGTCCGGGGCGAGGGCCAGGCGCCGCTCGTCGCCACTGCGGTCGATGATGCACGCCGCTTCGCCCACGTACTCAAATGCCGGCAGGAGTTCCTCTTCAGACCGGTGATAGGAAAACTCTCCGCTGTCATCCACGGCGACGAAATCCTGCGCGTGGCCGGCATTGCCCGGGATGGCCGGCGAGCCCGGTTCCGGGCGAGGGGTGGTGTTCATCCAAATCGGCTCCTGCCGAGGATCGGCCTGCGGCCACGGCGGCCGGGGCGTCCTCTTGCTTCATGACAGCACGGGCCAGGCCCGGCGGGGGCGGGTCTTAACGGTTTCCATACGCTTCTTAACGCTTTCCATACGCGCCCGGTGTGCCAGGAGTGTTGGCACCGCCCCGGGGAAGGGATAACGTCACAGCCAAGGGTGCCGGTCCAACGAAGGAGTCGCTGCCGTGACCATTGTCGACAACGCTGTGTACGTCGAAGGCCGCCGGACGGCGGACCCTGAGGGGCTGGAGGAGACGTATTTCCTGCTGCGCCAGCGCGAGGGAATGGCATGGATCGGTCTCTACCGGCCGGATGCGCCGGAGTTACGTTCGGTGGCCGACGAATTTGATCTCAGCCCGCTGGCAGTCGAGGACGCGCTGACCGGCCACCAGCGGGCGAAGCTGGAGCACTACGGCGAGACCCTGTTCATGGTGCTGCGCCCGGCCCGCTATCTCGATGACGTGGAAAAGGTGGAGTTCGGCGAGATCCACATCTTCATTGGGCCCGACTTCGTGGTGACCGTCCGCCATGCCGAATCGCCGGACCTGGCCAAGGTTCGCCGGCGCATGGAATCCCAGCCCGGGTTCCTCGCCCTCGGGCCGGATGCGGTGCTGTACGCCATCCTGGACCAGGTGGTGGACGAATATGAGCCCGTGGCCGCCGGCCTCGAGAACGACATCGATGAAATAGAGGACGAACTCTTCGGCGCGGACCCGGAGGTCTCCCGGCGGATTTATGAGCTCTCCCGCCAGGTCATCACGGTCCAGCGCGCCACCGGGCCGCTGGCCGGCATCCTGCAGGCGCTCATGACGGGTACGCCCGACCACCACCCCGGCCCGGAACTGCAGGACCACCTCCGGGATGTCCTGGATCATGTCCTGCGGTTGAACGACCGGATCGCGTCCTTTCGCGCCCTGCTCCAGAATGCGCTCGCGGTCAATGCTGCCCTCGTGGCGCAGCGGCAGAATGATGAAATGCGCCGACTCACTGAGTCCAGCTTCGCCCAGAGCGAGCAAGTCAAGAGGATTTCCTCGTGGGCGGCCATCCTCTTCGCGCCCACGCTGATCGGCACCATCTACGGCATGAACTTCCACTCCATGCCTGAACTCGACTGGGTTTTCGGCTACCCGATGGCCATCGGCCTGATGGTCGGCATGGGCATAATCCTGTACGTCGCGTTCAAGCGCAACAACTGGATCTAGGGTAGCGGCGGAGGCCTACCCATCCCGCCGCCCGGGCCGAAAGAGACTGATCTGTCCGATACCCAATTTGGGTGGGGTCAGGCGCCAGGCAGCGAAATCCTCAAGTTTTCCAGAACCTGCCCCGTCCACACTGGCCGTGTTCCATCCTCATTGCGGCGGTGGCGCAGACATCCGAAGCCCGGGAAATGCCCAAGGGCCATCCCGTGAATCCTCGGGGATCTGCACTACAGGGGAACGGCAGGCCTGCGGCTCTTTGGGTCGCAGGCCTGCCCTCTTCTTTAGTGGACCAGCTCGTTCTTTAGTGGACCAGCTCGCGGGTCAGGCCGTAGGGGACGTCGTCGCTGAGTGAAACGGTGTAATGCCCGGGGCTGAGCCACGTGACCAGAATGCCCTTGTCGTGGGTGCGGGAAGCGACCATCTGGAGGTCCCGGACCACGGAATTTAGCCGCTCTTCGACGTGGCGGGCGCTGTCCACCTTCACTTCGACGGGTTGGGCGGTGGTGGTGTTCATGGTGGGATACCTTTCTGCTTAGTCCTGGGTGCGCTTCACGGTTGTCCCGGTAAGGGGGACCGTGACGTCGCCGCCGAACGGGGCCACGCCTGCTGCTTGCCCGGCCGATCCCGACGAGTCAGGAGTTGCCGTCAGCGTGAGCCCGGCGGTCGTGGCACCGAACTTCGTGGCGTGCCACGTGAGGTTGCCAACGGTCCGTGTTTCTCCGGGCGGTATGGCGATGGCCTCCGGGGAGGACGGCCTGAAGTCGAAGCCCTTCGGCGCAGCAGCACTGATGGTGCCGGTGAACGTGGCGCTTCCGCTGTTGTGCAAAGTTACGGGGCGGGTGGCACGCGAGCCGATCTTCACATTGCCGAAGTCAGCCGGCTCCGGTAAGGCGGTCAGCTCTGCGCGGGCCACGGGATCTGCCGCGTAGGCGGCCATGGCCGGCAGGGCCTTGTTGCTGTAGTCAAACAGGGCCTGGTTCTCCCAGGCGTTGCCCGACGCAGGATCCTCGGGATCCCAGCCGCTTCCGTCCACGGACGTCCAGGCCGGCTCCCAGTAGACAGTTCCGATGCCCCTGCCGCCGGGCGCGGAGGCCACGACGTCCTGGACTGCGCGGAAGTTGGCCGCCTGGCCGGCTGGCGTGGCCGGGTAGCCCTTGACCAGCGAGGTTGCGCTCTTGATGACGTTGTCATAGGGCGAGTTCGGGTTGTCGGCCAGGGTGAAGGGGTAGGCGGTTTCGACCACCAGGACGTCCTTGCTGTACCGCGCAGAGAGGGTGCTGACGGCGTTCTGCAGGTCAGCGAGCGTGCCGTGCCAGTAACCGTAGTAGGACAAGCCGATGACGTCGAAGGGCACCGCGCGGGCGGTGACTTCATCAAACCACCACGTCAGTCCGCCGATGCCGTTGTTGATGTTGGTCAGGTGCAGGATTTTCTTGGTGTCCGGGCTGACTTCGGCAACGGCGCGGGATCCGGCTGTGAGGAAGGCTGCGAGGTTGTCCCACTGTGCGCCGCTTACGGAGTCGTTGGGGTTGAGGTCCCAGGTCTGGCCGTACGGCCACATCATCCCGGGGTTGATTTCATTGCCGATCTGCGCGGCGTAGGGAGTGATTCCGGCAGCCTTGAGCGCCGACATGACGTCTCGTGTGTGCTCGTAGACGGCATCTGCGAGAGCCGCCGGGGTGAACCCTTTCCACGCTGCGGGCATTCCCTGCGCGCCCGGGTCCGTCCAGCGGTCGGAGTAGTGGAAATCGACGAGGACCTTCATGCCAGCGTCCTTGGCGCGCCGGGCCATTGCGACCATGTGGGCGCTGTCGTTGTAGCCGTCTGCCGGGTTTACCCAGACCTTGAGGCGGACGACGTTGGCGCCGGCGTCGGCGAAGGCCGTGACGGGATCCACGGCCGTGCCGTCTGCCGTGGAATAGGCTGCCCCGTTGTCCTCGTTTTTGGGGACGCCTGAAAGGTCTGCGCCACGGATGGCGCGCTCGACGCGCCCGCCGGTGAAGGTGACGTTGTCCATGCTGGCCCAGGCGCCGGCACCCGTGGTGCTCAGCCGCAGGGTGCAGTCGCCGCCGCTGACGTAGGCGCTCACGGCCAGAGACAGCCACTTGTCGTCGGTTTCGGTGGAGGGCAGCACCGTGGAGCCATCGGTGCCGCAGCCGGTGAGGACCAGCTTCGAAGAGCCCGCCGGTCCGCCGGATTTGATGTTTGCGCGGAAGGTCCGCCAGCCTTCAGTCAGGCCGGTGAGGGTCTGGGAGGTGGTGGCGGTGCCCGCGGAACCGAGCCAGTGGGTGAGGCGGCTCGCGGACTGGTTGCCGCCGCCTTCCGTTTTCGCCGATCCTGCGGGACCGGCCACGGTCCAGCCGCTGAACCCCGATTCGAAGCCGGCGTTGGCGACTGTACCGGCGGCGAACGCCGGAACGGGGGCCAGCAGCGTGCCGGCGGCCAGTGCCATGGCGGCGGCCGCGGGTATGACGCGCCGTGCCTGTTTGTTTCTGATGGTGCTGTGCGGGGTGGTGCTCTTCATTGCTCGTCCTCCTCGACGTGTGGAAGCCGGCCCGGATCGTGCTGGATCCGGGCCGGCGGTCTGTGGTGCCTAGCTGTTTCCTTCCGGGGCGTGGATGACGCTGACAGTGCCGCCGGGGACGACCGCCGTGTGCTCGAACGCTGCTCCGGTGAGCAGGTCCGTGCCGGAGGCCGGGTACTCGGCGTCGGCGTCGGAGTGGTTGATCAGGAACGTGAAGTGGTCTGTCGGGGTGCTGCGCGTGATGACCTCCAGCCCCTGCGGGGGCTGGAGCGCCGTTGCGATGCCGGCGGCGCCGGCGGCGTCAAGAACGACGGCGGCGAGGTCACCGTCGTCGAGCCTGGTGGACACGTACCACGCGGTGCCGCGGCCGAAGGCATTGCGGGTAATTGCCGGCCCCGAGGCCGCAGGTCCGTCTACGTAGCGCGAAACCACCGTTGCCGAGCCGACGTGGATGTCCTCGGCCCAGACCGTGCCGGAGCCCGAGCCGCCGCTGAGGCTGACCGTCTCCTGCTCACGGAGCGGCAGGAACTCATGGATTTCCAGTCCGAGAATGTCGCGCAGGGCACCCGGGGATGCGCCCGCCGGGACGGTGTCGTTGCCGTCGACTATTCCGGAGAAGTAGGAGACGAGGAAGTGCCCGCCGCCGTCGACGTATTCCCGCAGGTTCGCGGCCGCCTTCTCACCGATCAGATAGAGGGCAGGTGCGAGGACCAGGTCGTAGGCGGACAGGTCAGCTTCCGGATGGGCGAAATCGACGGTGATCCCTTGGTTCCACAGCACGGAGTAGTAGGCCTCGATGCGTTCGCGGTGGTCCAGGTCGCTGCTGGGGCGCCATTCCAGGTCCTGGGCCCAGAAGGACTCCACGTCCCAGAGGATCGCAACCCGTGCCCGGACTGTTGAGCCCTTGACGGACGACAGCTTGTTCAGGTCGTCGCCCAGGTCCAGGACTTCGCGCCAGATTCGGGTGCCGGTTCCGGCGTGGGGGAGCATGGCCGAGTGGAACTTTTCGGCACCGTACCGGGAGGCGCGGAACTGGAAGAACATGACGGCGTCCGCGCCCCGGGCCACGTGGGAGAGGCTGTTGCGCGCCAGCTCGCCGGGGCGTTTGGCAATGTTCCGGCCCTGCCAGTTCACCGCGCCGGTGGAGTGCTCCATCAGCATCCACGGGCGGTTACCGGCGAGGGAGCGGGTGAGGTCGGCGTCCATCGAAAGCAGGACATGGTTATCGGTGCGTTCAGCCACGAGGTAGTGGTCGTTGGCGACGATGTCTACCTCCCGACTCCACGCCCAGTAGTCCGGCGAAAGGCAGTTGGTTGCCATGAAGTTGGTGGTGACCGGCACTCCGGGGGCGTGCCGGCGGATCACATCGCGCTCGGCAATGAAGCACTTGAGCAGTGCATTGGAGGTGAAGCGTTTGAAGTCCAGCCGCTGCGCCTGGTTGCTGACGCTGGCCGCCACCCTGGGAGCGTCGACCTCGTCCCATTCACCGTATTTCTGGCCCCAGAAGAGGGTGCCCCAGGCCTCATTCAGTTTTTCCAGAGTGCCGTAGCGGGCGCGCAGCCAGTCCCGGAAGGCCGCAACTGAAGAGTCGTCGTAGGACTCGCTGACCGGTGCGCCGTATTCATTGTGGACGTGCCACAGCACCACTCCGGGGTGGGATCCATAGCGGCGGGCGAGCTGTTCGGTGATGCTGGTGGCGGCCCGCAGGTACTCCGGTGAGCTGGGGCTTGCCATGCCACGGGACCCGCTGCCCAAAGCCATTCCTTCCCGGGTGACCGGGCGGGCCTGCGGATACTTCTTCCAGAACCACGCCGGCGGAGCCGCGGTGGGGGTGCCGAGGTCCACGCTGATTCCGGCGTCCGTGAGCAGGCCCATCAGGTGATCCAGCCATTCGAAGTCGTACTCGCACTCGCGGGGTTCCAGCAGGACCCAGGAGAAGATGCCGATGCTGACCAGGTTGATCCCGGCTTCCCGCATGAGTGCGATGTCTTCGGCCCAGACCTCCCGCGGCCACTGCTCGGGGTTGTAGTCCCCGCCGTAGCAGAGCCCGGCCGGACGCTCCAGCCAGGGTGCCGGCACGCTCCGGGGGGCGGTGCGCTGTAGGACGTCTGTCATCTCTTGATCTCCTTAGAACTGTGTGCGCTCCCAGTTGTATCACGGCCGAAAGTTACGTGGCTAGGACAGCTTGGCTGTTGACATGGATCACACTTCTATGGATTACTGGAACCGCTCACAGTCATGCGGCCCTCGATCGAATGAGCGGCAATAATGCAGACGGATAATTCAAGCTTTTCGACAAGGAGGACGAAATGCGTACGTCATTTCGTGCAGGCGCAGCAGTAGTGCTCGCCGCAGCCGCAATGCTCACCGCCGGGTGCTCCGGCGGAGCTCCGGCCAGTTCGCCCACGGCATCAGCCGCGGCAAACCCTGACCAGAAGGTGGAACTGACCTACTGGGCCTGGGCGCCGAACCTGGACAAGGTGGTCAACATCTGGAACAAGAAGAACCCCAACATCCACGTCACCGTCAACAAGCAGGACGGCGGCGACCCGGCCGTAACGAAGCTGCTCACCGCGGTCAAGGCTGGCAGCGGCGCACCGGACCTGATCCAGGCCGAGTATCAGAAGATCCCGACCCTGGTGGCCGCCGACGCTCTGGCGGACCTGTCCAAGACGCCCGCAAATGAAACCAAGAGCCACTTCCCGGAGGGGGTCTGGAATTCGGTGACCCTGGGCAGCGACGCCCTGTACTCGGTACCGCAGGACACCGGCCCCATGGTCTTCTACTACCGTGCGGACGTTTTCGAGAAGCTCGGCCTCGCCGTTCCCAAGACGTGGGACGAGTATGCTGCAGCGGCCAAGGCCGTCCACGCCGCTGACCCCAAGGCTTACCTTGGCACGTTCTCCTCGAACGATGCCGGCTGGTTCACCGGCATGGCCCAGCAGGCCGGAGCCTCGTGGTGGGGCATCGACGGAGACGCCTGGAGCGTCAAGGTGAATGAAGAGCCCACCCAGAAAGTGGCAGGCTACTGGGGCGGCCTTGTCCAAGACGGCGTCATCGACAACAAGCCGATGTACACCCCCGAATGGAACACCGCACTGAACACCGGCAAGCAGGTCGGCTGGCTCAGTGCCGCCTGGGGCCCGGGCGTGCTCGCGGGCAACGCCGGTGCAACGGCCGGCAAGTGGAAAGCTGCGCCCATGCCGCAGTGGGACGCCGCCAACCCTGCCACCGGCAACTGGGGCGGGTCCTCCACCGCGGTGACCGCGCAGTCCAAGAATCTCGACGCCGCAGCGAAATTCGCCACCTGGCTGAACACGGACGCTGAGGCCGTCAAGGCCCTGGTCACCGAAACCGGAATCTACCCGGCGGACTCTGCCGGGGCAGAATCGGCCCTGACGGAGGCGCCCAAGTTCTTCAGCAACCAGCCCGACTTCTACAAGGTTGTCGGTGACGCCGCCCAGAACGTCGGCTCCTTTACCTATGGCCCGAATGTCAACGTGGCCTTCAACGCCTACAACGACCAGTTCGCCAAGGCTGCACAGTCCAAGCAGAAGAGTGCCTTCCTTGATGCCGTGAGCAACATGCAGCAGGTCACCGTGGACGACCTGAAGAAGACAGGCTTCACCGTCAAGTAATGACCTTCCGGGAGGGCGCGCCGCGTCCTCCCGGAAGCCTTTCACCACCGACTACCGATACCAAGGAAGTGCACCCGTGGCAATGACCGTAACCAGGCCCGGCCCGGCGGCGAAGACCGCACCCGCCGGAGAACCCAGGCGGGCAAGGAACTTCAGATCACGGGTGCTCGTCCCGTACTCGATGCTCGCCCCCGGCATCGTCCTTTTCCTCGTCTTCATGGCGGCACCGATCGTCTACACCCTGGTGCTGAGTTTCCAGAAGAAGAAAGTCAGCGGGCTGGGGCTGGGCAAGGGCTCCCAGAGCCAGGTCTTCGCCGGCCTCGACAACTACATCAGCTCGCTCACCGACCCCGAATTCACCGCCAGCGTGTTGCGCGTGCTGCTGTACGGTGTCATCCTCATCCCGCTGATGCTCGGATTCGCGCTGCTGTTCGCCCTGTTGCTTGACTCCCGCCGCACCCGGGCCGGCAACTTCTCCCGCACCGCGATCTTCCTGCCCTACGCCGTGCCGGCCGTCATCAGCTCCCTGCTCTGGGGCTTCCTGTACCTGCCCGGCGTCAGCCCTTTCCACTTCCTGGCCCGCCAGATGGGCCTGGAGCTCCCGTCCCTGCTGGACCCCAATCTTGTAACATTCGCCATCTGCAACATCGCCCTGTGGGGCGGGGTGGGGTTCAACATGATCGTCATGTACACCTCCCTGAAGGCGGTACCGAGCGAAATCTATGAGGCCGCCAAGCTCGACGGCTGCTCGGAAATCCAGACGGCGCTGCGGATCAAGATTCCCATCATCGCCCCCTCGCTGGTGATGACCGCCCTGTTCTCGATGATCGCCACCCTTCAGGTCTTCGCCGAACCGACCACGCTGCGCCCGCTGGCCAACAGCCTGTCCACCAGCTGGTCGCCGCTCATGCTCGTCTACCGGGACGCCTTCACCCGCAACGACGTCTTCTCTGCCGCCGCGACCAGCATCGTCATCGCCGCGGCCACCTTCCTTATTTCCTTCCTGTTCCTGCGCATCGTGCAGAAGCGGGCCTTCGGACAGGAGAACTGACCGTGAGCACCACCGCCACCCGCCCCATGGCCGTCCGCGCCCAGGCCAGCCGCGATACCGGGACCCGGGAGAAGCCCAGCTTCCTCTCCACCGGAATCCTGATCCTGGGCGCGCTGTACTGCCTCTTCCCCGTCTTCTGGGTCCTGGCCGCCGCGAGCAAGGACGGCACGGAGCTGTTCTCCACCTTCACCCTCGCCCCCAGCACCCACCTCTGGGACAACATCGTCGAACTCACGGCATACCGCGACGGCCTGTTCTGGCGCTGGATGCTCAACACCGCCCTCTACGCAGGCATCGGCGCCGTCGTTTCCACCTGGGTCTCCGCACTCTCGGGCTACGTCCTGGCCAAGTTCGACTTCCCGGGCAAGAACGGCATCTTCAAGGTCCTGCTCATGGGAGTCCTGGTTCCAGGCGTCATCCTGGCCATCCCGCAATACCTGATGCTCGCCCAGGCCGGGCTGACCAATACCTACTGGTCCGTGCTGCTGCCCCAGATCATCAGCCCCTACGGCATCTACCTTGCCCGGATCTACGCCGCAGCGTCGGTCCCCGGCGACGTCATCGAGGCCGCCCGCACCGAGGGCGCCCGGGAAATGTACATCTTCAACCGGATCGCCACACCCATGATGCTGCCGGGCCTGGTCACCATTTTCCTGTTCCAGTTCGTCGCCATCTGGAACAACTTCATGCTGCCCTACATCATGCTCGGCGATGACCACCTGTTCCCGATCACCGTAGGCCTCAACGGCCTGCTCAACCAGGGCGCGTCGGCGCCTGCCCTCTACACGCTGGTCCTGGCCGGCGCTCTGCTCTCAATCATTCCGCTGGTCATCATGTTCCTCTTCCTGCAGCGGTACTGGCGGGTCGACCTCGCAGCCGGCGCCGTGAAGGCCTAGTCCTAGTTAGGCTTGAACCATGACTCACCCCCCGATGAAGCAGCGGCCCAAGATCGACGACGTCGCGGCCGAAGCCGGCGTGTCACGCGGCACGGTCTCGCGGGTGCTCAACGGGGGACACTGGGTCAGCCCCGCGGCCCTGGCCGCCGTCAACGCCGCCATCAAGAAGACCGGGTACCGGGTCAACCCGCACGCCAGGAACCTGGCGACGAACCGTGCCAATTCCGTGGCGTTCCTGCTCACCGAGTCCCACGACCGACTGTTCGAAGATCCGAACTTCGCCGTGCTCATGCGGGGCGCAGCCGACGCCCTCGCCGTGCACGACATCCCGCTGGTCCTCATCATGGCCGGCACGGACGATGAACAGCGCCGAGCCACCGAATTCCTCACCGCCGGGCACGTCGACGGCGTCCTCCTGGTTTCCTCGCACGGCAGCCGGAAAGGCATCATCTCCGAAATCATCGCCGCCGGCGTTCCTGCCATCGCCTGCGGGGTTCCGCTCGGATTCGAAAAGAAGATGGGCTACGTTGCCGCGGATGACTACGAAGGTGCACTGGACGTCCTGAAGCACCTGCGCTCGCGGGGGCGCAAGCGGATCGCCACGATCACAGGGCCGCAGGACACCTCGGGAGGCATCCGGCGGCTGGAGGCCTACCGGGCAGACCAGGGCGCTGACTTCGACGAAAGCCTGGTTGTCCACGGGGACTACAGCCGGGAAAGCGGGGCGAAGGGAATGCGGGATCTGCTGAACCGCGTCCCGGATCTGGACGCGGTTTTCGCGGGGAACGACCTCATGGCGCTCGGGGCCCTGGACGTGCTCAAGGAAGCCGGACTCCGGACGCCCGAAGACGTTGCAGTCGCGGGGTTCGACGACATTAATGTGTCGTCGGAAGCGGCCCCGGCGCTGACCACCGTGAGGCAACCGTTCGAACGGATCAGCGACGAGATGGTCCGGCTCCTGCTGGCCGTCATTGAGGGTCAGCGCCCGGCGGCCATCACCATCCCCACCGAACTGGTCATCCGCGAATCGACCTAGGACCGGCGGATAAGAGGCAGGGTGGCTGCCGCCCTGCCCAGGCCGACGCGCAGGATTACGCCGGTTTTTCCCCAGCACTCCAAGTTTCGCCGAAGGTTAGAGGCAGCTCCGGCGCTTCCAGCGGCACCGGAAAATACACTGGATTTAGCCAGATTCCGTCGCCCCACCCCGCGTCCCTAGGAACCCAAAATTCGTTCTGATTCTTTCCTCCGCTCTGCCCTCGCCACGCTACTGCTGACAGCACTGTCGGTGACCACCGCAGGAGTGTCCGCGGGAACCGCGGGCACTGTGCCCGCTTCCCGGTCAGGCGGGGGAGCCGCCCGCTACCTGGTGCGCTACGCCCCCGGGACGGACGTCGCGGGGGCAGCCAAGACCCTGCGCTCGCGGAACATCGCCGTCGGACGCACATTCTCGAAGGCGCTTCGCGGCGCCGTCGTGACAGCGACGCCCGCCCAGGCCGCAGAGCTGAAGAGCTCCGCGCAGGTGGCCGCCGTCGAAATTGATGCCCCCGTGACGGCCGCCGAAACCCAGCAGCCAGCCCCGTGGGGACTGGACCGCATCGACCAGCACGCCCTGCCCCTGTCCGGTTCCTACACGTCGGCTGGTTCGGGCTCCGGCGTGAGTGCCTACGTGATCGACTCCGGCGTTCTCGCCTCCCACAGCGAGTTCGGCGGCCGCGTCGCTGCGGGATGGACGGCCGTGGCCGACGGACGCGGAACAGGTGACTGCAACGGCCACGGAACGCACGTCGCCGGCACCATCGCCGGTAAGACCTATGGTGTTGCGAAGGCCGCCACCATCATTCCCGTGCGTGTCCTGGACTGCAGCGGATCCGGTTTCAACTCCGACGTGATCGCAGGCCTCGAGTGGGTGGCCTCCCACCACCAAGCCGGGACGCCCGCCGTTGCCAATATGAGCCTCGGCAGCACCGCCAGCGCCATGGTGGACGCGGCAGTACAGGGCGTACTCAACGACGGCGTCACAGCGGTGGTTGCAGCCGGCAATTCCGCCACCGATGCCTGCAACAGCTCCCCGGCCCGGGTGCCCGACGCACTGACCGTCGCCGCAAGTGACTCGTCGGACCGGCAGGCTTCGTTTTCCAACTTCGGCAGCTGCGTTGACCTGTACGCGCCGGGCGTGGGAATCACGTCGGCAGGGATCGCCTCGGCGACGGCGACTGCCTCGATGAGCGGAACCTCCATGGCGTCGCCGCATGTGGCCGGCGCGGCCGCTGCAGTGCTGTCGCGCTCGCCGGATCTGGCTCCCGCGGCGGTGGCGGCCCGGCTGATCTCCGGCTCCACTCCCGCGGCGATCACGGGCAGCGGGGCCGGAACACCGAACCGCCTGCTGTACTCGGACCCCTCCGCCCGCATCCTCACGGTCCCAACCGTTACCGCCCGCACGCCGGGCGCCAACGGCACCGGCGTGGCCGTCAGCGGCAACGTGACGGCCACCTTCAGCACAGCCGTCCAGGGAATCGGCGGCAGTTCCTTCATGCTGAAAAGCCCCGGCGGCGCCGTCATCCCGGCGGCGGTCACCTACAGTGCCAGCACGCGCACGGCCACGCTGAACCCGGCGTCCGGCCTTGCCAATGACACGAAGTACACCGCCACTTTGCTCGGCGGAACCGCAGCCGTCCGGGACGCCGCGGGTACTCCGCTGGCCACGACCAGCTGGACCTTCACCACGGGGCCGGCGCCTGTGATCACCGGGATGAGCCCCCGTCCCGGCGCCTCCCTGGTCCGGCGGTCGAGCAATATCGCTGTGACTTTCGGCGAAGCCATCCAGGGTGCAGGCACCGGCACCATCTACGTCAAGAACTCGGTCACCGGCGCGAAGATGGCCGCGACGGTCTCCCGCTACGGAACCACCAACCAATGGATCCTGAACCCGTCCGCCACGCTGGCCGCCAGGACCAGCTACACCGTTACCGTCACGGGTGGACCGGAGGCCGTCCGCGACCTCGCCGGCAACAGCCTGACGACGTACAGCTGGAACTTCACCACCGGTTCGCTGTGAAGTAGCAGGTTCGCTTTTAGCTTGCAGGCACAAAGACAGAGGACGACGGCGGCACTTGCGTGCCGCCGTCGTCCTCCCAGTCGCTAAACAGTCAGTGGGAAAGCCCTCGCGGACTGTTACCTACGCCCGTTGTCGACACGGATGTAAGCCGTGGGGCTCGTGTCACGGTCGGACCCCCAAGAATCGCGCTTCTTGTCGTTGTTCTTGAACTGGATCTTCACTTCATGGAACACCTTGACGAACTTGTCGCCGCGGTCAGCACGAACCTTCTCCACGTTGTAGACATGTTCGTCGCTGTCTTTGCCGACCCAGACCCAGCCCTTGTCGGACCCGATGCGATGGTCTCGCCCGTTTTCCTTGAACATTTTTTGCTCGAAGTAAACCCGGGTTCCCTTGTCGCAGTGGATCTTGAACGCGAACTTGACATCAACGGACTTGCTGTCCTTCTTGTCCCTGTTGTTGTTCCTTCCGTGGTCCGCAGTCGGCCTGTAGGCCGTGACGCTACAGTTGTCCCCGTTCGAATGGCGGGGCGCTGCTGCCGTCGCCGTGCTGGCAAAGGCAACGGGGCCGGCAAGCAGTCCCAAGGAAACTGTCGTAATCATTGCGAACCGGGCCGAGAAGGAATGGCGGCTTCGGATCGTCGGAGTTGTAGTCATTTCTACTCCTGCATTGATATGCAAAATTTTTTTGTGGACGGGCAGCACCGGCAGATCCCGTTGCGTTGGCAGGCTGAGTCAGCCGTTTGTGTCCCGTTATTAAAAAGGGCTCCCGTAAGCTACGGGAGACCAGGGGCCGGATTCATTTTCAAGGCTTTGTCCTTGGATCCGGTACTTCATTATCTTACGCCCGACTCTCGGTTTGAGCGCTTCTTTCCACCGATTTTGGTTGCGGGCGATCCTGGAGGCAAATGCGAACGGCCGACGACGGCCTAGGCGTCGTCGGCCGTTATGCGCTCTTATCTGCCTGCCGGCCTTATAGAGCTACCTGCCAAGGAAGCCGAGCAGGGCTTCGTTGACCTCGGCTGCGTGCGTCCAGAGCAGGCCGTGCGGGGCGCCGTCGATCTCCACGTATTCCGCGTCCGGCAGGGCCTTCCTGAACTCCCGGCCGGTGGCGTCGATCGGCAGGATGTTGTCCGCTGTGCCGTGAACGATCAGCGAGGGGACATCGATTTTGGGGATGTCGGCGCGGAAGTCGGTGATCCACGTGGGCACGGCCGCCAGGGAGGCAAAGGCTCCCGCACTTGAGGCCGTGTTCCAGCTGGCATTCACGGACTCCTGGCTAAGGCGGGGTGTTCCCAGGAAGGTCCCGCTGTTGTAGAAGTTCTTGAAGAATTCCGTGAAGAAGGCGTAACGGTCCGCCTTGACCGCCTCGGCGAGGCCGTCAAACACGGACTGCGGGACGCCGGTGGGGTTGTCGTCGGACTGGAGGAGGTACGGCTCCAGGGAACCGAAGAAGGCGGCCTTCGCTACCCGTGCCGAACCGAACATTGACAGGTAGCGGGCCACTTCGCCGGTGCCCATAGAGAATCCGACCAGCACGGCGTCGTTGAGGTCCAGGGTGTTGAGGAGGGTATCCAGGTCGGCAGCGAAGGTGTCGTAGTCGTAGCCGGTCGTGGGCTTGCTTGACTTGCCGAAGCCGCGCCGGTCGTAGGTGATGACCCGGTATCCCGCATCAAGCAGGGCCGCCGTCTGCTTCTCCCAGGACGAGCCGTCCAGAGGGTAGCCGTGGATGAGAACCACCGCCTGGCCGGTGCCGTGGTCCTCGTAGTAGAGCTCGACGTCGGTGCTGTTTTCCTGTCCAACGGTGATGTAAGCCATGTCAGCAGTCCTCTCGGTCTGGTGAGAACGGTCGTCCTCTACCGGTGGTACCAACCTATCCGGATCGAACGCCCGGCGGGAAAGCCGTCCAAGGGCGCCTTCCGGCAGGAATGGCAGCGGACGCGAAAGCGTTGCAGAGGTCATGAAACGTATCGGCTTCCTGTCCTTCGGCCACTGGGGCCCGGTCCAGGGTTCGCACACGCGGACAGCGCGTGATGCCCTGCTGCAGGGGATCGACCTGGCTGTCGCGGCCGAGGAACTCGGCATCGACGGCGCCTTCTTTAGAGTGCATCATTTCGCCCGCCAGCAGGCCTCCCCGTTCCCACTGCTCGCGGCCATTGCGGCCAGGACCAGCCGGATCGAACTGGGCACCGCAGTGGTGGACATGCGCTACGAGAACCCTTTGTACATGGCAGAGGAAGCGGCCGCCACGGACCTCATCAGCGGCGGCCGGCTGCAGCTGGGCATCAGCAGGGGTTCACCCGAGCCGGCGAAGAACGGTGCTGCGGCGTTCGGCTATCTCCCGCGCGACGGGGAGACCGATGCGGACATGGCCCGCCGGCACGCGGAGGAATTCCGCAGGGCTGTGGCCGGTGCCGGTGTGGTGGAAGCGGATCCCCGGTACGCCGGAGGGGCCACCGGCCTGCTGCCTATCCAGC
This sequence comes from Arthrobacter sp. 10L430, assembly GCF_056395245.1. Taxonomy (NCBI): domain Bacteria; kingdom Bacillati; phylum Actinomycetota; class Actinomycetes; order Micrococcales; family Micrococcaceae; genus Arthrobacter; species Arthrobacter sp. 10L430. Next base: position 31,984 of record NZ_JBFTJD010000012.1, on the reverse strand, counting down.
CGCGCTCGGAGGGGCTGGGAGAGCGGATCTGGTGGGGTGCCGGAACCCGCAAGACCGCCGTCTGGGCCGCTCAACTCGGCATGAACCTGATGAGCTCCACCCTGCTCACGGAGGACACCGGCGTGCCCTTTGACGAACTCCAGGCCGAACAGATTGCATTATTCCGGGAGGCGTGGGCGGCAGCCGGTCACAGCCGCGAACCGCGAGTTTCTGTGAGCCGGAGCGTGCTGCCCCTCGCCGATGACGAGGATCGTCAATACTTCGGGCTCAGTGCCCTGCGCGAGAGCCGGGACCAGGTGGGCGCCCTCGACGGCGCCCTGGCCCGCTTCGGCAAGAGCTATATCGGCGAGCCTGACGTCATTGCCGGGCAGTTGGCCGCGGACGCCGCCGTGCAGGCGGCCGACACCCTCCTGCTCACTGTTCCGAACCAGCTGGGCGTCGAGTACAACGCCAAGATGCTGGGGACGATCGCCAGGCACGTCGCGCCGGCGCTTGGCTGGCAGCCGAAATCCTCAGGCGGGGTATCTGCCGGAAACCTGCCTACCGGCAGGCCGTGATCCGGTACAGCGCCCGGCCGCCGTCCGCAGCGACCTGCTCGAAGCCCTGATCCGTGGAGACGTTGTAGAAGCCGGGCCAACTTTTCAGGCTGGCGCTCCCGTGCGAGCCGCCCGCAATGTCCTGGTAGAAGTGCGTCGCCCCCACCTTGAGCAGGGCGGCGCAGACTGACTTGTCCGTGTGCAGGCGGTTGAAGCCGGTGCGAAGCAGCTCTTTGGCTGCGCTCGAAGCCGTCGCAGCGCCCAGCTGGGTGTAGACGACGTGCCTTCCCGTGAGCGCATAGAAATACGTTTCGCCGTTGAAGGGATCCCCGATCACCACGGCATCCGCGGGAAGCAGGGCTCCGGCACGCTGGATGAACGCCTGTTCGCCGCTGGACAGGACGCCATTGCCTGGCTTGGCGGAGACGGCGTAGTTCTGCGCAGCCACAGCGACCCGGTCAACCGACCGGTAAGCCGCCGAACTGAAATAGATCGCGCCGGTGATGACCATGACACAGCCGGTGAAAAGAGCCGCCGGCACCTTCCACCGCCCGGATACGGCGGCGTCGGGCCACCTGGCGGACACGGCCCGGATGACGGTCCCGGTGATGACGACGATGGTCAGCGCGGCCAGAATGCTCCCGGCCATGGCGATGAACGGAGCGATCCTTTGCGTGTCCTTATACCAAAAGCCGGTCAGCCACCTGAGGCCGTTCTCGGGTCCGGCCGCCAGCACGTAAAGCACCACGAACGCCAACCACGAGACGGCAAGCGGACGCGCTTCCCGAACGAAGACGGCAATGATCGCGCCGACGATGGCCAGCAGGCCCACCACGAGGTTGAAGTCATCCGGGGACGGGGTACGGAGGGCGGGAAACTGCGGAAGATCGAACAGCGCAAGATTAACGGAATCAGGAATCACTGCCCGGACCGCCCGGCGATACGCCATGACGCCCGCCAGCAGTTTGAAGCCGGCCAAGGCCGAATATAACAGCACCGCAGCGAGGACCGCCCCGGCAGTGGCGGCCCCGGTGATCCAGGGCCGGCGGCGGAGTCCCCGCAGGAAAAGCGGGAGGAGGCCAGCCGCCACAAACGGAAGAACAGCAACTGCCAGGGCAAAGATGGTGCTCGGATGGGCGGCAACGCAACCGCCCAGGGCCGCCGCGCAGACGACGCCCAGAAGTATATTTTGTCCGCGCGTGGTCACGCCGCGCTCTCCGGAGGTCAGCCGCCGCAGCAGCAGTATGGCCACCGCCGCGGTGGCAGGAACCAGGGCAGTGGCGAGGCCGTTGGGCCACTGCCCGCTGCGCAGCAGCTGGGCGAACGGGAAGCTGATGAAGGAGGCACCCAGCAGCGGCGTCAGCGCCCAGACTGCAGGATGCCGCGGCACGACCGCCGATGCCAGAAAAGCCAGGCCGATCGGCCAGATGATGCCGCCGATGACGACGGAGGACAGATTTGCCGCTGCGGTCACGTCAGGGAAAAGGGCCACCGCGCTGTGCCAGCCGGAGGGGTAATAGGTCGGCCTGCCGGCTCCGAAGATGGGGGCAATGCCCCACGGCGTTGCATTGCCCGATTCCTGGATCCATCGAAGGGCATTCAGGTGGAAGATCGGGTCCCACCCCTGCGACGCTGTCCCCGGGTTTCCGATGCCGCGCAGCAGCGCCCGGCAGGTCAGGACCGAGCCGACGGCCAGGCCGGCACCCACGCCGACCTTCGTGGATGCAGGGAGGGCGGGCGGCACCAGCGGTGTGCGGAATGCATAGCGCCTGCCGATGAGCCAGGGGAGCAGGACCAGCGGAACAGCCAGTCCGACGGCGGTTGCCGGGTTCCACGGGAGGTGCAAGGCCGCCGCCGCGAAGGTTCCCGCCATGTAGAGCAGCAAGGTGACGGCCGGGCCCAGCGCGACGGCGGCAGGCCATCCCGTCCTTAGCGGGAGGAGCGCAAGGGTTCCCGGGAGGAAAAACGCGGCCAGGAGGAGCAGGGTAGTCAGGGCCGGGCGTGCCAGCTCGGGTAGCCAGTCGAGCATGTCCGGTCAGTTTGCTCCGTGCCGGATCTTGTTCCTCCGGGACGTGCCCAGAGTGATTCCAAAGAGCTTGGCGGCATTGGCGGAACGTGAGCCTGGCTGGTCTTCCGCCCGGGGGTAGACCTTCGCGGCTTCTGCGTGCTTCTGCGACACGAGCGCCGCCACGCCGGCCTGCAGGGATCCGCGGTGCGGCGGCATCCCGGGCTCGTCAGCACCCATCGCGAGGGACCACCCGCTTCCCAGCGCGGCCACCGACTCGTGTTTGACGTCGTAGTAGCCCTCTTTCATGCCGACGGCGATGCCGCGCGCGCCGGCGGCGGCAGCGAGGAGATGGAAATGGAAGCGGCTCGTGATCCAGGTCTGGCTGTCCGAGAGCGGAAGGCCGTGAGTCCAGATGTGTGAGAACGGCAGGAACCGCTCCTCGGGGATGAGATCGGCCATAAGCTCGTAGGCCGCGCGGTCGCCACCGGGAATGGCTTCGATGTAGAAGGCCTTGCGGCCCTCGCCGGCGGCCTCTTCCACGGCAGTGCGCGCCAACGCGACGGCTGTCTCGAACCGCTCCGGATCGGCGGTGTCGCTTTGAATACACACGTAGAGCGCAGCCTCTCCCCGGGCGCGGGCGACTTCCCCGGCCACCCCGAGGAACGCGTCATCCAACCCGCGGTCGACTCCGTAGGCCGCTGCCCCGGCTTCATCCCTCGCCGTGACATGGCTGAATCCTTGGAACAGGGGCATCTCGGCAGGCGCGGAGGTCACCAGCGGCATGAGTCCCTGGCCGGTCGCGACGAGTCGTGCACCCGTCAGGTCGCGGACGGCGCGCATGGCGACGACGAGTCCCGCATGGTGCGACCAGTTCTCGTTGATGTAGCCCCCGCCCATGAGGTGGAGCGATTCGGCTTCCCGCAACTTGAGGAGGCCAAGATCGTAGGACGGGGAGCCGAGCCCGGTGACACGGGCTCTGATGGTGTCCGCCGAGGTCTCGATGGGAACGTCGGCGTTTTCGTGAACCAGCCGCCAGAGCGTGTTCGTTACGCGCAGCCGCGGATGCAGCCCGTCGAAGAGGACCTGCGCGAGGCCTGGCTGTGGGCAATCCAGCCAAACCTCGGCGTCGGGCCGCTCGACCGCCAAATACCTGAGCCAGGCGGCGGCAATGAATTCGTCGCCAAAGTTGGGATTGCCCGAGGGGCCGATCAGATAAATGAGACCCGACTGCATGGTGAAGACTATAGCGTTCCTGACCGGCCAAGGCCTGACTCCTTACGGACAGAGTACGAGGATGACGCCGGCGGACGGCGCCGGATCTACAGGGCATGGTCTGTTGAGACCGACAGGCGTAACCTACTGGCAAAGCAGGGATCCTCCGGTTGGGGGTGAGTTCCATGGAAAAGAATGACGACGACGGCGCCGCCCCCCGCGGGCGCGCTCTTCCGGCGGAAGGTCCGGGAGCAGCCGGTCGGACTGAACCTGCAGCATCCTTCCGGCTGGCCGCAAGCCTGCTGTTTGCCGGCGTCGTGCTCTCCCTGGCGGCCGGCATCCTTCATCCGGAGGGTGCCAGCGCGAATGACCACGTAGCCGCCTTCACGGAGTATGCGGCCAGCGACCTGTGGATCGGCGTCCATCTGGGCCAGTTCGCGGGCATGGCGGTCCTCATAGCCGGGCTGTTTGTCCTGGGAACCACACTCGACGACGTGCCGGGCCATGCGCCCTGGACGGCGCGCCTCGGAACACTGGCGGCGGCTGCAGCGCTTGCCCTCTACGGCGGGCTCCAGGCGGTGGACGGCGTGGCGCTCAAGCATTCGGTGGATGCCTGGATCGCGGCGGAGGGGCCGGAGAAGGCCCTGCGGTTCGCCGCGGCTGAGGACATTCGGTGGCTCGAGTGGGGAATGCGAAGCTACCAGAGCTTTGTGCTGGGCGCCGCCCTCGTGCTCCTCGGCTTCGCAGTGCGGACGGCGCGGCGGATTCCCAGGGCGGTGGGCTACCTCATGGCCTTGTCCGGCGTGGCCTACGTTGTCCAGGGCGGGGTCATTGGCGCAGAAGGATTTTCCAGCAGCAACACCGTGCCGACTTTGGCGGGGATCGTGCTGATCGTGGTCTGGACTGCCTGGCTTCTCGTCAGCTCCCTCCGAAGAACCCAGGGCACCGGACCTGGGCGCACATAGACTGGTTCCGCTGCACTGCCGCCAAGGGCACGCGGCGTTTCTTGAAGCGCGGGCCTTGAGGCGGCGCATGATCGGCAGTTCCGAGTGAAAGGCAGTTCCATGAGCGACCCCAACAACCCGACGCACGAATCCGCGGGCCTTGAAGGCCCCGGCGACCCGGACGCCGTCGATCCCCGGCAGCCCCACCCTGAGGCGGGCAAAGCGGGGAACATCCGTGAAGAGCAGCTGACCCAGGCGGCCGGTACCGTGCCGGCGAGCTACGTGGGAAGCGGCGCCCCGGACGCTGAGCACAAACCGGAAGAAGCTGCGGACGAGTCGGGCATGTGGGACTCGGAGGAAAAGTAGGCCGGGACTGTCCCGCCCACGCGGTCAGAACCAGGGAATAACGCGGTCGGCGCGGTGCCGGGTGGCTTCAATGAGCCGAGCGTTGGCTTCGTCGGATCCGCCGGCCCAGGCCTCAGCCGCGGCGCGGTCCATGCCGAAGAGGATGTGCCGCTCCACGAGCCGCGAAAGGCGCAGATCCGGGGGAGTGTCGATGAACCACACCTCGTCCAGCTGGGACCGGACGTGGCGCCACTGCGGCTCGTCGGACAGCAGGTAGTTGCCCTCGGTGATGATGAGCGGCACGCGCGCGGGAACCGCGATGGACGCGGCGACGGGTTCATCGATCGAGCGCCGGAAGTCCGGTGCGTAGACAACGTCTTCGTCCCGCCGCGCCAGCCGCTGCAGCAGCGAGAAGTAGCCGCCGACGTCGAAGGTGTCCGGAGCGCCCTTGCGCTCCTTCAAGGGCGTACCGTCGATGACGGCGTTCCCCAGGTGGAACCCGTCCATGGGAACCACGAGCGCCAATCCGGGCCCCATGGTTTCCGCGAGGCGGGCGGAGAACGTGGATTTTCCGGAGCCGGGGGCACCGGCCACCCCGAGCAGGGTCCGCGTTCCATTGGACAGCCGGAGGCGCAGTTCGGCCACGGCCTGCCGGATTTCCGGGGAGTCGAAGGCCCGGAGCGCGGGCGGCTGGGCGTTGCGCGTTGTCATGGAAAGAATCCTAGGCGAGGTCCGGCGCGGACGTGAGCGGGTCCGGCGCTTCAGCCGGCGGATCAGTCCAGGGGAATCGTCACGGTCACTGCCGTGCCCGATCCTGGTTCCGAGTCGACGGCTACTGTCCCGCCGGCTTCCTGCACCGCCGCGTGCACGGTCCGGTGCCCCGCCGACCGGGGACCCGATCCGCAGCCGTTGTCCGCAACAGTAAGCCGGATACCGTGGAACACGGCGGCGAGCCTTACCGTCACGTCGGTGGCATGCGAGTGCCGGAACGTGTGGCTCAGGGCTTCCTGCGCAGACTGGTACAGCAGGATGGCGCAGCTTGCCGAGATCTCCACGCCGTGATGGGGCGTCTCCCAGTGGACGCAGGTGCCTTGGCGGCGCAGCGGTGCCGTTAGCCGGTCGATGCAGCCGGCGAGCCCGAGCCTGTGGAAGTCCACGGGTTCAGGATCCGTGATAACTCCCCCGACCTCGGTGACTTCTTCGAGAGTTGCTGCGTTGTTCATGGTGCCCGCGCTTCCTTGCGGCTCTTAATGCGTTCCCCGAGGGAGCCGTTCCCAACAGGCTGATGGATCAAGGGTGGCGCGGGCGGATCAGGCTTAGCGCGGGATTTCCTCAGGATCGGATCAGCTTTTCACCGGGTCAATATTTACCGGGCAAATGTCGGCTGGTCCAATGTTCGCCGGGAGGCTTACTACTGGGCCAGGGTCCAGGGCTGGAGCGCCTGCCGCGGGTACGTGACAGCGTCAGCGGCGTCAAGGACTTCCAGTGCTGTCATGTGGGCCGCGGCCGCGACGTCCCGGATGGGCTTGCCGTGCGTCACCGCTGCCGCCACGGCTGTTTGCAGGGTCACCGCTGCAGGCTCGTGCTCTGCACTCTCGGATTCCAGCGTGGCAGCGGCTTCTTCCACGGCCCGGATGTCGTCATCGTCCATCAGTGCGCTCCTCTTCTCTGCTTCATTGCAGTACCGCCGGCGGCGCCCTCAGGGGTACGTTGCCCCGAAGACGTCACTTCATCCTGATAGAAACAATAGGACAGACAAGTCTGTCTCGGCCAGTCCCAAGGTAGAGTATTTCTCTAATGAACACACCTGATACCACGGAGGGCACCTTGCTGCCCCAAGGTGTTCGTGCTGCGCAGAACGAACCCCTGCACCGGATACTCTCCACTGCCTACGAGCTGTTTTCCCGCCGTGGCATCCGCGACGTCGGCATCAACGAGCTGATTGAGCGTTCCGGCGTGGCCAAATCCACGTTTTACCGGCATTTCCCGTCCAAAGATGCACTGGTTCTTGCCTTCCTGGCCCTCCGAGATCAGGTATGGACCGTGGATCTCATTGTCGCCGAAGCCCGGAGCCGCGGGAACAGCCCCGAGGAACGGCTGCTCGCCATCTTTGACGTGTTCGGCGACTGGTTCCAGCGCGATGATTTCGAGGCCTGCACTTTCATCAACGTCCTCCTTGAGATGGGCCCCGAGCATCCGCTGGGGGAAGCCAGCATCGGCTACCTCGCCCGGATCCGCGGCCACCTCCAGGCGCTTGCGGAGGAAGCGGGCCTGCGCGACACCGAGGAGTTCGCCCGCTCCTGGCACATTCTGATGAAGGGCTCCATCATTTCGGCCACCGAGGGTGACTTCCTGGCGTCCAAACGCGCCCAGCAGATGGCTGGCTGGCTGATCGCCCACCACCGGAGCTGACGCCAGGGCAAGGCTGGCGCCGGCAGGCAGCGCCTCGGCCCACGGGTATCGTACGCCGGGAGAGTCAGCCACCCTTCTTGCCTTTGCCCTTGTTGGAGCCCTTGGCCCGGTTGTCGGTGGCGGGCTGCGTGGTCACGGCCGGTTGGGGAGTCAGGGCGGCGGGAGCCTGGTGGGCGGCGGCGTTTTGGGCGGTGGCGTTTTGGGCCGCGGCCGCCTCTGCGGCGGCTTCCGCTGCCGCTTTGGCGGCGGCGGCCTTATCTGCGGCCGCTTTGGACGCAGCCGCTTTCTTTGCTGCAGCCGTGCTGGCGGCGGCTTTGGCCGTAACCGCCGCCCGGAGGTCAGCCCGGACGGCGTCGATGGCTTTCATGATGCTTTGGTGCCGCTTGAAGGACACGTCACCATTTGCCGCAGCCCGGGTCAGGTGCTCGGCCAGCTCATCGAGGATCCGGAGCCCGGTGGAAGGATCCTCGTTCGCAGCCGCCGTGCTGACGGCCAGGACCTGGGCCTGCAGTTCCGTGCCGGTCTTGGAGTCCAGGTCCGGGGCGGCTGGAGCGCAGCCGGCCAGGGCGGCAACCGCGAGACCGGCGGCAAGAAGTCGCGTGCCAACGCGCAGCCGACCAACCTTGCTGCCCAGCGAATCCATCATGGTTTCCCTACGTTGCCAACCGGTACCCGCCGCTGGGGCGTTCTGCCCCAGCCCGCGGCGCCGCCTGAAACGGCAGCCGAATAAATCATAAGCCTACTTAGCTTCAATAGCGGACGGGGTGGTCGGCCATGAGTGCCGCGAACTCTCGAGGAGGTGGCACAGAAGGGCCTGTTCCGGACAGCCAGGGTGTGCAGCCAGATGGCGCACCAGCCGGAGCCTGACGGCGGACTGGGGATCCGTGGCCGAAATGATGTCCAGGATGAGATCGATGACCTGCTGGCGCATCTCCGTCCGATCCCGACGGCCGTGCGGGCTGCCCCACGGTGCACGGGGGCGCGCAGGTGCTTCGAGTTGGAGGAGTCGGGGTCCCGAGGCTTGCGATTCGCGCTCCAGCGGATCCGGGAGATTAGCCGTCATCACGGCCTCCGTGGTGATCGCCGCCGCGCCGGGCAGGCCTGTCATCTCTTCCGCCGCCGCGCCGGGCAGCCCCGTCATCGCCGCCGCCGCGCCTGAGCCCGCCCTTGTCGTCTGGGATGCTGGTCCCGCTGGCCGGGGGGACCGCCGACCCGACTACAGCAGCCAGGGCGGGCTCGGCTGGCACGACCACAGCGGCAGTGACGGGCTCGGACGGCACGACGAAAGCGACCAAAGCGGCATTGCTGCCGGCGGTACCCGGTTTACGGCCGGGGGGCGACGCTGCGCGGGTGGGCTTGGGTACAGCCGCAACCGGCATCGCCGTGGAGCCAGCGGGTATGTCCGCGCTTGCCGCCGGGCCCATGGCGGTCACGTTGGGCACCACAATGCCGGGCCTTTGGATCTGGGCCGGTTCGGCCAGGGCTTCGCTCCAGACATTGAATCCGGCAATGGCCATCAGGGGAAGGCTTAGGAGTAACAGCTTCTTCATCGGGGCGCCCCTTTCAGCGGCTTCACTGCCTGACTCCCGCCACTATCCGCGGGTTCTCCTGTGAAAATCTCGGCACGCCATCCCCCCTATGGGGTCGTGAAGGGGGGAACTGGGGGGTCAGGGGTATTGGTGGACCCCCGCATGGAGGAGTTTCTGGGTTTCCATCAAGAAATTCCCGGTTTTCATAAGGAAGGCCATCAGGAAAACACACACCTGCCGGGGCCTGGGGGTCCCAAGGTTTTAGCCCTCGTAGTGTGTCTTAGCGGACCTGCCCGAGCTGCAGATCCCGGGTGGCTCCGGTTTTCCTAGGACTCACAGGGCCTGCCAGAAGGGCTGCGCGGGGGCACCCGCGCACCTAGGCTGGGTAGGAACGTGACCGGCGGGACTCCGCCATGACAGTCCACACCCGGGCCGGCCGTCAGACCGGGCCGGCCTGCACACCAAGCCAGAGGAGACCACCATGAGAATTGCTGTAACAGGGGGAAGCGGAAAGCTGGGGCGCAGCGTGGTCCGCCGGCTCACAGAGGACGGGCACTCCGTCCTGAACCTGGACCGGGCGGGAGAGAGGAGCGCCGCGCATGCGGTCGTGGACCTGCGCAACTATGGCCAGGTACTGGACGTGGTCCTGGGCCTGGACGACCGCCACCGGGGGTTTGACGCAATCGTCCACCTCGGGGCGATCCCGGCGCCCGGGCTCGTGCCGGACGCCGCCACCTTCGAGAACAACATGCTGTCCACCTACAACGTGTTCCAGGCGGCCCGCAGGGCCGGCATCAAGAAGGTCGTGTACGCCTCCAGCGAGACGGTGCTGGGACTGCCGTTCGACGTCGACCCTCCCTACATCCCGGTGGATGAGGAATACCCGGCGAGGCCGGAAAGTACCTACTCGCTGGTGAAGCACCTGGAGGAGCAGATGGCGATCGAGATGACGCGGTGGGACCCGGAGCTCAGCATCACCGGGCTGCGGTTCTCCAACGTCATGGACCCCGAGGACTACGAGGAGTTCCCGTCCTTTGACGCTGACGCGACGCTGCGCAAATGGAACCTCTGGGGCTACATTGACGGACGCGACGGCGCCCAGGCGGTGGCGCGCGCCCTCGAGAGCGGGAAGCCCGGCTTTGAGGCGTTCATCATCGCCAACGAGGACACCGTCATGAGCCGCTCCAGCGCGAGCCTGGCCGCCGAGGTGTTCCCCAACGTCAAGGTAACCAGGGAGCTGGGCGAGCACGAGACCATGCTCTCCATCGACAAGGCCAGACGGCTCCTGGGTTTCGCCCCCGAGCACACGTGGCGGACCTACCACTCCAACCGCACCACCCCCACCGAAGACTGACCACCGAGAACTGACCACCGAGGACTGAGGAGAACCATGCAATACCGCACCCTGGGCAACAGCGGGGCCGTCGTGTCCAACTACGCGCTGGGCACCATGACCTTCGGCGCCGAGGCCACGGAGGAAGCGTCCCACGCCATCCTGGATGACTACGCGGCAGCCGGCGGCAACTTCATCGATACGGCGGACGTGTACAGCTCCGGCGTGTCTGAGGAGATCATCGGACGCTGGCTCGCGAAACGGCCGGAAGCCAAGGACCAGGTTGTCCTTGCCACGAAGGGCCGGTTCCCCATGGGGAAGGGCCCCAACGACCTGGGCACCTCCCGGCGCCATCTCACCAAGTCCCTGGATGATTCGCTCCGGCGCCTCGGCGTGGAGCAGATCGATCTCTACCAGATGCACGCCTGGGACCCCATCACGCCGCTGGAGGAGACACTGCGGTTCCTCAACGATGCCGTCAGCAGCGGGAAGATCGCGTACTACGGGTTTTCCAACTTTCTGGGATGGCAGCTGACCAAGGCCGTCCACCTTGCGAAGGCGCACGGCTGGAGCGCTCCCGTGACTCTCCAGCCGCAGTACAGCCTGCTCGTGCGGGAGATCGAGTCGGAGATTGTGCCCGCCTCGCTGGACGCGGGCATCGGGCTCCTGCCCTGGTCACCCCTTGGCGGCGGCTGGCTGTCCGGCAAGTACAAGCGGGACCAGCCGCCGGCCGGAGCCACCCGTCTGGGCGAGAACCCCACGCGCGGCATGGAAGCCTGGCAGGCCAGGAACGACGACGAACGCACCTGGGAGGTCATCGGAACCGTCGAGAAGATCGCCGCGGACCACGGCGTCAGTGCCTCCCAGGTGGCCCTCGCGTGGCTCGCGGACCGTCCTGCGGTCACGTCCGTGATCCTCGGGGCCCGCACTACCGAACAACTGGCGGACAACCTGGCGGCGGCAGATCTTGAGCTGACCTCTGCGGAAACCGAGAGGCTGACGGAAGCCAGCCAGCCGCGCGTCGGGGTTTATCCGTACGGGCTGATGGCGCAGGAGCAGCGCAGCAGGAAGATTGCCGGCGGCCGCTAGGCAAATCCACAATCGCCCCGGTGGCTGGATGCCACCGGGGCGTTGTTGCGCGACCTCTGAACTGACGATCCTATGAACTGACAGGTTGCACGTCGTCCTGCCGGATCTCCTCGCCGGGCAGTGATTCCTCGGCCGGTTCCTCAGCCTCGGCCGGTTCCTCAGCCTCGGCCGGCCGGTTGAGGTCGGTCAAGGGCACCGGATCCGGCCTCACCGCCGTGCTCTGAATGGGGACGGCGGCTCCGCTGTGCGCTGATACGAGCATGGCTTCCATGATCTCGAGCGCGTGGAAGGCCAAGACCCCGCCGGCGCGCGGCTCGCGTCCCGCAGGCGTGCCGGCGAGGTCCGCTATGCCGAAGCCGCGGCCCGCATCGAGGTAGCCGGCGGACACCGGCAGCGTCTCCCAGGCGTCAGAGCCGAGCAGGAACAGCTGCACGTCGCCATCGAAATGGTTCGGATCCGGAACCACCAATGATCCTTGCTCGCCGTGGACCTCGATGTTGGGGGACTTGGACTGCACAGCGTCAAAGCTCATCACCAGCGTGGACAGCGCGCCCGAGGCATGAACCAGAATTCCGGTGACGTGGGAATCGGTGTTCACGGGGACCGTTTCGCCCATCCGCGGTCCCGACCCGATGGTGCGCGCGGGCCGGGTGTGGCTTGCGGCGCCAATCACGGACACCACCGGTCCCAGCAAGGTGACGAGGGCACTGACGTAGTACGGACCCATGTCCAGCAGGGGTCCGCCGCCGGGCTGGTAGTAGAAGTCGGGGTTGGGGTGCCAGCGCTCATGGCCCGGAGTCACCATGGTGGCGGTGGCCGAGACCGGTGCCCCGATGAGGCCGTCGTCGATGGCTTTTCTGGCGGTCTGGATGCCGGTGCCCAGGACCGTGTCGGGTGCACACCCGATGCTCACTCCCGCCTTGACGGCCGCCTCAAGCACCTGCCGGGCTTCCGCCACGTTCGCTGCCAGCGGCTTTTCTCCGTAGACGCTCTTGCCTGCTGCGATGGCCCTCAGCGCGATGTCCGCATGGGCTGCCGGAATGGTCAGGTTCAGGACAAGGTCAACGTCCTGGGCAGCCAGCAGTTCGTCGACGCTGACCGCCCGTACGCCGCCGTAGCTGTCCGCCACGGCCCGGGCCCTCGCGGGATCGAGGTCCGCCACCGCCACCAAGTCGACGCCGTCCAGCCCGCGGAAACTGGCGAGATACTGGGCGATGATTGCCCCACAGCCGATGATTCCTACTTTTAGCGACTTGCCCACAGCAGGCCCCTTTCAATGATCGTGCGGACGTTGGTGTCCTGAAGGATTTCCACCCGGTGCCCCGGTGTGGCGACGAAGATGCGGCCTTCTCCCCACTGCCGGGTCCAGATCGCAGGGGAGGTCACTTCGCGGTGCCAGGGGTCCCATTCGCGGACCTTCTGGGTGGTGGTGGCGAGGACGTCGATGTAGTCGTCCGAGAGCACCCAGTACTGCTCGGTGACGAGGTCGAAGTCACTCAGGCCCTGGGTGATGGGGTGCTGGGCAGCGGCGGGAAGCATCCGGACGGTGTAGGGCACATAGTTGTCCGACTGTTCCCCGGTGAGTTGGTCCGGGTGCTTTCCCGGATGGCAGGCGAACTGGCCGCCGATCAGGTGCAGGTAGTCGGAGTTGTTGCGGTAAGAATCCGCGATGCCGCCATGCCAGCCGGCCAGGCCGGTGCCGTTTTCGACTGCGGCGCGCAGGCCGGCGAATTCTTCCTTTTCGATGGTGGTCATCGTCATGCACTGCATGATCAGGTCGACTCCGGACATGTACGCGCTGTCCGCATAGATTTTCGGGGACTCCTCCACGCGGACGTCGTACCCGTTGCCTTTGAGGAACGGGATGAAGAGTTCCGTGGCTTCGAACGGCTGGTGGCCGTCCCAGCCGCCGCGGACCACCAGGGCTGTCTTGGTTTCTGTCATGGGATGCTTCCTTAGTTTTTAACGTTGTGCCAGCGGCTGGAGTCGGCGGCGCTTGCCTCGACGGCTGCCAGGACCTGCTGCACCTGCAGTGCATCGGCGAAGGACGGTTCCGGCTGTCGGCCGGTTGCTATCGCGGTCACGAGATCCACCACCTGGTGCGTAAACCCGTGCTCGTAGCCCAGCCCGTGGCCGGTGGGCCACCAGTTGGCCGCGTACGGATGCTCCGGCTCGGTGACGAAGATCCGCCGGAAGCCGGCGTCGGGCGATTCGGTGGCGTCGTAGTACGAGAGCACATTCATCTCCTCGAAATCGAAGGCCAGTGATCCCCGGCTTCCGTTGACTTCCAGACGCATGGCGTTCTTCCGCCCCAAGGCGTAACGGGTGGCTTCGAAGCTCCCCAGCGGACCGCCGTCGAACCGTGCAGTGAACAGTGCGGCGTCATCCACGGTGACGGTTCCGCGGGGCGTGTCCGCGCCGGCGTCGCCGTGTCCGCCGAGTCCCACGAGATTGCCGGCGAGTGGCCTCTCCGGAACGAAGGTCTCCGTCAGGGCCGACACGCCGCTGATTCGTTGGCCCGTGATCCATTGCGCGGCGTCGATGCTGTGCGCACCGATGTCACCCAGCGAGCCGGACCCGGACTTGGACTTGTCCAGCCGCCAGGTCATGGGGGCGTTTTCATCGCTGAGCCAGTCCTGCAGATACTGCGCCCGGACGTGCCTGAGGGTGCCGAGCCGCCCTTCGTCCACGAACCTCCTGGCGAGGGCAAGGGCGGGCGTCCTGCGGTAGCTGAAGCCGCACATCGATAAGACGCCGCGGTCGGCCGCGGCTTGCGCCGCCTCCGTCATCCTTTCCGCGTCGGCCACGGAGTTGGCCAAAGGCTTCTCACACAACACGTGCTTGCCTGCTTCGAGGGCGGCGAGCGCTATCTCCGTATGAGTGTCCCCGGGCGTGCAGATGTCGATCAGGTCGATGTCGTCGCGTTCTATCAGGCGGCGCCAATCCGGTTCGGTCGAGGCCCAGCCGAGCTTGGCGGCGGCTGCGTTCAGCGCTTCCGGGTTACGGCCGGCGACGGCGGTCAGTTCGGGTTGAAGCGGCAGGTCGAAAAACCTGGGCGCGGTCCGCCAGGCGTGGGAGTGGGCTGCACCCATGAAGGCGTAACCCACCATGCCGACGCGCAGCGTCTGTGCGGCTGTCATTGAGGTCCTTTCGTAAGGCCCGGCATGCTATTTGCTGAATCCGGCGGTCAGTCCGCTGAGCAGCTGCCGGCGGGCGACGACGTAAATCACCAGGAGGGGCAGGGTCGCCAGGACCACTGAGGCGAGAATGGCGGGGATGTTCACGCTGAACTCACCCTGGAAGGCCCACAGCGAGAGTGGCAGCACCCTCGTGGACGGGCTTTGCGTCAGGATCAGCGGAAAGAGGAAGCCGTTCCAGACGTGCAGGGCGTTGTAGATGCCGACGGTGATGACGGCGGGCTTGGTCATGGGAAGTGCCAGCCGCCACAGCATGGCCCAGTCGGAGCAGCCGTCCAGGCGCATGGACTCGAACAGCTCGTTGGGCACATCCCGCATGAAGTTGGACAGGATGAGGACGGAGACCGGAATGGCAAAAGCCACGGACGGCAGGATCAGCGCCAGCAGGGTGTCGTACAGGTGCGCCCTAGTGATCATCCAGTAGATGGGGATGATGGTGGCATGGAGCGGGATGGCGAGACCCAGGAGGAACAGGTTGTTCGTCCAGTTAAGGAACCGGCTCTTGCCCCGGACGATTGCGTAGGCGGCCATGAAGGACACCACCAGGGCGGGGAGCACCGTTCCAAGGGTGACAATGACGCTGTTGGTGAAGTACTTGACGAAGTTGTTGTCCAGCACCAGCTTGTAATTGTCCAGAGTGGGCTCCGCCGCCGGGAGCATCGGATTGGACGTGAAGAATCCCGCCTGGTTCTTGAGGCTGGTAATCACCACGTAGTAGATCGGGACGATGATAATCGCCAGCCAGAGCCAGCCGCCCGCGCCGCCCAGGAGGTTTGGACGCCGGCGTCCCAGCCCCTTCGTGCGGGAAGCCGGCGTTGCGGCGGGCGGGCCGGTGACGGTCGCCGGAGGGACAGGGAGCTGAGTCGTGGAGGCCATCAGGCACCTTCCAGTTGGCTTGCGTTGCGGTTCTTGCCGCCGAGGCGCTGCAGGAGGAGGGCAAGTCCAAGACCTATGACGATGAGGATGACGCCGAGGGCACTGGCGGCTCCCATGTCATTGGCCTTGAATCCGGTCAGGTACATGTGCAGCGGCAGCAGCCGCGTACTGTAGCCGGGTCCGCCGCCGGTGAGCACAAAGATGAGGTCGAAGTAGGCCAGGCTGCCCACCACCATGAGCGTGGAGGACGTGATCATGGTGTACTTCAGCTGCGGCAGGGTGATGTTCCAGAACTGCCGGAACCGGCCTGCCCCGTCAATCTCCGCCGCTTCGTAGAGTGAAGCCGGGATCTGGCGCACGCCGCCCTGGTAGATCAGGGTGTGGAACGGGACGAATTGCCAGGCGATCACGAAGACCACCACGAACAGCACCAGATCGGAATTGCCCAGCCAGTCCTGGGTCAGCAGGGGCAAATGGAAACCGGGCCCCAGGCCAAAGTTGGGGTCGAGCAGCGCTTTGAAGGCAATCGCAACGGCAGCCGAGGAGAGCAGCAATGGCAAGAAGTAGAGGACGGCCAGGGCCGCCCGGTATTTCTGCCCGCCGGCGGTGAAGACGCCGAGCAGCAGGCTCACGGGCGCCTGGACAATGAATGAGAAGAACATGATCTTTGCTGTTACGAGAAGGGCGTTGCCGGTCACCGGATCCGTGAGGACGGTGGCCCAGCTGGACAGCCCGTCCAGCTTGATCTCCCGGAGACCGTCCCAGCTCGTGAAGCTGAGGAACACCACACCGAGGAGCGGAATCACGGCGAACAGCAGGAAGAAGACGAGGGCCGGCGCCGCCAGCCACCCCGAAGGGCCCGCGTCGCGGACCCTCCGGGCAGGAGAACTGAGGGAAGTCATGGTGCTATTTACCGATCGTGGCGTTCATTGTGGCGACGAACTGCTCGGGGCTGATTTTCTTCAGGAAGATCTGGTCCAGGTTGGACAGCATTGCGTCGCCCTGGGCAGGGCTGAGGGCCTGGTCCCAGGAGAGGGTGAAGCTCGGCGCGTTCTTGGCCATGCCGTAGACGAAGGTCAGGAAGTCCTTGTCGGGAGAGGCAGCGAGTTTGCTGTCGATTCCGTTGATCACGGGCACCGCTCCTGAGTCGATCAGGGCCTGGGTGTCGCCATCGGTGAACATTCCGTCCTTGACGTAGTCCAGGGCGGCTTTCTTCTGGGCATCAGTGGCCTTGGCCGAGATGGACCAGAAGTTGGACGGGTTGCCGACGACGTTGGCGGGATCGCCCTTGCCACCGGAAACGGTGGGGAAGGTCGCGTAACCGAGCTTGCCGCCCTTGACGAAGTCGGCAGCGTCCTTCTTCATGCCCTGGTAGATCCAGCCGCCCTGCAGGACCATGGCGGCCTTGCCGGTGTAGAGCAGTGCCTGGTCGGCGTTGCTGTCGGCGGCGACGGAGGAGAAGCCGTTGATGAAGCCACCCGCGTCCACCAGCTCCTGGATCTTGGTCAGGGCCTGGGCCACGGCGGGGTCAGACCAGGCACCGGGCTTGTTGGCGGCGATGTTCGCGAAGACCTCCGGGCCGCCGATGCGTTCTACGAGGTACTCGAGCCACATCAGGTCCGGCCACTTCGACTGCCCGCCGAGTGAGAACGGAGCGATGCCGGCTTCCTTGAATTTCGGCACGAGCGCCATGAGCTCATCCCAGGTCTTGGGTGCCTGTGCGCCGACCTTGTCGAAAACCTCCTTGTTGTAATACAGGACCACGGGCTGGACGTTGTTGTTCGGAAGGGCGTAAGTCTTTCCGTCCACTACGCCGTTCTTCAGCACCGAGGGGAGGTAGCGGTCCTTGACGTTAGGATTCTGTGCAACGAAGTCAGACAGGTCGGCCACCTGGCCGGCATCAACGTATGATTTCAGCACTCCGCCGCCCCAGCCGTAGATGAAGGTGGGCCCTTCTCCAGCGCCCACAGCCGTCCGGACCTTGGTCTTGTAGGCATCATTGGCGAAGAAGTCGAGCTTGATGGACTTGTCAGCGTTGGCCTGGTTCCAGGACTCCACTGATTTTTGCAGGACAGGCTGGTTGCCGCCGGTCAGACCCCACATGGTTGCCGAGTCGCTGCTGACATTGGAACCGGCAGGACCGGCAGAGCCGCAGGCGGCCAGACTCAGCGCCACTCCAGCGGCGGAAAATGCCAATGCAGCCGAGCGCAACTTTCGAATGTTCATTTCGCTTCCGTTCATCCTCCGGGCGCAACGCTGGTACCCGGTAACGTGTGAAGTGGGCCGCCGGCGTCGACTCCGAGGCGGGCGGTCCATTCGTGTGTGGTGGCGCAGCCGCAGAGTAAGGATTTCGAAACATTTCGAAACTATTGCGGCCGGTGAGGTAAATCTAGCCGTGAGCGCAGTCACAGTCAAGCGATTTCCGGCAAAACAACTCGGGATGCGTGTTCGGTTATTGACCGGCAAGGCCCATCCGAGGCAAGATGATGGCAGCGAAATATTTCGAAAGAACTCGAGGATCCCTTGTCTATGACCGTTCGGCCGGAGAAACCGACCCTTGCAGCCGTTGCCTTGCGTGCCGGCGTGTCAGCTCCCACCGTGTCCAAGGTTGTCAACGGCCGGGAGGACGTCTCGCCCGATACTCGGGCCCGGGTACTTGCCGCGCTGGAGGCGCTGGGATATCAGTCCCCTGTGCAGCGGCGCACGACCGCCCCGGGGCAGACCGTCGTCGAGGTGGTTTTCGACGCACTGAACTCCGCTTATGCGGTGGAAATCCTCAACGGGGTGCTGGAGTATGCCGGGACCACGGACGTCGAAGTAGTCCTGAGCGTAACCAGCCAGGTGACGGGTGCGGCGCTGAGCCCCGAACGCCGCGCCCAGAGGATGGTGGATGCCGGCCGCAGCGGAATGATCGTGGTGACGTCCGCCTTCAGCGCCGCGCAGCTTCATGCCTTTCGGCGCCGGAAGATCCCGGTGGCGGTGATTGACCCCCTGAACCCGCCACCGGCTGATGTTGTGAGCGTCGGTGCCACCAATTGGGCGGGCGGCAAGGCCGCGACGGAACACCTGCTCCAGCTCGGTCATTCGCGCATTGGTTTCCTTGGCGGCCCGGAAGCTGCCGAGTGCAACCAGGCGAGGCTGCACGGCTACATGGCGGCCCTCATGGCAAAAGATGTGACGGTGGATCCTTCGTACGTCCTGTCAGGAAGCTTCCGCTCGGATCACGGAGCCCGGGGCCTGAAGGCACTGCTGTCCCTCGCCGAGCCGCCCACTGCCATTTTCGCAGCGAGCGACAGCATCGCACTCGGCGTCCTCGGCGAAGCCCGGCGGAACGGTTTGCGGATTCCGGAGGATCTGAGCCTTGTGGGATTCGACGGGACCTACCAGGCGGAGGAATCCATTCCGCCGCTCACGTCCGTGGCGCAGCCCCTGCAGGAGATGGGCCGTGCGGCACTGCGCGCGGTGCTGCGGCAGCTCCACGGCGAAGCTCTCGATTCCCAGCGGGTGGAGCTGGCCACGCATCTTGTTGTGCGTGAATCAACCGCTGCGCCGGGTGAAGCTCATTGACTCTATAAAGGTCGATGAACGGTCTCCGGACCGGACGCCACGCGATCACGTCGAGGCCGGGGCGCCACTGCGGGCAGCTGCCGAGACCGGGGCCGCGGGCAATGGGCCCGCGCTGGCGGGATCCGCCAGGAACTGGGCGAAGGCAAGTTCTGCCGCCCCGATCATCATGAGGTCAGCGCCCAGTGCCGCCCGGTAGATCCTGGCTTCTGCCGCCGGCCCAGCCATTGCCCCGGACCGGACCATATTTTCCAGCGTCCCGGGCGACAGGCTGTGCAGGATCCCCAGAAATCCGTCCAAAATGATGACCTCCGGATTGAAGATGTTGACAGCGTTCCGCAATGCCGTGCCCAGATACTCCAGCTGGCGTTCCACTTCCCTGGCTACTTCGGGGCTGCCGGCATGCCGCAGCGCGTGCTCCAGCTCTGCGGCGTCCCCGCCGGCGAGCCCGGCCAGTTCGAAGAGCCGGGATTGCGAGACCTCCGTTTCCAGGCAGCCGGTGGCTCCGCAATGGCAGGATTTGCCCGCCGTCCGGACGAACGTGTGGCCGAGTTCGCCCGCGTAGCCGCTGGCCCCTCGAAGCAGCGTGCCGCCGGCGATCACGCCGCCGCCGATGCCGCTGGCCCCGCCGTTGAGGTAGATGAGGTTTTCCCGGCCGGCTCCGGCACCAAAGAGGAGCTCGGCTTCGGCCGCGAGGGAGGCATCATTGGCGGCGTGGCAGGCATACCCCGTCGCGTCGGCCAGCATCCGGGCCACCGGCTCGTTCCGCCAGCCAAGGTGCGGCGCGTGCCTGACGATTCCATCGGCTTGGTTGACCAGGCCGGGCACGGCCATGCCTGCGCCGGTGATCCGGTAGGACGTGTCCAGTTCAGAACGCATGCCCTCGATGACGGCGGCCGC
The DNA here is from genome assembly GCF_056395245.1 of Arthrobacter sp. 10L430. Taxonomy (NCBI): domain Bacteria; kingdom Bacillati; phylum Actinomycetota; class Actinomycetes; order Micrococcales; family Micrococcaceae; genus Arthrobacter; species Arthrobacter sp. 10L430. Next base: position 12,039 of record NZ_JBFTJD010000012.1, on the reverse strand, counting down.
GATGTTCACGGCTTCCGTGGCTGAAGGTATCCGCTCCGTGGGGAAGCGAATCTTTTTTTGGATCCGGCCCCCGAGGCTGACCAGCCCGATGGTTACCGCATCGATTTCCGGGTAGACGGCCAGTGCTGCAGTGGAGGGGCTCGGGCGGACTTCGGGGCTGGGCCTGCCCACTTGCGCTTCACCTGACGGTGCGGACTCATACGCCAGCCCGAGCGCAACAAGCTGTCCGATCAGGGTTCCCACTGTGGACCTGTTGAGTCCCGTCCGCCTGGTGATCTGAGCACGGCTGAGGACCCGGTGGTGGTGCAGCATGGCGGTGATGAGGGCCAGATTGTTCCGCCGGGACGGATCGGCCTCGCTTCGGGCAGTTACGGGTTCGGGTGGCGGGAAGGAGAGGGGAGGCGGCGCAGCCTGCGCCGGTCCGGATCCGCGGGCTGGGGAGGGCATCATCGTGACAATATCAGCTTCCGAATACCTTGCGGTCGAGGAAGCTGTTGCGGAACTTTCCGGCGGGATCCAGCCTTTCGGCCAGTGCCTTAAAGTCACCAAAGCGCGGGTACAGCGGCCCGACGGCGGCGGCGTCGCCGTCGAACAGCTTGCCCCAATGGGGCCGCGCCGCGAAGGGCGCCAGTTCTGCTTCCAGTACCGGCAGGACCGCCTCAACAGCCGGCTGGTCCTGCCGCCACGTGAAGTGCAGCCCGATGCCGTCACGGCCGTAGTTTGGGCTCAGCCAAAGGTTGTCCGCGGCGACGGTGCGGATTTCACCGACGAGCAGCAGCGGTGTCACCACACCTGAGAGCCGGCGCATGGTGCGGAGGGCATCCGCCGCGTGCTCGCGGGGAATGAGGTACTCGCTCTGCAGCTCCTCGCCCTTGCTCGGGTTGAATTCCATCCGGAAATGGGCCAGCAGGTCAGACCAGGGGCCGGCGACGCCCAACTGCTGGGTGCAGCTGGTGCCGGGTACGCCCGGCAACGGATGCCTTGCCACGGCAGCAGCCTTCCCGCCGAAGAATCCGGACTCCACGCCCGGCTGTCCGGCATCGACTGTCCGGCGCTTCAGCCAGGCCTGGCCGATGGTCGGCCCGCTCCAGTCGGTGAACAGGCTCACGCTGTACGCGACGGAGGTGACGTCGTCGAAGTTTTCCAGGACCAGGTTCCAGTCAAGGTTCTCGAAAACGCTCTGGCTGACCTCGTAGCTTGGCTCGATGTCCAGGGTCAGCCTGGTGACAATGCCCAGGGCTCCCAGCCCCACCACCATGCCCGCAAAGTCGGCATCACCGCGGTGCACCGTCAGCAGCGAGCCGTCTGCGGTGACCAGTTCGAGGCCGGCCACAGCAGTGGCCAGGTTGCCGTTCCGGTCCCCGGACCCGTGGGTGGCAGTGGCGACGGCGCCCGCCACGGATATGTGGGGAAGCGAGGCGAGATTGTGCAGGGCGAAACCGCGGCGGTGGAGTTCGGAGGCGAGGGTTCCGTAGCGGATGCCTCCGCTCACCGTCACCGTCATGTCCTGCTCGTTAATGCTGATTGCGGGGTCAAGGCCCTCCAGCGACGCCAGAATGCCCGGCGTGTCGGCGATGTCGTTGAAGGAATGCCTGGAGCCGAGCGCGCGGATTTTTCCTGCGTCGGCCACCGCCGCGCGGAGCTCCTGCACGCTGTGCGGAAAGACTGTCGCCGGCGCCTTGTAGCTGTAGTTTCCGGCCCAGTTGCGTTCCGTGGTGAGTTGCTCCATTGCGATTACCGTTCTGATCGGGATGCCGTACGTCTGTTTGATGCCTAGCACAACTTACCAAGCCGCCTGCCAAAACAATAGAGGTTTCCAGCACGCGGACCAGTACAGATCCGCGCGACTATTCTCGCGAAAGTGGTTGACATCCTTGGAAATACGAATATGTTTGTCTACAGAACAATTTCTCGGGTCGCATCGATGACCCCGTTCGGACAGCAACTTTCTCCCTACTTCTTTCGGAGCTCTCAATGGCGATTCAGCCCACCCGTGAAGACAAGTTTTCCTTCGGCCTTTGGACAGTTGGCTGGGAGGCGCAGGACCAGTTTGGATCTGCCACGCGCCCGCCGCTGGACACCGTGGAGGCCGTCAACAGGCTCAGTGACCTCGGCGCCTACGGCATCACCTTCCACGACAACGATCTGTTTCCCTTTGGCTGCTCGGCAGCGGACCGCCAGCGGGAGATTGACCGGCTTACCGGTGCGCTCAAAGCGACGGGCATGGTGGTTCCCATGATCACCACCAACCTGTTCAGCCATCCCGTCTTCAAGGACGGGGGCTTCACCAGCAACGACCGCGGCGTGCGCCGCTTCGCCCTCCGCAAGGTACTGGAGAACATCGACCTCGCCGCCGAACTCGGCGCGGAGACGTTCGTCATGTGGGGTGGCCGTGAAGGCAGCGAGTACGACGCCGCCAAGGACATCCGCGGCGCGCTCGAGCGCTACCGCGAGGCCGTGAATCTGCTGGGCGACTACGTCACCGACAAGGGCTACAACATCCGCTTCGCCATCGAGCCGAAGCCGAACGAACCCCGCGGCGACATCCTGCTGCCAACGCTCGGCCACGCCCTCGCCTTCATCGAAACGCTGGAGCGTCCGGAACTCGTGGGCATCAACCCCGAAACAGGCCACGAGCAGATGGCCGGGCTCAACTTCACACACGGCATCGCCCAGGCCCTGTACCAGGGCAAACTGTTCCACATCGACCTCAACGGCCAGCGCAGCATCAAGTTCGATCAGGACCTGGTGTTCGGCCATGGTGACCTCCAGAACGCGTTCTCGCTCGTGGACCTGCTGGAAAACGGGGGACCCAACGGCGGCCCGGCCTATGACGGCCCGCGCCACTTTGACTACAAGCCCAGCCGCACCGAGGACATCGACGGTGTGTGGGATTCGGCGGCCGCCAACATGCAGACCTACCTGCTGCTGAAGGAGCGCGCCCAAGCCTTCCGTGCAGACCCCGAGGTCCAGGCCGCTCTGCAGGCGTCGCGCGTCGCCGAGATCAACGAGCCCACCCTTAACCCTGGTGAGGGATACCAGCAGCTGCTCGCCGACAAGTCCGCTTATGAGGAGTTCGACGCCGATGCCTACTTCGGCGGCAAGGGCTTCGGTTTCGTGACGCTCCAGCAGCTCTTCATCGAGCACCTGCTCGGCGCACGCTGATCCCATGACGCTGGTTGCCGGGGTGGATTCCTCAACCCAAAGCTGCAAGGTCCTCATTCTGGACGCCGACACCGGCGCCCCGGTGCGCGAAGGCCGTGCCGGCCACCCGGACGGTACCGAGGTCCACCCGGACCACTGGTGGCGGGCGTTGTCTGAGGCAATTGACGACGCCGGTGGGCTGGGTGACGTCAGCGCCGTCTCCATCGCGGGCCAGCAGCACGGCATGGTGCTGCTGGATCGGGAGGGCAGTGTTCTGCGCCCGGCACTGCTGTGGAACGACACCAGGTCTGCCGGGGCTGCCGCCGCCCTCATCGAAGAAGTGGGCGCGGCGGACTACGCCAAACGGACCGGCCTGGTGCCCGTGGCGTCCTTCACTGCCACCAAGGTCAGGTGGGTCAGGGACCATGAGCCGGAAATCGCGGCCCGGGTGGCCGCCGTCGCGTTGCCCCATGACTGGCTGACGTGGCGGCTGCGCGGCTTCGGCCCGCCAGGGTCCAGCCCCCTGGGTCCGGACCTTGAGCAGCTGACCACAGACCGTTCCGATGCCAGCGGCACCGGCTACTGGAGTCCGGAGACCGGAGCCTACGACCTGGAGCTCTTTCATCTGGCCCTTAGCCGTCCAGCCCGTGAAGCCGGGGGCTCCGCGGGGCTGGAGGACGCCGTCGTTTTGCCCCGGGTCCTTGACCCCGGCGCTTCGGCGGGGCACGCTCACCCGGCATGCCTCCCTACGGTTGGAAACGGCGCGGCGGGTGCCGCCTTGGGTGCCGCATCCGCAAGCGGTGGCATCGCCGTCGGGGTCGGAGCCGGCGACAATGCAGGGGCCGCGCTGGGACTGGGCATCAGCTCCGGCGATGTGGTGGTTTCCGTGGGGACCAGCGGCACGGTGTTTGCCGTCGCGGCCGATCCCTGCACGGACGTGACCGGAACCGTGGCCGGGTTCGCCGACGCGGGCGGGGGCTACCTTCCCATCGCCGTGACCCTGAACGCGGCCCGCGTTCTTGGTTCCATCGCCGACGTGCTGGACGTCGATTTCGACGGATTGGCCCGGCTGGCCCTGGAAGCGGACCCTGGCGCCGGGGGAGTGGTCCTGGTGCCCTATTTCGAGGGTGAACGCACGCCCGACCTTCCGGATGCGAAGGCGAGCCTGCACGGCCTCAGCATTGCGTCCACAACGCGCGGCAACATCGCCCGGGCGGCGTTCGAAGGCATGCTGTGTGGGTTGTCCGGGGGAATGGATGCGCTGCGGGAACTGGGCGTGCCGGCCCGGCGGCTCCTGCTGATCGGCGGCGCGGTGCGGAACCCTGCGCTCCAGAAGATAGCTGCCCAGGTCTTCGATCTCCCCGTTGTCATTCCCGAGCCCGGCGAGTACGTGGCACGCGGCGCGGCCGCGCAGGCCGCGTGGGCCTTGACCGGGGACCGTCCGCGGTGGAAGACCGCACTGGAGGCGACCCCCGCGGCGGACTTCCGTCCGGTCATCGGACAGCAATACCGGCGCGCCTGTTTCGAATTGCGCGGCGGCCGCTAGCCTCGGGATTGTCTTGGGCGGCGGCTCTGTGTCAGGATCACACCTGCCGCAGGGCCGCCGTCAGGCGTTAACTGTCTTTTCGTTCGCCCCCGCGTGGGCCGAGGCAGCCGCGACTGCGCCTTCCCCGACTGCGCCTTCCCCTGCGGCGCATTCCTGGATTCCGCCGTCTCCATGGTGCCGGGACCAGATGTCACCCATTTCCTCGGTCGACTGCTCCACGATCCTGCTCATCGCGGCGTGGGCAGCCTCAGCCTCGCCGCGCTGGATGGCGCTCGCCACGTCAACGTGCAACTGGAGCGCCTCGTGGTGCGGAAGGTGGGGCACCAGCCCGTGTTCGGTGCGGCCGGTCAGGACTTCCCGCACCAGGTTGTGCAGCTGGGAAAACATCGCATTGCCGGACGCCTTGAGCACAGCAGCATGAAAATCGATGTCCAAGAGCAGGAACTGTTCCTGGTTGTCGCCCTGCCCCGCCGCCCATAGGCGGGCCGCAATGGACACGAGCTCACTTCCGTCCTCAAGCGAAATCCGGCCAGCGGCGAGCCGGGCCGCCTGCGGCTCAATCGCCCCGCGAAGTTCGTTAAGTGCGCGGAGCTGGTCCAGGCGTGCGGAGGAGGCGAGCCGCCATCGGATTACCTGCGGGTCATAGAGATTCCAGCACTCCACGGCCTGGACTACCGTTCCCAGGCGCCGCCGCGATTCGAGCATGCCCATCGAACAGAGCACCTTCGTCGCTTCCCGGACCACTGACCGGGAGACCTTGTGCTCGGCTTCCAGCTCGTCGATCCGTAGCACGGCGTGCGGCGCAAGCGTGCCGTCGGCAATAGCCAGGCCCAGCCGTTCCAGAAGCGACACCGGCAAGGCTTGGGAGGGCTCCGCCTTTGGAGATTTCATAAATAAATCATACGGGTGAGCCACAAGGGGTTGTTTAAGTCTGCTTTATTTCCCTATGATCGCTTCCGGAGCAGATGCAAAGATGCGTATGCGGGCGGCCGGAGCAGCTCCGGCCAAGATCTTAGGAGTCGTAATGAAGCGACGTTCAGTAGTGAAGTATGCGGCCGTCGCCGCGGCCCTTTCGCTGGGGTTGACTGCCTGCGGAGGCGGAAGCGGCGAGTCGAAGGGCTCGGACACGGTACGGGTCACCCTCGCCAACCATGTGTGGACCGAAGGGATCAAGGCAGCAATTCCGGAGTTCGAAAAGTCCACCGGGCTGAAGGTGGAGCTCACCCAGCTCGGCGAAGACCAGCTCTCGGACCAGTACAACGTCAAGCTCAACGCGGGCAGCGACGAAATCGATGTCATGATGTACCGCCCGCTGCAGGAGGGCAAGGCGTTTGCCCGCAACGGCTACCTCGCGGACCTGACCAGCAAGGTGGCAGAGGACGCCGGGTGGAACTGGAAGGACTACCAGGACGGTCCCGTCAAGGCCACCACCTATGAGGACAAGGTGACGGGCGTTCCCATCATCACCGAACGGGAGGTGCTCTACTACCGCAAGGACCTGCTGAAGGCCGCCGGCATCGAAGTTCCCAAGACCATGGAGGAGCTCGAGGCGGCCGCAAAGAAGCTTTCTTCCGCGGACACCGCAGGGTTCGTTGCCCGCACCGGCAAGTCGGCAGCCGTCACCCAGTTCTCCAGCTTCCTGTACAGCTTCGGCGGCGACTTCACCGATGAAAGCGGCAAGTCCGCCGTCGGGAGCGAGGAAGCCAAGAAGGCGTACGCCTTCTACGGCGGCCTGATCAAGAACTACGGCCCTAAGAACGTCAGCACGGACATGAGCTGGCCCGAGGCAATGGCCATCTTCACCCAGGGCAAGGCCGCGTTCTACACCGAGGCGGATTCCCTCTACAAGAACGCCACGGACCCCGCCAAGTCCAAGGTGGCCGACACCGTTGGCTTCGCGCCGCTGCCCGCCGGTCCCGCCGGCTCCAAGCCGTACAACATCCCGTCCTGGGGTCTGGGCATCAACCAGGCCTCGGCCAATCAGGACAACGCCTGGAAGTTCATCAAGTGGGCCACCAGCAAGGAACGTACCCTTGAGGCACAGAAGGCCGGCGTCCCCGGGCCGCGCGCCTCGGTCTGGTCCGATCCCGCCGGAACCTCCACCTACCCGAAGGACCTCGCCGCCGCCATCGCGGTGAGCGCTGAAAACGGCGTGGGCCACGACCGCCCGCAGGTCCTCACTGTGGGCAAGGCCCGCGAAATCGTCGGCGGCCCGATCGTCGCCTCCATCACCGGTGCCGACGCTTCAGCAGCAGCTGACACGGCCAACACCGCGTTCCAGAAGTTCCTGGACGACGAAAAGTAAGTAACTAAAGCGCGACGGCGGGGCACCCGCCAGGCTGTTGTCCCGCCGTCGTCCGCTGAAGATTTTCACCCCCAACTTTTTAGGTGAACCATGTCTGTACTGACCCCTGCCCGGACCTCCGGACGAACGGCTAGCGCCCAGGAGAATTTCTCCGCCTGGGCCAACCGCCACCGGAAGTGGCTGTTCGCGGCGCCCGCCATGATCTTCGTGGGCGTCCTCATCATCTTTCCGCTCGCCTGGACCCTGTACCTGAGCCTGACCGACTCCCAGGGGTCGGTGCGTGCGGCGTCGGACTTCGTGGGCCTCGAGAACTACCTCACGGTCCTTACCGATACCGAGCGTTTCTGGCCGGCCGTGGGCCGCACGCTGTCCTTCACCCTCGTGGCGCTCGCCTGCGAAATCATTCTCGGCATGGGCATCGCCCTGCTCCTGTGGCGTCCGTTCCGCGGCGAAAAGTGGGTCCGGGTGGCCATCCTGCTGCCGCTCGTGGCCACTCCCGTGGCAGTGGGCATGATGTGGCGCCTGATCTTCGATCCGAACATCGGCTTCGCAAACCAGCTACTGGGCCTCGTGGGCATTCCGCCGCAGCCGTGGCTCTCCGGACAGGATTCCGCCCTGCCCACCACCATCTTCATGGACGTCTGGCAGTGGACCCCCATGGTGGTCCTCATCCTCCTGGCCGGCCTGACCTCCCTCTCCGATGAGCCGGATGAAGCCGCACGGATGGACGGTGCCAGCGCGGTCCAGCGCTTCTTCTACGTCACCCTGCCGCTGATGATGCCCACGGTCATCGTGGCCATCCTGCTTCGCGGGATTGATGCCCTGAAGACGTTCGACATCCTCTACGCCACCAAGGGCAAGGGCGGCGGTTCCTTCCATGAGGTGGAGACTCTCAACGTCTACGCCTACGGGCTGAGCTTCGACTACAACCAGTACGGGCTCTCCTCGGCCGTACTGATCCTGTTCTTCATGATCATCATTGGCTCCATGTGGCTGCTGACCATGCGCAAGAAAGCGGTAAGCAAATGACCCTCCTGACTGAACCCCAGGCACCGGCACGGCGCCGGCCACAGGTGGCGCGCCGCAAGAAGCCGCTGCGCAGCCGCGCCTACAAGACCTTCCGCGTGGTTGCTTTGATCGCGGTGGTGCTGTTCCTGATCGCGCCGCTGTTCTGGATGCTGCTGGCATCCTTCAAGACCAACGTGGACATCTACGACGCCGGCAAGTCCTTCCTGTTCACGCCCACCGGCGAGAACTACGCCAACGTGCTGCAGCGCAACAACTACTTCGTCTTTATCTTCAACAGCTTCTGGGTGGCCTTCGTTTCGACGGCCCTGTCGCTGGTCCTGGGCGTCCCGGCTGCCTACGCCATGAGCCGCTTCACCATGCACCGCTCGGCGCTGGTGGTCCTGATGGCCCGCGTCATCCCGGGCGTCTCCCTGCTGGTGCCCTGGTACTACGTCTTCTCCAACCTGAAGATGGTGGGCGGCTTCGAGGTGATGATCCTCAGCCACATGTTCGTTGCCCTGCCGCTGATCGTGTACATCATGATGAGCTACTTCGACTCCCTGCCGCTGGAGCTTGAGGAGTCGGCCCAGGTGGACGGGCTCACGCCGATCGGCGCGTTCCGCCGCATCACGCTGCCCCTTTCGGTGGCCGGCATGGCCACCGCCGGGATCCTGTCCTTCATCTTCTCGTGGAACAACTTCATGTTCGCCCTGGTGCTGTCCGGGTCGAAGACCAAGACGCTGCCCGTTGCCATCTTCGACTTCGTCTCCTACGCCAGCATCGACTGGGGCGGACTGATGGCCGCGGCCACCGTGGTGACCATCCCGATCATGATCATTGCGCTCTTCACGCAGAAATACATCGTGTCCGGCATGACCGCCGGCGCCACCAAGGGCTAGGGGTACGCCATGACGCGAATCAGCAGAATAGAAACCTTCCTGGTTCCGCCGCGCTGGCTGTTCGTCCGCATCGAGACGGACAGCGGGATTGTCGGCTGGGGAGAGGCAAGCTGCGAGGGCCGCAGCGAAACCGTCCGGACCGCCGTCGACCAGCTCTCCGAGCTGCTGATCGGCCAGGACGCCCTGCGGATAGAGGACCACTGGCAGGTCATGACCAAAGGTTCTTTCTACCGCGGCGGCCCCATCCTTGCCAGCGCCGTGTCCGGGCTGGACCAGGCCCTGTGGGACATCGCCGGCAAACACTTCGGCGCCCCGGTCCACCAGCTGCTGGGCGGACCGGTCCGCGACCGCATCCGGATGTACGGCTGGGTGGGCGGCGACGAGCCCAACGAGGTGGCCGACCAGATCAGCGCCCAGCTGGAAGTCGGACTCACGGCGGTCAAGATGAACGCCAGCGGCCGGATGAGCCCTGTCGCGTCGGTGGCGGAGCTCGACGGCGTGGTCCGCAGGGTGGCCGCCGCCCGGGAGGTTTTGGGGGACCACCGTGACGTGGCCGTCGACTTCCATGGCCGCTTCAGCCTCGCCAACGCCCGGCGGGTGGCGCCGCTCCTTGAGCCGTACCGGCCGTTCTTCCTCGAGGAACCGGTGGTACCCGAGAACACCCATCTGCTGCGTGAATTCACCTCATCCACCACCGCGCCGGTGTCCACCGGGGAGCGGCTGTACAGCAGGCAGGAATTCCTCCCCGCCCTGCAGGCCGGCATCGCCGTGGCGCAGCCCGACCTCTCGCATGCCGGCGGCATCACCGAAGTCCGCAAGATCGCCTCACTGGCCGAAATCTACGAGGTGCAGCTCGCACCGCACTGCCCGCTCGGCCCGCTGGCCCTGGCCGCGTGCCTGCAGGTTGGCTTCGCGACGCCCAACTTCCTGATCCAGGAACAGAGCATCGGCATCCACTACAACCAGGGCGCCGAAGTCCTCGACTACGTCGTGGACAAGACGCCCCTCAAGTTCGTGGACGGGCACATCGAGCGGCTAACCGGGCCCGGCCTCGGCATCGAAATCGACGAAGCGGTGGTCCGGGCGGCAGACAAGCAGGGGCACGCGTGGCGCGGCCCCGTGTGGCGTCACCCCGACGGCTCGTTCGCCGAGTGGTGAGCGCAGAGTGGTGAAGGCCAGCATGACCAAGCAGGAAGTGGAGAGCCCCGCAATGGAAAGCACCTTGACGCCCGAGATTCTCTTGGCCGGAATCAGGGAAACCCGGCTGGTCGCGATCGTGCGCGGGACCGACGGTCCGGCTGCCGCGAAAGCCGCCCTCGCCGCGATGGAGGAGGGATTCCGTTTCGTCGAGATAGCACTGACCACGCCGGACGCGCTGGCGGCGATCCGCGACGTTCGCTCGTCGGCACCCGAAGGCTGTTTCGTCGGGGCGGGGACCGTGCTGACGGTGCAGGACGTTGACGACATCGCCGACGCCGGAGCCCAGTTCACGGTGACGCCGGCGCTGGCGGAGTCGATCGGCGAATCTTCACGGCGCGGCATTCCCGTCCTGGCCGGGGCGCTGACCCCCAGCGAGGCCTACGAAGCGATGAACCGCGGCGCCACCGCAGTCAAGCTCTTCCCGGCATCCATCGGGGGGCCCCGTTATCTCAAAGCATTGCGCGACCCCTTCCCGGAGATCCCCTTCATCGCTGTGGGCGGCGTGGGGCTCGAGGAAGCGGCCGGCTACTGGGAGGCCGGCGCCATCGCCGTGGGGCTGGGCGGTCCGCTTTTCGGCGACGCCGGCTCCGGCGGCGATCTGGCTCCGCTCCGGGGTCGCGCCCGCAGCTTCGTCCGCCTGTCCGCCGAGTTCGGCGGCCGGACGGCCGGGAGCCTCCAGTGAGGGCCGACGTCGACCTCCTGACACTGGGTGAGTCCATGGTGTCGCTGCGCTCGGGCGGTCCGCTGTCCGCTGGCGGCAGCCTGTCCATGCATGTGGCAGGGGCCGAATCGAACGTGGCCGTCGGTGTGGCCAGGCTGGGGCACAGAGTGCGCTGGGCCGGCGTGGTGGGTGCCGATCCGCATGGCCAGTTCATCCAGCGCCAACTGCGTTCCGAGGGCATCGAGCTCCACCACCGGGAAGATTCCGTCCGCAGCACAGGCGTGATGTTCCTGGAGCAGCGGACTGCCGATGTCAGCCGCGCCTTCTACTACCGCGCCGGATCAGCCGGTTCCACTCTTTGTAGGGAGGACGTCGACGCTGCGCTCCAAGGCGGGGCCCGCATCCTTCACCTGACCGGCATTACCGCGGCACTGAGCGCGGAAGCGCGGGACGCCGTGGAATACGCGGCGCGCCGGGCAACGGGCGCCGGCGTCCTGGTTTCCTTGGACGTCAACTACCGCAGCAAGCTCTGGTCGCGCGACGAAGCGCGGGCCGTCCTATCCCCGCTCGTCCGGCACGCCAGCATTGTCATTGCCTCCGACGACGAACTCGACCTGGTCGCCGCCGACTCCGGCGTGCCCTCAGACTCCGCAGAGGCCGAGGCCCTGATGGCCAAGCACCTCCTGGGGCTTGGCGTGCAGGACGTGGTGGTCAAGCGCGGGGCAGCCGGCGCCGGAGCACACACTCGTGCCGGGCACTGGGAGGTCCCGGCTGTGCCGGTGACGAGCATCGACACGGTTGGCGCCGGGGACGCCTTCACCGCCGGTTACCTCTCGGCACTGCTCGACGGCGAGGACGTTCCCGGCCGCCTTCGGCGCGGCGCCCTGGCCGGTGCCTTCGCGGTGAGCACCGCGGGGGACTGGGAAGGCCTGCCGCGCACCGGCGAACTCGCGCTGCTCGGCGGCCACGTTGCCGGCACCACCCAGCGCTAGGCGGACGGCGCCCCGTCCCGGCCGAAGGGCCGGAAACGTTCATTGTTAGACCTAAAAGAAAGCCAGGACCTGTTGTGAAAATCATTGCCGCGGAAGTCTTCGTGACAAGCCCCTCCCGTAACTTCGTGACCCTGCGGATCACCACCGAGGACGGTGTGACCGGCATCGGTGATGCCACCCTGAACGGCCGCGAACTGGCCGTGGCCGCGTACCTGAAGGAACATGTTGCGCAGCTGCTGATCGGCAAGGATCCGCACCGGATCGAGGACACCTGGCAGTTCCTG